>CAZZZM010000139.1:5818-7846 GCA_964658465.1 uncultured Nakamurella sp.
GCCGAGAGTCGCTGACCCTCCGCCGTATCGGACACCGCGCGGTGCGGGGCATTCGGCATCTCGATCTTCATGGGCGCTCCGACACAGGCGATCCTGCTCCCCTATGGGAGGCGAACATGGCGGTGATGCAACAGACGGTCCCGGCGCGAGCTATTTCAGGTAGGTGCGGATGACTTCCAGCAGTTCCTCGACGGCGTCGGCCTCGAGCGCGTCGGGGTGTTTGTCCGTATCGACGAGATGCGAGCGGACGTGATCCTCGACGACCTCGGCCATCAGGCCAGCCGTCGCGCCCCGCACGCCGGCGATGAGATGCAGGATCTTGTCGCAGCCCGCCTCGCCCTCCAGTGCGCGCTCGATCGCGTCGACCTGGCCGCGAATGCGCCGCACGCGAGCGAGGAGCTTCCGCTTCTGCACGATCGTATGGGACATCTCCGCCATTCCTGTTTCGGCTGCGGCTCGACCGCATCCCTGTCGTATGGTTTGCCTTAGCATGCATTGCGGCCCGGCCAAGCCGGCGCACGGAAAGGACGCGACATGCCGCTGCGCCTCTCGATGCTCGCCCATGCCGAGACGGCGGCGACGCGTCGCGCCGCATTCTGCGCTGGGGACGGTCTGTCGCCGCAGGGCCGCGACGCCGCGGCTGCGGTTTCTCCGCCGCGCCACGACCGCGCGTTCACGAGCCCGGCCACGGCAGCCCGCGAGACAGCGGCGGCGCTGCACGTCGCGGCGCGGGAGGCGGACGCGCTGCGCGACCTCGATGTCGGCTCGTGGGCCGGCCGGTCGCTGGCCGAGATCGCCGCGACCGATCCAGCCGCTGCGGCCGCGTTCTTCGCCGATCCGGACTTCACGGGCCATGGCGGCGAGTCGATCGCGGCGCTGCTCGAGCGGATCGCCGCTTGGCTCGAGGCGCTACGCGGCGAGCGCGGGCGCATCCTCGCCATCACGCATGCCGCCGTCGTGCGCGCCGCGGCTGTGGCGGTGCTTGGCGCGCCGGCTTCGGCGTTCTGGCATGTCGACGTCGCGCCGCTCGGCGCGCTCGGCTTCGGCAGCGACGGGCGACGCTGGACGCTGCGGGCCGACGGCTTGGAATGACGGGCACCGCAGGCCGGCGGCAAACTGGCTGAAGATTGGGGGCCGCCCCACCCTGGGACGGCTATGCCGCCCGACGTAGGCTGCGCTCTGTGAGCGCCCCGAACATCAGCCCGATGCCGCCCCAGAGGATCGCCTGGATCCCGAGGCTAGCCAGCCGGAACTTCCACAAGGTTTGCGCCGGGAACACCTCGGGCACCTCGTTGACGACGGGCAAGGCGTAATAGGCGATGGCGATCAGGGCCGCGAAGGCGAGAGCGCCGACCAAAGTGGCGTTCCACGCGCCGAGCCGAGCGAGGACCAGGCGGCGGAGGCTGAAGGCGGCGATCGTCGCGATGATCGAGATCGCGATCATGGAGAAATAGAGGCCGGTGCGGATGCCGATTGTCTCCGGCTCGCCGATCGACGGCGGATTGGCTGGATATTTCAGATCCGGCACGATGTAGACGGCGACGAAGCCAATGAGGCCCAGCAGCGCGGCGAACACTTTTGGCGTCATCGCGGTCGTTGCGCGCCCCCACAGCAGCGCGAAGAGCAGTGAGAAGATGCCGCCGAGCGCGCCGCCGACGACCACCACCCCGGTGAAGAGACCGATCGTCGACTGCACCGCGCGGCTGACGATCTCGGGCTCCTCCGCCTCGCCCTTGGCCTGGGCGATGGCGCTCTCGACGGCGATCGCGCGATCGACCTGCGGCTCGCCGTAGACCCTCGCGAAGGTGAACGCGATGAGGCCGGCGAGCACGCCGACCAGCATGCCGCGCAGAAGCAGTTGGGGCATCGTCATCGTCAGCAGGATCCGGTGGGCGGCATCACTCAGTGGCAGGGAAAGCCGAGGAGGTGGCGGCCGTCGTGGACGAACTCGTGGATGTACATGCCCTTGATGAGCGACGTCGCGCCCTCTTCCGCGCCGACGAAGTAGATCGCCAGCAGGCACAGCGG
>CAZZZM010000140.1:0-7798 GCA_964658465.1 uncultured Nakamurella sp.
AGCGTCTCGCCCGGCTCGAGGATCTTTTCCGCGACCACGTAGAAGGTCGGGCCGATCGCGCGCTGCAGCGCGGCGGCGTAGGCGCGCGGGTCGGCCAGCCCGTCGATATGGTCGACGCGCAGGCCGTGGATCAGGCCGCGGCGCACGAGATCGAAGATGAGCGCATGGGAGCGCTCGAACACCTCCCGTTCCTCGATGCGGACGCCGGCAAGACCGTCGATATCGAAGAAGCGGCGATAGTTCACGTCGCTCGCCGCGACCCGCCAGTAGGAGAGCCGATAGGCCTGGCGCTCGAGCAGGCGGTGCAGGCTGCCGAAGCTCTCGGTCAGGCCGGGCGTGCCGTTGAAGACGGTGACGGCCTGCTCGATCGTCTCGGCGACGCTCTCGCGCCGGGCGAGCGCGGCGAGCCGGCGCTTCAGCCGCTCGCACGTCTCGACGATGTCGTGCTGGCGGTGCGGCGGTTCCTGCGCCAGGGCGCGTAGATCCTCGGCGACGCGCAGCAGCCCGTCGACGCCCTCGCCGGCCTCCGACAGATCGACGGCGACGGCGCGATCGAGAATCACCGGATAGGTCAGCGGGCAGATCGGAAACTTGTGCTCGTAGTGCCAGACCGCGAAGGACCCGTCGTCCTTGTCGAAGGCGAGCTTGAGGTCGCCCTTTTCGAGGATCTCGCCGTACTGGCCGCCGAGAAACGGCGCGACGAGCTTGCCGTGGGCGCCCAAACGTTCCCAGTCGACGTCGTAGGTGTCGGCGAGCGGGGACATCTCGCCCCACTCGAGCAGCGACAGCCACCACGGATTGTCGGCGCCGCCCACGCCCATGTGGTTCGGCACGATATCGAGCAGGATGAACATCCCGTGCGCCTTCACCGCGGCGGCGAAGCGCTCGAAGCCCTCGGCACCGCCGAGCTCGGGATTGATCTCGGTCGGGTCGACCGTGTCGTAGCCGTGCGTCGAGCCAGGCCGCGCTTTCAGGATCGGCGAGGCGTAGACGTGGCTGACGCCGAGCTTCTGCAGGAAGGGCAGGATGTCGATCGCGTGGGCGAAGGTGAAGTCCTTGTGGAACTGCAGCCGGTAGGTCGCCGACGGCGGCGGCCAGGCGAGGCGCGGCTCGGTTGCGCCGAGATCGCGGCCTTCGGCCAGCGTGATCGCCGAGGCGCGCGCGAGCGGCCCTTCCGGCGCCAGCAGGCCGTCGACGGTGCGCGAGAGCTTCCGCCGCCAGTTCGGATGGCCGACGTCGGGGCCCGGCAGGTTCGCCTGCGTCTGCTCCTCCAGCACGTCCTCGAGCTGGATCGCCGAGAGCATCGATTGGGTCTTGGCGACGAAGCGGAACGCCGCCTCGAACGGCGGCTCGACAGGCACGGCATCCGTCGCCTGCACGCCGGCCGCCACCAGCGCACGCGAGAAGGCGGCCCGGTCGCCGACCCGCTCGCCGCGCTCGCGCTCGCCCTGCTCCGGCGTGTAGAACTTGAAGGTCTGCCGCAGCTCCGTGTCGAGGCCTTTCCACCAGCCGGCGAAGGTCGGCAGGTCGTGCGTGGCGATCGCCGCCAGGGCCTTGCGCGGATAGGCGGAGGGCGCCTTGAAGGCGCCGTCGTTCTCGCGCTCGAAATTGACGATGCGATAGCTGAGGATGTCGGAGCCCATGATCGCGTCGGCGAAGCCTTCGGGCGCGGTCCCGAGGTCCTCGGCGATCACCAGCGCACGCGCGCGGTGGCTCTCGATGCGCAGCACCGCCAGCATCGCCGCGAAGGGATAGTTGACGTAGACGCCTTCGGTCGCCGGCATGCCTTCCGGCACGACGTAGAGGCGCTGCAGCTGGAAGGCGTGGTCGATGCGGATCGCGCCGGCGTGGCGCATGTTGGAGGCGACGAGCGTGCGGAACGCCTGCAGCCCCTGCTCCTCCAGCGTGCGCGGGTTGAACGGCGGCAGGCCCCAGTCCTGTCCCTGCGGACCCAGCAGGTCCGGCGGCGCACCGACCGCGACGCCTTTCAGGAACCAATCCGGCCGCGCCCACAGCTCGGCGCCGCCAGTATCGACGCCGACGGCGAGGTCGCGATAGAGGCCGATCGTCATGCCGCCTTCGAGCGCGCGGTGCTGCGCCGCCGCGAGCTGGCGATCGGCAAGCCATTGCAGCCAGGCGTGGAAGGCGATCTTTTGCGGATTGTCCTTCGCGAACTGCCGCACGGCCTCACCATGCGCGTCGCGGAACGGCTCGGGCCAATCGCCGACCCAGTGCCGGCCTTCGGCGGCAAATTGTTCCGACAGCGCCTCGAAGCTGGCGTGCAGCTCCAGCGGCTCGCCAAGCTCGGCGCGATAGGCCAGGAATTCGGGGTCGGCCGCATTGCCGAAGCGCGGCCAGTAGCGCGAGAGGATGTCCCGTTTGGCCTCCCACGAGGCCGCATGCTCGACCAGGCTCGTCGCGCGCAGCCGATCGAGTTCCGCAGCGCAGGCGGGCGCGTTCATGAAGCGCGCCGCCGTGCTCGACGCAAAATCGGGCAGCACCGTCGGGTCGATGTAGATCGGATCGATGAACAGCCGCGACGACGGCGAATAGGGCGAGATCTTCGAGCGGTCGGTCGGGAACAGGGCGTGCAACGGCGACAGGCCGAGGAACGACGCGCCGAAGCGCCCTGCGCCTTCCGCCAGGTCGCCGACGTCTGACAGATCGCCGATGCCGAAATTATCCGACGAGCGCAGGCCGTAGACCTGCGCCGTGACGCCGAAGCCGCGGCCGTTGTCGCCGATCGCGTCGGGCAGATAGGCCTGCGGCGGCGCGGCCAACACCCAGCCGTCCTGCGGCGGTGAGCCGCCGAGCGTCAGGCGATGGTAGCCCGCCGGCATCGGGTCGAGCTTGAGGCCGCCGTCGCGATGGCGGCTCTCCGCGGAAGAGATCCCTTCGCGCACCGAGCCGTCCTCGAGCACGAGGCGCCAGCCGACCTCGCCCGCGGCGCCGATCTCGATCGGCTCCGGCGCATCCGGGTTGACGACGCTGGTGGTCGGCAGCGGGCGCCTGGCCGTCGATTGCAGCGCGGCGAGCGTGCGCTCGCGCGCCTCGTCCGACGACACGTCGTAGCCGAGCGCCTGCAGCACGACGGCAATCGATTGCGGCGGCGAATCGGTGTGGGCGCCATGCGCGTTGCGGTAGCTTCGCTCGACGCCGACGCGCGAAGCGATTTCGAAGAGGACGTCGTCGTTCATTGCGCGGGGCCGAGCAGGAGAGCACCAGTCCAGGCCGTAAGCGCGGCGCGGTTCGGAAGATCGAGGGTGTCGCTTTGCCACAAAACCGCGGCGTCGGCGGAAAGATCGGGCGCAAAGCTCGCCGCCTCGAAATTGCCGAGGAAGGTGATCGTCCCGCCCTCGAAGCGCCAGACGACCTCGAGGCCGCCGGCGCCGTGGCGCGCGTGGCGGGACTCGATGAAGCGCGTCCGCATCACCGGCACGATCCGCGCCGCGCGCAGCGCGAGCAGCGCGCGCGTCTCGGCGAGGATGGCGGCATACGGCGCCTGCGCCGCCTCGCCCCAATCGAGCTTCGAGCGCTCGAACGTCTCGGCCTTCGTCGGATCCGGCACCGACTCGCCGGCAAAGGACGTGAACTTCTCGAATTCCTTGGCGCGACCCTTGCGCACCGCCTCCGCGAGATCGGGCTCGCGCTCGAAATCGACGAAGAACTGGAACGGCGTCGTGGCGCCCCACTCGTCGCCCATGAAGATCATCGGAATCTGCGGGGCAAGATAAAGCGCTGCACGAGCAAGCGTCATATGCGCGGGATCGGCGAGGGTCGTCAGGCGATCGCCCTGCGCGCGGTTGCCGATCTGGTCGTGGTTCTGCAGGAAGGCGACGAAAGCCTGCGGCGGCAGGCCAGCGGTCTTCTCGCCGCGGCGGCGGTCGAGGTTCGGCGACATCTCGCCCTGGTAGGCGAAGCCCTCCGCGAGGCAGCGGCCGAGCCGTGCGACGGTGTCGCCGGCGAAATCGCCGTAATAGCCCTCCGTCTCGCCGGTCAGCAGCACGTGCCAGCAATGGTGGATGTCGTCGTCCCATTGCGCATCGTAGGACAGCGCACGACCCTCGCCGTCGCGCGTCAGGCGATGCGCCTCGTTGGCTTCGTTCTCCAGCACGAGATGCACGTGCCGCCCTGCGAACTTGTCGCGGATGCGCTCGGCCAGTTCGTCGAGGAAATGCTTGTCGCCGTCGTCGAGGATGGCGTGGACGGCATCGAAGCGCAGGCCGTCGAAATGGTACTCGTCGAGCCAGTAGAGCGAGTTCTGGATGAAGAACTCGCGCACGACGTCGGACGCCTCGCCCTTGCCGTCGAAATTGATGCCGGCGCCCCACGGCGTCTCGTGACGCTCGGTGAAGAAGCTCTTGGCATACGAGGGCAGAAAGTTTCCCGTCGGGCCGAAGTGATTGTACACGACGTCGAGGAACACCATCAGGCCGAGCCCGTGCGCCTTGTCGATGAGCGCTTTCAGCTCGTCCGGCGTGCCGTAGGCGTTGTTCGGGGCGAACGGCAGCACGCCGTCGTAGCCCCAGTTGCGCTTGCCGGTGATCTCGGCGATCGGCATCAGCTCGATCGCGGTGATGCCGGTCTCCTTCAGCGTCTCGAGCTTCTCGGCGAGCCCGGCATAGGTGCCGGCCGGCGTCGCGGTGCCGACGTGCATCTCGTTCAGCACCACCTCGCTCCAGGTGCGCCCGGTCCACGCATTGTCGGACCAGTCGAACGCGCGCGGGTCGACGATGGTCGAGCGGCGGTCCTCGTCGTCGGCCTGGTAGCGCGAGGCGGGATCGGGCACGAGATCGTCAGATCCGTCTATGGAAAAGCCGTAGCGCGCGCCGGCCTTCGCCTCGGCATCGACGAGCTTGTACCAGCCCTGCCCGATCGCCGGCATCTCGACGCGACGTCCCTCACAGACGAGGTCGACGCGGCCCGCGGAAGGCGCCCACAGGGTGAATCGCACCCCGTCCTCCACGATCTCGGCGCCGAACGGCATCGCATGGTTGCTGAGCATTAGCTCCCAATTCTTCAAGGCTCGTGTTGCATGAGTACGAAGGAACGCGACATCAGCCGAAAGGCTTCGCCGGGCCGTACAGAATTTGCCGCAGGCGCGCTGAGGCCCTTGGCACGTGTCGATTCGAAGACCGGCCGGAAGGCTCCGCACGGGAAGGCCGGCGGCAGCAGGAAGTCGACATCGGCGCTCGCCGCACTGAAGAGCAGCAGGATGCGCTCTTCCGGGGCACCGTAATTGCCGATCTGCATGCCGAGGGTGCGGCGCTCGGAATCGCCCCAGGCGTCGCCGACCATCTCGCGCCCGTCGGCGGCGAGCCAGTAGACGTCCTTGAGCCCGGTCTCCTCCATCACCTGCCCGGTGAAGAAGTCCAGCCGGCGGAACACGTCGTGGCTCTTGCGCAGCGCCACGAGGTTGCGGACGTAGTCGAGCAGATCGGGGTCGGTGCGGTCGATCCAGTCGAGCCAGCTCGTCTCGTTGTCCTGGCAATAGGCGTTGTTGTTGCCGCCCTGGCTGCGCGAGAGCTCGTCGCCCATCAGCAGCATCGGCGTGCCGATCGCCAGGATCGCGGTGGCCAGCATGTTGCGCTTCTGCCGATTGCGCCGCGCGACGATCACTTTGTCGGCGCTGGCGCCCTCGACGCCGTGGTTCCAGGAATAGTTTGGCTCGTGGCCGTCCTTGTTGTCCTCGCCGTTCTTCTGGTTGTAGCGCGAGTTGTAGGAGACGACGTCCTGCAGCGTGAAGCCGTCGTGCGAGGCCACGTATTGTACGCTGGCCCACGGCTTGCGGCCGGAATGGTTGAAGATGTCGGACGAGCCCGACAGCCGGCTCGCCAGGCTCGGCATCTGGCCCTGGTCGCCGCGCCAGAACGAGCGGATCGTGTCGCGGAAGCGGTCGTTCCAGTCGCCCCAGCCCGTCGGAAAGCCGCCGACGCGGTAGCCGCCGCTGCCGAGATCCCAGGCCTCGGCGATGAGTTTGACGCGCGACAGCACGGGGTCCTGCTGGATCGCCTGGAAGAAGCCGGAGCGATGCGAGACGTCGAACGGCTCGCGCGCCAGGGCCGGCGCCAGATCGAAGCGGAAACCGTCAACGTGATAGGCCTCGACCCAGTGCCGCAGGCTGTCGAGCACCAGCTGCAGCACGCGCGGATGCGACACGTCGAGCGTGTTGCCGCAGCCGGTGCAGTCCCAATAGTGCCGGGGATTGTCGGGCACGAGCTTGTAGTAGGACTTGTTGTCGACGCCGCGGAAGGACAGCGTCGGCCCGAGATTGTTGCCTTCGCAGGTGTGGTTGTAGACAACGTCGAGAATGACCTCGATGCCGGCCGAATGCAGCGCGGCGATCGCCGCGCGCAGGCCGACGGCGCCGTCCTGACCTAAATAGCGCGGCTCTGGCGCGAAATATCCGAGCGTCGAGTAGCCCCAATAATTGACGAGACCCTTGTCGTAGAGAAAGCGATCGTCCGCGAAAGCATGGATCGGCAGCAGCTCGACGGCGGTGATTCCGAGCTTGACGAGATGCTCGATTACGGCGGGATGCCCGAGCGCCGTATAGGTACCGCGCACCGGCCCCTCGATCTCGGGATGCAGTTCGGTGAAGCCCTTGACGTGCGCCTCGTAGATGATCGTGTCGCGCCACGGCACGCTGGGCTTGCGATCGGCACCCCAGGTGATGGCGGGGTCCTCGACGACGGCTTTCGGCACGTAGGGGGCGGAATCGCGCCGGTCGATGGTGAGGTCGCCACGCGGCGCGCCGACGCGGAAGCCGTAGACGGCGTCGTGCCAGCGGATGCGCCCGGCGATCTGCCGCGCATAGGGGTCGAGGACCAGCTTCTGCGGGTTGAATCGGTGGCCCGATCCCGGCTCGTAGGGGCCATGGACCCGGTAGCCGTAGAGCTGGCCGGGGCGCAGGCCTTTCACGTGGCCGTGCCAGACCTGGTTGGTGCAGCAGGGGAGCGTGTATTTCGTGGTCTCGACCCTGCCCTTCTCGTCGAACAGGCAGAGTTCAACCGCCGTGGCGTGTGCCGAGAAGAGAGCGAAGTTGACGCCCTGTCCGTCCCACGTCGCGCCGAGGGGAAGGTGTTCCCCTTCGCTTAGTTCGTGCATACGGCGCGGATCAGCTTCGGACCGTGGACGCAACCCACTGGCTCGCGCGACCGCCGCGGCGCAGATCGATCGGGGCCTCAGCCTCGGCGGCCGCCGCTTCGGGCGCCTTGATCTCCGGCGCGCCGCTCGACTTCAATTCGTCGAGGAACGTCTTGCACCAATTGTCGACGTCGTTGGCCTCGATCGTCGCCATCATCGCCTCCCAGCGCTCGCGTCGCTCGCGAAGCGGCATCTCGAAGGCGCGCTGAATGGCCGAGGCCGTCTCCTCGAGATTGTAGGGATTGACGATCAGCGCCTGCTCCAGTTCATGCACGGCCCCGGCGAAACGCGACAGCACGATGACGCCGGGATCTTCGGGGTCCTGCGCGGCGACATATTCTTTTGCAACGAGATTCATGCCGTCGCGCAGCGGCGTGACGAGACCGACCTTGGCAAGCCGGTAAAGGCCGGCGAGCACCGCCCGCGGCAGCGCCTTGTTGATGTAGCGCACTGGCGTCCAGTCGACGTCCCCGAGGCGTCCGTTGACGTGGCCGACGTGCTCGGCGACCTCGCGCTGCATCTCGGCATATTCCGGCACCTCGGAGCGCGACTTCGGCGTCACCTGCAGCATCGTCACGCGCGCCTTCATCGCGGCGTGCGACTTCTCGATGAAGGTGGCGAAGGAATCGATGCGCTCGCGGATGCCCTTCGA
>CAZZZM010000141.1:0-7783 GCA_964658465.1 uncultured Nakamurella sp.
CAGGGTGGTGGCGGCGGTCGCCAGGGTGGCGGCGGCCGCGGCGGAGAGGACTGATCCCAAGACCGAGCTGGGCGCACCGTAGCGCCGACGCGGGCCTGGCGATCCGGACGGGGTGACGATGGACCAGTCGAGACGCGGCGGATCGTCGGGCCAGGGACCGGAAGGCGCCAACCTGCCGGTGCCGCGACGCCGGCGTGATCCCAGCGAGCCCATTCATCGCAAAGCGCGCCGGCCGTTGCCCGAGTTCACGGGCATGGAGGCGCCGACCGGCCCCATCGACGACGGCTACCGGGACTTCCTCCCCGTCGCGCAGCAGATCGTCTCGACGCCGCCGTCCGCGCTGCGACGGGCGATCGGCTACGCGCTCTGCGGCGGCATCACGCTCGCCTTGCTGTGGTCCCTCTTCGGCGAGCTCCGCCTCTTCGCGATCGCCACGGGCGAGATCCAAGCGCGCGGCGGCAACCAGGTGGTCCAGCCGCTCGAGCCGGGCCAGGTGAGCCTGATCCCCGTGCAGAACGGCAGTCACGTCGCCGCCGGCACGATTGTGCTGCAGCTCGATCCGACCGCGGCGCGCGCGGCAGTCACGATCGCCGAGTCGAAGCTCGCCAATGCCCGCGGCGACGCCTTCCGGCGCTCGACCGCGGCATTCCTCGCGCGGTCGAAGGTGACGGCTCTCGCCGCACCGCTCGCCTGGCCGAAAGGAATCCCGGCCGACGTGAGGGCACGCGAGGAGACGGTGCTCCGCGCCGATCTCGCGCAGCTCGCCGCGACGCTTGCCGACCTCGACGCGAAGCTCGCGACCGCACGCGCCTCGATCGACAAGCTCGCCGCCAACATCACGGCGCAGAAGGTGCTGATCGATTCGCGGACCAAGCGCACGGCCATGCACCAGACCCTGGCGGACCAGGGGTGGGACAGCCGCGCCGTCGTGCTGCAATCGCTCGAGCCACTGCGTCAGGACCAGGTCCACCTCGCCGACTACGAAGGCCAGCTCACCCAGGACAGAGCGGCAATTCCCGTCCTCGAGAACCAGAAGACGGCGGCGCGCGAGTCGTTCATCGCCGACAACGTCGCCGCGGGCGCCAAGGCCGAGCGCGAGACCGCCGTCGACCAGGAGGAGCTGAAGGCGGCCAAGCTCGCCCTCGACAACCTGACGCTGCGCGCGCCCGTCGCCGGCGTGGTGCAGGGGCTGGCCGCGATCAGCCTCGGTCAGTCGATCAAGTCCGGCGAGGTGATGATGCAGATCGTGCCGGAGAAGGCACCGCTGCAGGTCACCGCCTACGTGCTCAACACCGACATCGGCTTCGTCAAGATCGGCCAGCCGGCGGTGATCAAGGTCGATACGTTTCCCTACACGCGATACGGGACGATCTCGGGCAAGGTCGTGAGCATCGGCGCCGACGCGATTACCGGCCGGCTCGCCGCCGTCCAGCAGGGCAACGACGCGACCATGTTCTCGAAGGGGACGTTCTCGGCGACGAACGCGACCCAGCAGATGAGCGACCTGGTGTTCCCCGTCACGGTGTCGCTCGACAGGACGACGATGCTGGTCAACGGGCGGGACGTGCCGCTCACCGCCGGCATGTCCGTCGCCGTCGAGATCGAGACGGCGCGTCGCCGGGCGATCCAGTACATCCTCTACCCGCTGACGCGCATCCTGGAGCGGACGGGCTGAGCCCCGCGTGATGCGTCTCTGTCGCGGGGCGTCCGGGCGAGCCTAGGTGTAGCCGAAGCTCGTCGCCATCTCGACGACGCGCGGATGAAACGAGGCGCCGTCCGGGCGCCACGGCAGCGCGCCTTCAAGCGTCTCGCGCTTGCGGGTGTAGGGGCGCAGATGCGGGCTCCCGAGGAAGTTCGGATCGTTGCCGAACATCGCGTTGAGCGGGCCGAAGCAGGCGAACGGCGAGTCCTCGGGCCGCTTCATGGCGGCGATTGCCTCCGGCGCGTCGGACACGCCCAGCCAGCGGCACAGCGCGGCGAGCTGATTGTCGAGGTCGGACAGAAAGTCCTCGCCGACGATGCGCAGCCAGCGCGACGGGTCGACCTCTTCCTGGAAGCGCAGGATGCGCAGGTTGTAGTCGTGCCAGAGCACCTGCGGGTCCGCCACGGGGACCGGCCCGCTCCGGTCGACGGCGCCGACATCGAGACAGGCGAGGAGCTGGGCGCTCTCGTCGTGCAGGTTGAGGTAGGAGTTGCACATGCCCTGCGGATGGCGAAGCAGGTGGATGAAGCGCGCATCCGGAAACGCGTCGAGAATGGCGCGCATGTAGGACAGGCGGCGATGATACCGAGGGCTCTTCTGCACGAGCGCGCGCGGCGCGATCTTGGCGCAGAGCTCGCGATGCACCTCGGCCGTCGTCAGGTCGCGTCGCGCCCAGATCCAGTTGCGCGCCATCACGACCGACTCGATCGTCTGCTCGCCGGCGTAGAGCTGCGCGACGAAACGGTTGAGGCCCATGTGGAGGCGCCGCAGGCCGACGAAGCGGGCCATCGTGTCGGCCCGGAAGAGGTTGAGCTCCGGCGAGCCCATGAGCTCGGGATGCTGGCCGATCACCCCGCAGAGGAGCGACGTGAACGAGCGCGGCGGCGCCAGCAGGAAGATCGGGGCCGGAAAGGCGGGGCCGTTCGCGCGGGCCGGTGCCGGGACCTTGGCGCGCGACCCCTTCGCCCGACCGTCGACGGCGACCTTGCTTTTCTTCGCGCTCTTGCTCGCCACCCGGACCTCGATCTCGATTCGCCGTCCAACGCCGCGACAACGCGAAAATCGGGCGCGCACCTATCATGCGGGCCAATCCGCCGGCAAGCCGAGCCGAGCAGGGTTGAGGCGCGTGCAAGCTTCCGCTAACCCGTGCTCCCTTCCAGAAAGGGCCGACGCGCGCAATGCTCAAGACCAAGGCTGAGCCGACGATGGCGGCGACCTCGAGCCCATGGCCGCCGCGCGGACTCGCCTTCACCGACTTCCGGAAGGTGGCGGCGAACGGTCTCGGCGACCCGCACAATGCCTATCCGCATTCGATGGAGCTGTTCGACGGCAAGCTCTTCGTCGGGACGAGCCGCAGCAATCTGGCGATGCTGCGGGTCTCCAAGATGAAGACGCGCATCAAGCACTGGCCGATCGAGACGCCGCCGAGCCTCTACGATCTGGACATGCGCGCGCAGATCCATTCGCTCGACCTGGCGACCGGTCGCTGGCGCGAGATGTTCCGCTCGCCGATCCTCGATCCCTCCGTCGGACGCGGCATCCCGCGCGAGATGAGCTATCGCTGCATGACGGTCTTCCAGGGCGCGAGCGATCCGAAGCCGGCTCTCTACTGCGGCACCTACGCCTCGGCGCGCGGCGACGGCGCCCACATCCTGCGCTCCCTCGACGGCGAGACGTTCGAGCAGACGCTGCGGCCGGAGAGCTTCGGCGGCGCGGTGATAACCGTGCGCTTCCTGGTCGCCTTCAAGGGACGGCTGTTCACGTCGCCGGCGGGCGTGGCGGGCGGCAACCCCAATGCGGCGTTCCGCACGGTGATCTTCGAGAGCCGCGATCCCGTCAAAGAGCCGTGGGTCGCCGCGAGCGAGCTCGGCTTCGGCGATCCGGGCAACGTCAGCGTGCTGGAGATGGCGGCGTTCGGCGACCATCTCTACGCCGGCACGCTGAACTACGAGGGCTTCCAGGTCTGGCGCACGCGCGCCGAGGGTCCGCCTCCCTACAAGTGGGAATGCGTGGTGACGCGCGGCGCCTATCGCGGCAAGCTCAACCAGTGCGTCTTCAGCATGCGCGTCTTCAAGGATGCGCTCTACATCGGCGGCGGCATACAGCACGGCGGCGTCGACGTCGCCAACAGGACCGGGCCCGCGGGGCCGGAGGTGATCCGGATTCAGGAAGACGGCAGCTGGGAGATCATGGTCGGCTTGAGCCGCGCGACGCCGGACGGCTGGAAGAACGCGCACTCGGGCTTCCGTCCCGGCTTCGGCTCCATCACGAACGGCTATTTCTGGCGCATGGAGGTCCACGACGGGTGGCTCTATCTCGGCACCTACAATTGGGCGACGATGATGCGCTACGCCGATCACGACAATTGGCCGGGCCTGATGAAGCGGGTCTACGATCGGCTCGGATCGGAGCAGGTGCTCGATAATCTGTGCGGCGCGCATCTCTACCGCACCTTCGACGGCGAGAGTTGGCTCGGCGTCACGCGCGACGGCTTCGACAATCCCTACAACACCGGCATTCGCTCGCTGGTCTCGACGCCGATCGGGCTCGCGGTCGGCTTCGTCAACCCGTTTGCGCCCAAGGTCGGTATTGTCGAGGACGATCGCGTCCGCTACGAGCCCAACCCACGGGGCGGCCTGGAAATTTGGCTGGGCAGGACCGAACGTGACCGACCTTTTCCACCCGGCCTCGACGTGGCGGCGTCTGGCCAGTCGCCGCCTGATCACGCACACGATCGAGGTTGACGGCGAGAGCCGTTCGGCGCTGCTCTACATTCCACAGCACGTGCAGCGTCGCGGCGGCGTCCCGCTGGTGATCGTCTTCCACGGGGGCGCGAGCGGTCCCGACTCGATCGCCAAGGCTTCGGCGATGCACCGTCTCGCCGAAGAGAAGGGCTTCGCCGTCGCCTATCCCGTCGGCACGAAGGGCCACTCGGGTCTGACGTGGCGCACGATCGGTCGCCGCGGCGGTCGGCTCGTCGGCGATCCGCGCTTCGTGCGACGCCTGATCGTCGATCTGCAGCGCCGCTACGACATCGATCCGATGCGCATCTATCTGGCGGGCTTCTCGATCGGCGGCTCGCTCGTCTACCAGCTCGGTGCTCTGTTCGACGAGCACATTGCCGCGATCGCGGTCGTCGGCGGCACGATGCTCGAGCCGATCCACACGCCGACCCGTCCGGTGCCCCTGATCCACATCCACGGCACCAAGGATCGCTACGTGCCGCTCGAGGGCGGCCGCGGGCCGTCGACCTCCGCCAGCAACATGTGGCCGCCTGTGCAGGCCGGCATCGACTGGTGGCGCGCCGTCAACGGCTGCGAGGACGCGCCGACGATCGACGAGACCTGGCCCCGCGTGAAGGGGTTTCTCTACGGGCGCAACGTCGAACTTTGGGTCGTCGAGGGCGGCGGCCATGCCTGGCCGAGCGGCCGTATCGTCGCGCCTGCCGCTGGGGTGGCCACGCCCGGTTTCTCGGCGAGCCAGCAGATCTGGCGCTTCTTCGCCGCACATCCGCGCCGCCGGACCCTCGCGACCGGAGCCGGCGTGCCGACGGCGGCGAAGCTCCGGCCCGGCCGCGCCGTCTAGGCCGCGGCGCGCGTTGACAGTCGCGCCAGCGATATGGGATGCGGCCAGCCCATCCAGCATCGAGCGGAGACCTTTGATCGATGGCAAAGCGTGCGTCGCCAGGCGTCGCGGGCACCAAGGCTCGAGTTGCGAAGGCGACCGCTTCTCCCAAGCAGTCGCCCGCGAAGGCGACCTCCGGCGATCCCGCGAAGACTGTGGTCGAGAAGGACGCCAAGCCCTCGTCTGCGAAGACGGCTGCCGGCGGGAAGGCCCCTGCCGCCAAGTCCGCCGGCACCAAAACCGCCACTGCCAAGGCCGCCGCGGCCAAGCCCTCTACAGCCAAGGCTTCCACAGACAAGCCATCCGCCGTCAAGCCTTCGCCAGCCGCCGCGGCGAAGCCGGTGTCACCGACGCGGAAGGCAAAGAAGGCCACCGAAACATCCTCGCACGCCGAGACAGCGGCATCGCGCACGCCGAAACGCGCGCCCCGCTCCGCCAAGCCAGGCAAGGACGCTGCGGCATCGCCCCCCCGGGTCGAGACCAAGCGCAAGCCGGAGGCGCCGCACTACCTCGCCGCCGAGCTCGGCCAGCCCGTCGATAACGAGGGGGAGCCGGTCGGTGCCGGCTCGGCACGCGCGCGGTCGGACGACGAGCTGCAACGATATTCCTTGCAGCTCTGGCGCCAGATGCAGACCGGGCGGGTCACGGCGCGCTACACGCGCGCGATCGAGAAGGCCGGCCTCACCATCGACGAGGTCTGGACCGCCGGTCTCGTCGAGGTCCGCGCGACGTCGAGCACGCCGGACGAGTTGCGCCGCTATCGCCAGAAGCTTCTGTTCCGTGCCAATCTGCTCGAAGCGATCCTGACCGAGACGATCGCAGACCTGCACCGCCTCGACAACGTCGAGCCGACGGTTCCGGCCGCCGGTTCGGCCTGACAACGGACGCCAGCATGGAAGGGGCCGCCCGAGACGACGCGACGCGCGCCCTTCCGACGGCGGCGGCAAGGCCGGCCGCGCCAAGCCGTGGGCCGGCCGACGTCGCGATCGTCGGCATGAGCGCGATCATGCCAGGCGCGCCGAACCTGCGCCGATACTTCGAGAACATCCTCGACAAGGTTTCGGCGGTCGCCGAGGTGCCGGCCGAGCGTTGGCCGGTCGAGCGCTATTTCGACGCCGATCGTGCGGCGCCCGACAAGATCGCCTCGAAGTGGGGCGGCTTCCTCCCCGACGTGCCGTTCGACCCCACGCGCTACGGCATCCCGCCGGCGTCCGTCGCATCGATCGACCCGGCTCAGCTCCTCGCGCTCGTCGCCGCCGAGGCCGCCCTCGCCGACGCTGGGCTCGCCGAGATCGCGCCCGAGCTGCGCCGCCGCGCGGCGGTGATCCTCGGCTTCACCGGCGGTCTCGGCGAACTCGGCCTGCAATACGCCGCCCGCGCCGAGCTGGCCCGGGCGCTGCCGGACGCGCCGGCCGCGACGCTCGAATTCCTGCCGGACTGGACCTCCGATTCGTTTGCCGGCCTGCTGCCCAACGTGATCGCCGGGCGCATCGCCAACCGTTTCGATCTCGGCGGCGCGAACTTCGTCGTCGACGCCGCCTGCGCGACCTCGCTCGCCGCGCTGCGCCAGGGCGTGATGGAGCTCGAATCCGGCCGCAGCGACCTCGTGCTGTGCGGCGCGGTCGAGGCGGGCCAGGGGCCGTTCGCCTTCACCTGCTTCTCCAAGGCCCAGGCGCTCTCGCCGCGGGGCGCCTGCCGCGCCTTCGACGCCGACGCCGACGGCACCGCGCTCGGCGAAGGCATCGCGATGCTGGTGTTGCGCCGGCTCGCCGACGCGGAAGCCGCCGGCGACCGCGTCTACGCCGTGATCAAGGGCATCGACGGCTCGAGCGACGGCCGCGCGCGGGGGCTGATGGCGCCCCGACCCGAAGGCCAGCGACTGGCGTTGGACCGCGCCTACGCGCAGGCCGGCTATTCGCCGGCGAGCGTCGAGCTCTTCGAAGCGCACGGCACCGGCACGGTGGCCGGCGACGCGTCGGAGATCGAATCGTTGTCGTCTCTCCTCGCCGCACATGATGCGGCGCCGCAGGGGGCGGCGATCGGCTCGGTGAAGACTCTGATCGGCCATGCCGAGGGGGCGGCCGGCCTCGCCGGCGTCGTGAAAGCCGCGCTCTCGCTGCACCATCGCATTTTGCCGCCGCATGCCGGGGTCGAGACGCCCAACGCCGCCCTGGGCGACGGCCCGCTGGCAATCTATACCGGCGCCCGCCCCTGGCTCGCGCGGGCCGCTGCGCCGCGACGCGCCGGCGTCAGCGCCTTCGGCTTCGGCGGCGCGAACTACCACGTCGCGCTGCAAGAGCACGCAGGCGACACCCCCGCGCCGCGCGACGCCTGGCCGAGCGAGCTGCTGGTCTGGCGCGCACCGGACAACGCGGCCCTTGCCGCCCTGGCGAGCGCGGGCCTTGCGGCGCTGGAAGCCGGCACCCGACCGCCGCTCGGCGGCCTCGCCCGCTCGCT
>CAZZZM010000142.1:0-7757 GCA_964658465.1 uncultured Nakamurella sp.
GTCACGCCGCTGATCGCCCCGGAGCAGTTCGCGTTGCGCCTTGCCGATCTCGGCATCGCCTGAGCAGACTCAGCTCGGATCCTCCAAGCTGAGCGTCTCGGACCCCTCGTCGTAGGCGAACAGCTCGCCGTAGCGGCCCCAGTTGACGACGCTGTTGAAGGTGCGCTCGGCGTACTCGTCCGACATGTGATCCTCCAGCTCCTGAAGGAAGCGCGAGGCGCGCGCCGAATGCGTGGGGCGCTCGTCGAGCACCATCTTGATCCGCGCCGCGAGCGGTACGTAGGCGAGAAGGTGGTCGCCGAAGAGCTTCTTGCGCGCGTCGGTCTCCATGTCGGCAAAGCGCATGCCGGCCGGCGTCAGCTTGATCGCGCCGTCGCCGATCTCGCAGAAGCGCATCAGCTGCAGCGTCTCCGCCACGGGGAACAGGTCGTCGATCTCCATCTGCAGCGAGTCGGCAAGTTCCGGCATCCGCGCCTGGCCGTTGTAGGGCGGCGCCGCGACCTCCTCGATCATGCCGGCGATCGTGTTGGTCGAGAGGCGCGGCAGTGCCATGCCGAGCCCGAGGCCGGGGAAGGAGCCGCCGCCGGACGGCTGCGGCGCGGGCCGCTTGGTCATCAGCGCGTAGATGTTGTCGACCATCTGCCGGAATTGCGGATCGAGCCGGTTACGGGGATGCTGCAGCGTCACCTTGATCTCGGCGGCGATGCGACCGGGGTTCGACGACAACACGACGATGCGGTCGCACATGAGCACCGCCTCCTCGATGTTGTGCGTCACCATCAGGATCGACTTGATCGGCATGCGGCCTTCGACCCAGAGGTCGAGGAGATCGGTGCGCAGCGTCTCGGCCGTGAGCACGTCGAGCGCCGAGAACGGCTCGTCCATCAGCAGGATCTTCGGGTTGACGACGAGCGCGCGGGCAAAGCCGACGCGCTGGCGCATGCCGCCCGACAGCTCCTTCGGAAAAGCCGATTCGAAGCCGTCGAGGCCGATGAGGTCGATCGCTTTCAGCGCCCGCTTGCGTGCTTCCTCTTCCGGCACGCCCTTGGCGCGTAGGCCGATCTCGACGTTGGCGAGCACGGTGAGCCACGGGAACAGGGCGAACGACTGGAACACCATCGCCAGCCCGTCGACGGGGCCGACGACGGGATTGCCGTCGTAGCTGACGGCGCCCTCGGCCGGGAAGGCGAGCCCGGCGACGATGCGGAGCAGCGAGGACTTGCCGCAGCCGGAGCGCCCGAGCAGGCCGACGATCTCGCCGGAATTGAGCTGCAGCGACACGTGGTCGAGCACCAGGGGACCGGTCTCGCCGGAGCCGGTGCGATAGCGCTGGACGATGTCGTCGGCGACGAGGAGCGGCTTCAGCCTCTCTTCAAGCATGATCGCTCCTTAGGCGAGGCGCAGGCGGCGCTCGGCGAGGCCGAACAGGGGACGCCACAAAAGCCGGTTGAACACGATGACGAAGACGCTCATGACCGCGACCCCCAGCACGATCTGCTGGAAGTTTCCCTTCTCGGTCGCGATCGCGATGTAGGATCCGATGCCCTGGGCGATCTCGGTCTTGTCGCCGGCCTTGACGTACTCGGCGACGATGGCGGCGTTCCACGAGCCGCCCGATGCGGTGAGCGCACCCGTCACGTAATACGGGAAGATGCCGGGGATCATCACCTTGATCCACCAGTCGAGCCCGCGGATCGAGAAGCTTCGCGCCGCCTCCTTCAAGTCGGTCGGGTAGGCCTGGGCGCCGGCGATGACGTTGAACAAGATGTACCATTGCGTCCCGAACACGATCAGCAGCGACAGCCAGATGTTGGGATCGAGCCGAAAGGTGACGAGCAGCAGCACGGCCAGGGGGAACACGACGTTGGCCGGAAACGCGGCGAGGAATTGCGCGAAAGGCTGCACGAAGGAGGCGACCTTCGGCCGGAGGCCGATCCAAATGCCGACCGGCACCCAGATCGCCGTCGCCAGGACGATCATCAGGAAGACGCGGATCATCGTGTAGACCGAGAGCAAAGCGACGTGACCGACCTCGCTCCAGGTGACCGCAGCCGAGACGTAGCGGACGACGAGCCACAGCGAATACGCGCCGACGAGCGCGACGACGGCGTAGAAAAGGATGTCGCCGATCCTGCTCGACGTGCCGTCGCCGGCATCGGCGTCGCGCCGCTGCGGCAGGCGCGGCAGATCGAGGCGGAGAAGCGCCATCCGCCGGAAGGCGCCGGCCAGCAGCATCGACAGCGGACGCAGCCATTGCGTCCGCTTGAAGAGGTCCATCACCCACGAGCGTTCCTGCTGCCCGGCCAAGAGCTCGACGCGGAAGCGCGAGCCGAAGGCGACGAGGGGGCGAAACAGCAGCTGGTCGTAGGCGACGATGACGATCGCCATCACGACGACGGCGGCGACGATCGCCCCGTAGTCCGATTTGTCGTTGGCGACCGCGATGTAGGAGCCGATCCCCGGGAGCTTGGTGGTGTTGTCGCCGACGGCGATCGCCTCGGACGCGACGACGAAGAACCAGCCGCCCGACATCGACATCATCATGTTCCAGATGAGACCCGGCATCGCGAATGGCGTCTCGAGCTGCCAGAATCGCTGCCACGGTGTCAGGTGCAGGCCTTTCGACACCTCGACGAGGTCGGAGGGCAGGCTGCGCAGGGACTGGTAGAAGGAGAAGGCCATGTTCCAGGCCTGGCTGGTGAAGATCGCGAAGATGCAGGCCGCTTCGTAGCCCGCGACGGAGCCGGGAAACAGGTTCACGAAGAAGACGACGAGGAAGGCGAGAAAGCCGAGGATCGGCACCGACTGCAGCACGTCGAGCAGCGGGATCAGTACCGTCTCGGCGCGTCGGCTCTTCGCTGCCAGCGTCGCATAGGTGAAGGTGAAAAGCAGCGAGAAGCCGAGCGCGATGAACATGCGCAAGGTCGTGCGCAGCGCGTAATAGGGCAGGTACACGAAGTCGAGGTGGATGTCGGTCGCGCCGGGTGCCTGCAGCGGCATCACCGCGCCCTTGCCGGCATGGACGACGGCGACGAGAATTGCGAAGATGACGACGATGGCGAACAGGTCGAATTGATTTGGCAGAGCTTTACGTCCCAGCGACGTAAAAGCGACGAATTTCGGCATGATCGACCTGGGCTGAGCGTGGCGACTGCTGGGCGCGCGCGGTCTCAATCACCAATCTCAATGACAGGCAAGTGACACGTGGTTGATGAAAAGCGCTTCGTTGCGTCTGTGATTTTAGGCTTGCTGCGGAGGGCAGGGTGACGCGGCGGATCGCCCTCGATCGCGACGAGACGCTGTTCCAAAAGATCGCTCGATTCCTCCGTCGGGAGAAGATCGGCCTCGGAGGGCCGTTTCGAACGAGCACCGAGCTGTTGGACCATTACGTGGCCGATCTGCCGTCTGCACAGACCGCGGTGGATGCGGTGCCGGGATGGATCGGCGCCATGCCGCCGGAATCCCATGCGCGAGCCGGCGACCTCTCGTTCTTCCTCGACCCGCGTATCTCGGGGTTGCTGTCGCTCTATGCCTGCGCCGGCAAGAATGTCCTCGAGCTTGGGCCGCTCGAAGGCTTCCACACCTACATGCTGCATCAGGCCGGGGCTGCCTCGCTCGACGCGATCGAAGCGAATGCACTCGCCTTTATCCGCTGCCTCATCACCAAGGAGACGCTGCGGCTCGACAGGGCGCGCTTCCATCTCGGCGACTTCATGAAATGGCTCGAGGCCCGCGAGCAGCGTTACGATCTCATCGTCGCGTCCGGCGTCCTGTATCACTCGCACGATCCGGTCAGGCTCCTCGAGCTGATCGGCGAGAAGGCGGACGCGGTCTTCCTCTGGACCCATTATTTCGACGATACGGTGATGCCCCGCGGCGACCTCCGGCGCGTCCCCTTCTCTGAGCAGGTCGAGCTGCGCGAATGCCGTGGCGTCCAAGTCCGCCTGCACGAGCGGAGCTATTACAAGGCGTGGCGCGATCCGGCGTTCTGCGGCGGCCTGCAGGACAGGCATTTCTGGGTCGACCGCGAGGACATCCTCGCGCTGCTCTCGGCTTTCGGGTTCGACCGCCTGACGATCTGCGACGAGGAGCCGGATCACCAGAACGGCCCGTGCTTCTCGGTTCTCGCAGAACGCAGCCCCCCGCCGGTCCCGGCGGTCGAAATGGCGACACAGATCGAAAATACCGTCTGAATGGGCTTGCGCTCCGCCTTAAAGCGCGGGGCGAGCCCTCGCGGCGGGCGTCGCAGCATGATACGCCAGAGCAAGCGCAGCCGTTAACGGGGTGTTTGCGTGTGGGGGATAACTTGAGGAAATGAGTTCTCGAGTTGACCACGGCATGCGGCCGAAGGGCCGGGTGATCGCTTTGGCGGCGGCGCTGCTCGCCATGCTCGCGGCCGGCGGCTGCGATTCCGACGTGGGCACGAGTCCCTATCCCGCGCCGACGGATTTCGCGATCCAGGGCATCGACGTCTCAAAGTACCAGGGCGACGTCGACTGGAACGCGGTGGCCAACTCTGGCGTCCGCTTCGCCTACATCAAGGCGACCGAGGGCGGCGATTATCTCGACGAGAAGTTCCGCCAGAACTGGGAGCTGTCGCGCGCCTCGGGCATCGCGCGCGGCGCCTACCATTTCGCCTATTGGTGCCGCCCGGCGGAAGAGCAGGCGGCTTGGTTCCTGGCCAACGTGCCGAACGATCCCAGCGCGCTGCCGCCCGTCCTCGACGTCGAGTGGAACCCGCAGTCGCGCACCTGCCCGCGCAAGCTGCCGCGCGCGCAGGCGCTGGCGATGATGCACACGATCCTCTCGGCGATGGAGCAGGCCTACGGCAAGCGGCCGGTGATCTACACCTCGGTCGATTTCCATCGCGACGTGCTGCAGGGCGAGTTTCAGGACTACCCGATGTGGGTGCGCAGCGTGCGCGCCTACCCGTCGGTGAAGTACGGCGATCGCCGCTGGAATTTCTGGCAGCACACGGCGACGGGCTCCGTGCCCGGCGTGCGCGGCTACGTCGATCGCAACTGCTATTACGGCAGCCTCGACGACTGGCAAGATTGGCTGAAGACGCAGGGCTGACGATTCGTCCGGCCGCGCTGCCCGGACCATCCGATATGCGCGCGCTTTGCGTTGAAACGGCGTGTGATCGTCGAGATAGAATTCCGGCGGCGTGTCGAGCAACAACCTCGATCCGGCTTGATCCTGGCCTGACGCCTTAGCGCTCCGGCGACAGGATCGCCGCGGCCTGGAGGAAGCGTGCCGGGTCGACCGGCGTCCCGTCGATGCGCGTCTCGTAGTGCAGGTGCGGTCCGGTGGCGCGGCCGGTCGACCCGACACGCCCGACCACCTGGCCGGCGGCGACATGCTGACCCACCGCGACCTCGACGGCCGACAAATGCGCGTAGCGGGTCGCGAGGCCGCCGCCATGATCGATCTCGACCATGTTGCCGTAGCCGCCATCGCTACCGGCGATCGTGACGGTGCCGGTGGCGGTCGCGGTCACCGCGTCGCCGGTGTCGTCGCGCAGGTCGATCCCGGTATGCAGGGCGGCGCGGCCGAGGAACGGATCGACACGCGGTCCGAACGACGAGGTGACTTCGAGCGGCCCGGCGAGCGGGCGGCGCAGAGGCGTACGGTCGACGACGGCGTCGAGCCGCACGGCCTGCGCGGCGGCGTCGCGCAACAGGTCGAGCGAACCGGAAGAGCCGATGTCGACGCGACCGGCTGTCTGGTCGAGCGGAACGAATGGACCGCCGACGTCTGCCTCCCCTGTCGCGCCATGCCAGCGCGAGGCCGGCAGTCCGGTCTCGGCGAGCGCCGCCTTCACGCGCAGGATCCGCTGCAGCAGCGGCCCGCGCAGAGCCTGCGCCGTGCGGTTCTGCGCGGCTTCCGCCCCGGCCAGCCCGATTTCGGTCGATCGCGCGCCGGACGCCTCGCTGCTTCCGAGCCGCAGGCGCGGCGCGAGTGACGCTGCGGGCGGCTTGAACCCGAGCTGCACCACGACAGCATCCAGTTCGGCCGCGCGGGCCTCGAGTCGCGCCGCACGGGCGCGCAATTCGCCGAACGAGTTGCTCGCGGCATCCGCGCTGCTCGTCAAGCTGCCGGTCGTGGTGTCGAGCTCCGCCTTCAGCGCGGCGATGCGATCCTCGTAGGCGTATTGCGTCGCGGTCTGCCGCGCGATCAACGCGGCGAGCAGATCATCGTGGAAGACGAAGTACAGCGAGGCGCCGAGGTACCAGGTCGCAAGCAGCGGCAGCACGATCAGGAGCACGAGGCCCGACCAGGGCCGCAAGGCCAGCGTGCGCGGGCGTCCGGCCCATCTGATCGTCAGCGTCACGGCCGCGTCGCCCGTCGAGCAAGCCATCGCCCGGCTCCTGTGTTCGACGATAAAGATACGGTCACGGTTAATTTCGAGCTAAGGCGCGGCTCGTCCGCTCGGCGCGTTGTCTCGTTTCCGGGGCGCCGCTAGGCTCGCGCGGTCACGGGAACCGCCATGCTGTCGAGCCTCCTCGCCTGCCTTTTCGGCTATCTCGTCGGATCGATCCCCTCGGGCGTCATCGTCACGAAGATCGCCGGCGCGCAGGACCCGCGCGGCATCGGCTCGAAGAACATCGGCGCGACCAACGTGCTGCGCACCGGCCGCAAGGATCTCGCCGCCATCACGCTCGTCATGGACGCGCTGAAGGGCACGATCCCGATTCTCATCGCCGGTGCGTTCGACACCGGCGCGAGCCCGGTCCACCTCGGCGTGGCGGCGGCGTTCGGCGCCTTCCTCGGCCATCTCTTCCCGCTCTATCTCGGCTTCAAGGGCGGCAAGGGCGTGGCGACCTTCCTCGGCTGCCTGATTGGTCTCGCCTGGCCGGCGGCGATCGCCTTCGCGCTCGTCTGGCTTGCGATCGCTTATTTCACGCGCTACTCGTCGGCCGCCGCGCTCACCGCCAGCGTCGTTTCGCCGATCGTCCTCGCCTTCATGGGACGCCACGAGGCGGCGATCCTGTTCGCGATCCTCGCGGCGATCCTTTGGGCCAAGCACCACCAGAATATCGCGCGCCTGCTCGCCGGAACCGAGAGCAAGATCGGGCAGAAGAAGAGCGAGCTGCCCGGCGAGCCGGATACGAGTAGCCCCGCGGCATGATCGCACCGTCGCGCCAGAGCTTCGATGCGGCGCGACGCTTCGCCTGGCTGCGGCTGTGGCGCTCGGAAAACATCGGCCCGCGTACGTTCCAGTCGCTGCTGTCGCGGTACGGCACGGCCGAGGCGGCGCTCGAGGCGCTGCCGGAGCTGATCCGCCGCTCGCGGCCGGGTCGGCCGATCCGCATCGCGACGATCGCCGAGATCGAGGCCGAGATGGCGGCGGCGGACAAGCTCGGCGCGCGCTTCATCTGCCGCGACGAGGCCGGCTATCCGACGCTGCTGCGCGAGATCGACAGCCCGCCGGCCGTGATCGCGTTGCGCGGCCACGCGAGCGTGCTGGAGAAGCCGGCCCTCGCGATCGTCGGCGCCCGCAACGCCTCCGCCGCCGGCCTCGCCTTCGCCGAGCGGCTGGCGCGCGGCCTCGCGCAGGCGGGCTACGCGATCGTCTCCGGGTTCGCACGCGGCATCGACAGCCGGGCGCATCGCGCGAGCCTCGCCACCGGTACGATCGCGGTCCTCGCTGGCGGCCACGACAAGCTCTATCCCGCCGACCAGGGGCCGTTCATGGCTCAGATCCTCGAGGACGGCGCGGCGCTCTCCGAGATGCCGTTCGGCTGGGAGGCGCG
>CAZZZM010000143.1:0-1125 GCA_964658465.1 uncultured Nakamurella sp.
GAAGCAGATGATGATGGACAAGCAGCCGATGCAGTAGGCTTCGCGCCTCGCCGCAACGACGCCCCGCCGCCCTGCGCGCGGGGCGTTTTTGTATTCATCAGGCGTTCACCGTGCGCCGGCGCCTACTCCTCGAGATCGTAAAGGGGGAAGGGCTTCATGTTTCGTGCCGCGCTCCGGAGCCTGCTCGTCGCGGCCATCGCGATCGCGCCCGGTCTTGCGCCGGCGCAGGACGCCGCGCCCGGCCCGAAGCTGCCGGCGATGCCGAGCCTCGCCAAGGACAACGGCGACACCACCAAGCCCGCCGGCGCCCTGCCGCCCGCCGCCAGGCCGCCCGAGCCGAAGCCGGCACCGAAGGCGGAAGAGAAGAAGAAGCCCGAGCCCCCCAAGAAAGGCGGCGGCAGGAAATCGGAGGCCAAGGCCAGGACGCCGAGCAGGGCCTCCGGTCGCCGCGCGGCCAAGCATTCCGCCTCACCGCACAATGGCGGGAGGCGCCCCGCAGCCAAGCCGCATGCGGCGGCGCACGGCAGGAAGAGGCGGTAACGGTCCGCGGGTCATGTGGCGCCGTCCGTGATAGTCTGCTCACGAACGTGACGGAGTTCGGCGATGACCTTCCAGGGCAGCGAGCATCCAATGGACGCGGCGGCCTTTGTCGCGTGGAGCGAGGCCGCAGACGCCCGCTACGAATTGCTCGACGGCGCCGCTTACGCCATGGGGTCCGAGCGGGCGATGCACGCGCGCGTCAAGAATGCGGTTCTTCGCCAATTCGAGCAGTCGATCGCGGCCGCCGCGCTCGCGTGCGAAGCCTTTCCGGACGGGATGGCGGTCAAGGTCGACGACACCAACGTCTTCGAGCCCGACGTCACCGTGCGCTGCGGCGCGCCGCTGCCCGGCGAGACGATCCTCATTGACGATCCGATGATCGTCGTCGAGGTCGCCTCGCCCTCGACGCAGCGCGTCGACGTCTTCGTCAAGCTCTCGCGCTACTTTCGCAACCCGAGCATCCGGCATTATTTGATCGTCGTGCCGGCCGGCCGTGTCGTCGTCCACCACCGGCGGGTCGGCGATCGTATCGAGGCGGCGAGCCACGAGGCCGGCGTGATCCATCTCGATCCGCCCGGGCTCGCG
>CAZZZM010000143.1:1225-7717 GCA_964658465.1 uncultured Nakamurella sp.
GGCTTGTCCCAGCGGATGCGGGCGACGCGCGGGAAGCGCATGGCGACGCCGGACTTGTGGCGGGTCGAGCGGTTCAGCCCCTCGAAGGCGATCTCCAGCACCAGGCCGGCGTCCTTGCCGTGCACGACCTCGCGCACCGGGCCGAAGCGGTTGGTCGTATTGTTGCGGACGAAACGATCGAGCTGGCCCAGCTCCTCGTCGGTGAAGCCGAAATAGGCCTTGCCGACGGGCACCAGCGCCTCGCCCTCTTCATCCGTGCGCCAGACGCCGAAGGTGTAGTCGGAGTAGAACGACGAGCGCTTACCGTGCCCGCGCTGCGCGTACATCATCACCGCGTCGACCGTAAACGGGTCGCGCTTCCATTTGTACCAAAGCCCCTTCGGGCGCCCGGGCACGTAGGGCGAGTCGGCGCGCTTCAGCATCAGCCCCTCGATCGCCTCGGCATCCGGCCCGGCCCCGGCCCCCGCCGGGTTCTTTCGCGCCTGCGCCAGGTCGTCCCAGGTTTGGAATAAAACGATCGGCGAGAGGTCGAGCCGCTCGTGCTTGGCCTCGTCGACGAAGGCAGCGAGCTTCGCGCGCCTCTCGCCGAAGGGAAGGGGACGCAGGTCCTCGCCGTCGAGCGTCAGCAGGTCGTAGGCGCGGATCGCGGCGGGATAGTCGGCGAGCAGCTTCATCGAGACGGTGCGCCGGTTCAGCCGCTGCTGCAGCACGCCGAACGGCTGCACGAGGCCGTCGCGCACGACGAGCAGCTCGCCGTCGAGCGAGAAGCGTTGGTGCGGCAGGTCGGCCAGCATCTGCGTCAGGTCGGGAAAAGTCTCGGAGATGTCCTCGCCGGTCCGCGAGTACAGCCGTGTCGCGAGGCGGTCGTCGGCGTCGAGGCCGCGCGTCGCCTGGACGCGGATGCCGTCCCACTTCCACTCGGCGGTGAACAGCGTCGGGTCCTCGACCTCGATGTCGCGCGCCTCGAGCGGATGCGCGAGCATCGCGGGGTGGAAGGGCGCGGGGTCGATCGCGTCGGGCTTGTCGGCATGCCCCTCGACCCAGGCGAACAGGTCGAGGTAGGGCGGCGCCAGCCCGTGCCAGACCTCCTCGATCTCGTTTGCCGCCTTGCCGCCGAGCGCCGCCACCGCGGTCTTGGCGAGCCGTGCCGAGACGCCGATGCGCAGCGAGCCGGTGATGAGCTTCAAGAGCGCCCAGCGCCCGTTCTCGTCGAGCGCGTCGAGCCAGCCGGCGATGACGCGCGGCAGGTCGAGCTTGCCGGAGGTCGACAGCGTCGCGACGACGTCGGAGAGGTGGAGGGCTTGTTCTCCGGCCTCGTCTTCTTCTCCCTCTTGCGGAAGAGGAGAGCGCGGCTTCGCCGGCCATAGCAGGGCGACGGTCTCGGAGAGGTCGCCGACGTAATCGTAGGACAGCCCGAAGAGGTACGGATCGACCCGCGTCGCGATCAGCGCGCGGATCAGGTTCGGCTTGGCGTGCTGGAACGACAGCGCGCCGGTCAGCGCGGCGAGCGCATAGCCCCGCTCCGGATCCGGCACCGAGCGGAAATAGTCCGTCATCAGGCGAAGCTTGTTGTTGCGGCCGGGCTCGTAGCTGAGCCTGTCGAGAAGCTGCGCGAAGCGGTTCATGCGGGGCAGATGTGCACACGCGCCATGCCGGCGACAAGCGGCGGCCTTTGCCAGGGGCGCCTCGCCGGGAGCGTGGTGCGCCGCCTACTTCCCCATCTTCTGATGCAGCGCGTCGAGCGCGGCCTGCGCCGCCGCGATGCGGTCGGCATTGCCGATCGCCTTGGCGAGCGTGAGCCGGCGCTGCATCAGCTTTTCGGCCTCGTCCTTGCGGCCGTCCTCGAAGGCGAGGACGCCGAGCTGGAACAGGCTCTCGTCGACCTTGGCGGCGTCGTTCGCGGTCGTGGCGATGTCGAGCACCCGCTCGAGGCTGGCGCGCGCGGCGGCACGGTCGCCGAGCTCGTACTGGTCCTGCGCGAGATTGACGAGGCCGCCGGTCAGCAGCGGGCTCTGCGCGCCGTGCAACCTGGCGCCGGCGGCCAGCACCTGCTCGTTCAGGCTGCGGGCGGCCGCATAGTCCTTCATCTCGTGCAGGCAGTAGGCGATCTGCTGCTCGGTGCCGAGCTTCTGGTCCTCGCTGACGCCGTTCTCCGGCGTCATCATCGCCACGGCCTTCCGGTAGTGCGGGATCGCGTCGGGACACGATTGCTTGCCGATGTAGAGGTTGGCGGTGTCGTACTCGAGATGCATGCGCTCCTTCGGGTCGAGGAACGGTTGCGTCGCGTCGATCGCCAACGCGTTCTCGCCGTGCCGGATCGCGTCGTCGGCGGGACCGACCTTGCCTTCGATGATCGCGCGGAGATGGTCGACGCGGCCGGCGTCGCGCGATCCCGTCTTGGTGTCGATCAAATCGAGCTCGGTCAGCGTGTCGCTGGCGCTGAGCCGCGCTTGGGGGTCCATCACGCGATCATGCAGCGCCTTGATCTTGTCGCCCACGCTCTTGCCGGGGGAGGCGTCGGCGAGGGCCGGGCCGGACAGCGCGGCGAGGATCGCGACGGTCGTCGAGAGGCGCGCCGCAAGACGGCGAAAGGCTCCCTGCATCTTGCGCTCACCCCTCTCCATGGCGACGTCGCCTGCGGCGCGGTCATCGCCCGGCGCGACCACCTTCTATAGAGCGTCGCGGGACGGGCACCATCCCCTCGCGGCGGGACGCCGGAGAACGTGATCCGGGCTCGGCCCATGTCGACGCGGCCGTTCAGGAAGCCTCAAGACGCCCCACTTATGATCCCGGCGTAGCGCCGCACGGGATAAGACATGGACGCTCTCTCGATCCGCGGCCTGACCAAGGCCTACGACAAGCCGGCGGTGCGCGGGCTCGACCTCTCGCTGCGCGCCGGCGAGTTCTACGCGCTGCTCGGTCCCAACGGCGCCGGCAAGACGACGAGCCTGCGCATGACGGCCGGTCTGCTGCGGCCGGACGCCGGGCACATCTCGATCTTCGGCATCGACGCGCTGAAGGACCCGGTCGCGGCCAAGCGCATCACCGCCTGGGTGCCCGACGAGCCGCTCGTCTACGACAAGCTGACGCCGGTCGAGTACCTCGAGTTCGTCGCGGGGCTATGGCAGGTCGAGGCGACTGCCGCCGCGAAGGCGGCCGACGCCCTGCTCGACCAGCTCGGCCTCGGCCCGCACGCGCGCGAGCGCTGCGGCGGCTTCTCGAAGGGCATGCGCCAGAAGGTGGCGCTCGCCGGCGCGCTGGTGCACGATCCGCGCCTCATCATCCTCGACGAGCCGCTCACCGGCCTCGATGCCGCCGCCGCCCGCCAAGTGAAGACAATTTTGCTCGACCGCGTGCGCGCCGGCGCCACCGTGCTGATGACCACCCACATCCTCGAGGTCGCCGAGCGGATGGCCGAGCGCATCGGCATCATCGCCGAGGGCCGCCTCATCGCCGAGGGCACGCTCGCCGAGCTGCGCGCCCGGACGGCCGGCGCGGGCGGCGACGCGAGCCTTGAGGACATCTTTCTGGGGCTCGTCGCCGCGGAGGCGGCGTAGACGGGTCGATCCCGGATTGCTCGCGGCGATCGTGATACGACAGCTGCCCGAAACGCGCCCATTCATCCCGCATCAAGACCGGCCCGCTAGTGTGGCCGCCGCCACCCGGATGCCCCGATGAGCCTCGCCTTCTTCGCCCGCCACGAGCTGCGCCTCGCCTGGCGCGACGCGCTGATGATGCTGCAGGGCGGCCGGCAGCGGCGCGGCGTCCTCGCGGCCGGCGCTCTGGCGGTCTTCGTCGTCGTCCTGCATCTCGTCGCTTACGCGCTGATCGCGCCGCAGGAGGCGCTGCTTCGCGCGCCCGACAAGGCGTTCCTCGTCGCCATCACCGGCTCGGCGCTGCTTGCCTGGACGCTGCTCCTGTCGCAGGCGATGGAGACGGTGACGCGCTCGTTCTACGCTCGCGCCGATCTCGACTTGATCCTGTCGTCGCCGGCGCCGGCGGCGCGGCTGTTCGCCGTCCGCATCGCGGCGAACGGGCTCGCCGCGGCCGCGATGGCGGCGCTGCTGATCGGGCCGGCGGTCGACGTCGCCGCCTATCTCGTCGGCCCGCGGCTGCTCTCCGCCTATGTCGTCGTCGTCGCGATGGGCGTGTCGGCCGCGGCGGCGGCGGTGGCGCTCACCGCGCTGATGTTCCGCCTCGTCGGGCCGAAGCGCACGCGGCTCGTCGCGCAGATCGCGGCGGCGATCGTCGGCGCCGGCTTCGTCGTCGGCATCCAGATCGCCGCGGTGGCCTCGGCCGGCAGCCTGTCGCGCAACGCACTATTCGCGTCGCCGGCACTGGTCGCCGCGGCGCCCGGCATCGCCAGCCCGCTGTGGATCGCCGCGCGTGCGGCGCTCGGCGATGTCGTCGCGACAGGCTGGCTGCTCGCCAGCGCGCTGGCGCTGCTGGCGGCGGCGATCGCCGTCACCGCGCCGGCCTTCGCGCGCGACGCGATGACCGTCGCGAGCCTCGCCGAGGCGCCGGCGGCACAGGGCAGGGCGCGGGCGTTCCGCCGCCGCTCGCGCGCGCAGACGCTGCGGGTGAAGGAATGGCGTCTGCTCTGGCGCGATCCTTGGCTGGTGTCGCAGAGCCTGATGCAGATTCTCTACCTGCTGCCGCCGGCCGTGCTGCTGTGGCGCGACTTCGGCACGGGGGCCGAGCGGCTTGTCGTTCTGGCGCCGGTGCTCGTCATGGCGGCGGGCCAGCTCGCCGGCGGTCTCGCCTGGCTCGCGCTCTCGGGCGAGGATGCGCCCGATCTCGTCGCCACCGCGCCGCTCCTGTCGCACGACATCCTGCGGGCGAAGATCGAGGCGGTGCTGGCCGCCGTCGCGCTGCCGGTGCTGCCGATCGCCGTCGCGCTCGTCCCGGCGGCGCCGCGCGTCGCCCTCGTGACGCTGATCGGCGCGACCTTGTCGGCGGCGGGCGCCTGCGCGGTGCAGTTCTTCTTCCGCGCGCAGGCCAAGCGCACCAACTTCCGGCGCCGCCAGACCTCGTCGCGCTTCGCCACGATCGCCGAGGCCTTCGTGTCGATCTCTGTCGCCGGCGCCGCCGGCCTCGCCGCCGCCGGGCTGATGGCGGAGGCGGCGGTGCCGCTGGCCGTCACCGCGCTGGTGCTCGTCGCCTCGCGCGCGCTCGGCAAGCCGGCTGAAGGCATGGCGGCATGAGGCGGGGTCGCCCGGCCGCCGCGCCTAGCCACCACCGACGAGGAACCTAGGCGGCGAGCTTGCCGATCTCCGCGTGCGCCGCGGCGATGCTCGCGTCGCGCGCGTCGGGACCCATGTTCAGCCCCTCGGCGCGCACGAACGTCAGGTCGGTGATCCCGAGAAAGCCGAGCAGCGCCTTCAGGTAGGTCTCCTGGTGGTCGTTCGGCGCGAACGGGCCCGTCGTGTAGACGCCGCCGCGCGACGAGGCGACGATGACCCGCTTGCCGTTGCAGAACCCCTGCGGCCGGCCGTCCACGTAGCCGAAGGTCTTGCCCGGAACCGTGATCCGGTCGAGCCACGCCTTCAGGTTCGAGCCGATGGTGAAATTGTACATCGGCGCCCCGATGACGACGACGTCGGCGGCCAGGAACTCGTCGAGGGCCGCGAAGTCGTCGGCGAAGGCCGCCGGCCGTTCGTCCGCGCCCGGGCCGCGCGTCGCGCCGACCAGCGTGCCGGTCAGGTGCGGGAGCGGCGTCGCCGCGAGGTCGCGGGTGACGATCTCGAGAGCGGGGTGCGCCGCCGCGAGCTTGGCGACGATCTCCGCGGTCATGCGCCGGCTGACGGACGCGTCGCCCAGGACGCTGGAATCGATGTGCAGGAGCTTCATGTGTGCCTCGTGTGCCGGCCACTGGCGATCCGCTCGACGGGACGGTATGCTTTTGTGACCGAGGCTGAATAAATGACCACCCACGAACCGGCGCAAGACGGCACATTTCAGGTACCGGGGCACACGGATGTGCCCCACGAGGCGTCGGCATGCGCCGGAAACGCCGCGGAGATCCGACGCGGCTGCAGCGGCGTCAACGAGGTGCTCTCCCGCATCGGCGACAAGTGGAGCGTGCTCATCGTGATGATGCTGGCCGCCGGACCGCGCCGCTTCAGCGAGCTGAAGCGCATGGTCGACGGCATCTCGCAGCGCATGTTGACCTTGACCCTCCGCGGGCTGGAGCGCGACGGCCTCGTCACCCGCACCGTGACCCCGACGATCCCGCCGCGCGTCGATTACGCGCTGACCGAGCTCGGCCGCTCGCTGCGCGGACCGGTGCAGGCGATGGGTCAATGGGCGCAGGAGAACCGGTCCGCGATCGATGCCGCGCGGACGCGTTTCGACGCGACGCGGTAGCGTGGCCGATCCTCGCGGCATCGGCGGCGGCGCCGGCCACCGCCGCCGGCTTGACCTCGCCCCGCCGCCGGCGCACCTCCGCGCCATGCGCCTCGATACGTTCTACCCCATCGTCGATTCCGCCGA
>CAZZZM010000144.1:0-7670 GCA_964658465.1 uncultured Nakamurella sp.
CGCCGCCGGCGGACTACAGGCAGGCCGAGCTGACCGACATGGACAAGCGCAACATCGCGCTGGTCTGCGAGGAGGGTCACTGGACCAAGGCGACGCGTCTCGCCTGCATCAAGGACGAGACCGAGAAGCTGAAGAAGCAGAAGCAGGCCGAGGTCGACGCGCGCGCCGCGGAGGCGCTGACCGCCAGGCAGACCGCACGCTGAGCTCAACGACGGGGATGCCGCTTGGGCCGTCCAGCCGGCGGCTCAGCCCGGATCGTCGCCCGGCGGTCGGCTCGGCCCGGGCGTAGGAGCGGTTGGCGGCGGCTGGTCCGGCGCCGGCATCGGCGCATGCGGCGCGGTCGTCTGCGGCGGCTCGGGGATCGCCTGCGTGCCGAGGATGTGGGCGGTCGCGGCGAACCGCGCATCGCCGACATGACCAAACACCCTCAGCGTCTGGCGCGGCTGCGGCACGAAGAGCGCCCGCATCGCCCGCCCGTCCGTGCATTGGATCTCGTCGAGCTTGACCATGCCGAGCGACGGCTTCAGGTCGGCCCCGTCGCAGGTCGCACCATCGGCGAGCTTCAGCTCGAATTGCGTGTCGGACTTGCCGGTGACAAGCGTGCCGGAGAACGTCTCGCTGCTGTCCTGCAGGATGCCGGAGAAGATCCAGGTGTCGCTGTCGGTCGCGTCCGGTGCGGCGTCGGGCTTGACAGCGGGAGCCGTCGCCGGCGCGACCAGCTTGCTCGGCGGCGGCGGTGTCTGCGCGGCGGACGCCGCGGCGGCGCCGAGGGCGAGGACGCCGGCGAGGCCCGCCCGGATCGCGGCCGAACCCCGGGTCAAAGCCACGGCCGTTCGGCGGTGAGCTTGCCTTCGTAGGCCTCGATGCCGCCGCTCTTCTCGAGCGTCAGGCCGATGTCGTCGAGCCCATTGAGCAGGCAGTGCTTGCGGAACGGGTCGATGTCGAAGGCCAGCGTGCCGCCGTCGGGGCCTTTGATCTCCTGCGCCTCGAGATCGATCGTCAGCGTCGCGTTCGATCCGCGCTCGGCATCGTCCATCAGCTTGGCGAGGTCGTCGGGCGAAACGACGATCGGCAGGATGCCGTTCTTGAAGCAATTGTTGAAGAAGATGTCGGCGAAGCTCGTCGAGATGACGCAGCGGATGCCGAAGTCGAGCAGCGCCCAGGGCGCGTGCTCGCGCGACGAACCGCAGCCGAAATTGTCCTCGGCGACGAGGATCTGCGCCTTGCGATAGGGCGGCTGATTGAGGACGAAGTCGGGCTTCTCCGAGCCGTCGTCATTGTAGCGCAGCGACGCGAACAAGGCCGACCCCAGCCCGGTGCGCTTGATCGTCTTGAGGAAGCGGGCGGGGATGATCTGATCGGTGTCGACGTTGGCGATCGGCAGTGGCGCGGCGACGCTGGTCAGCGTGGTGAACTTGTCCATGCGGCAGACCTTATAGACGGGGCGCCCGGCCCGCAATTGACACGTTCATTGACAGGTGCGCGACGCCCGCCCTAGATCGCCCGCGACGGTCCCGCTCGCGCGGGTTCGCAAGGGAATGTGGGGTCCGGTCCGCCGGGCCGCGAGCCACAGCTGCCCCCGCAACTGTAAGTGGGAAGCTCGGGCGCCATCGATGCCACTGGGCCTTGGCCTGGGAAGGCGGCGCGCGAGCGACGATCCACGAGCCAGGACATCTGCCGTCTCGAATGCTGCGCGCGCTGTCGGCGGGGTGTCCCGACGGTGCTTTGCCGACGCGATCGCGCGCGGCACGCTTTCTCGCACACCCGGAGGCCGCGCATGAGCGACGCCCCGGTTCGCGACCCGGCTCCAGCGGCTCCGGCGGAGGTCGCCGCTCCGATGACGCTCTACGTCTGCACGACCTGCCGCACCGCCGATGCGCCGCTTGGCGACGAGCGGCCCGGCGCGCGGCTGCATGCGGCCCTCGCCGCGGCCTTGGACGACCCCATGGTCACGATCGCGCCCGTCGAGTGCCTCAGCGTCTGCAAGCGCGTCTGCACGGTGGCCTTCGCGGCGCCGGGCAAGTGGACCTACGTCTACGGCGACCTGGCGCCCGACGCCTCCGCCGCGACGATCCTCGCCGGCGCGCGGCTCTATGCTGCGGCGACGGACGGGATCATTCCCTGGAAGCTGCGGCCGGACGCTCTCAAGAAGGGCGTCGTCGCCCGCGTGCCGCCGCTGCCGAAGGCGCCCGCGTGACGGGCTTCGACTACATCCGCGACGGCGACGAGATCTACCGCCGCTCCTTCGCGATCATCCGCGCCGAGGCGAAGCTCGCCCGCTTCACCGCCGCCGAGGAGCGCGTCGCGGTGCGGGTGATCCACGCCTGCGGCATGGTCGAGATCGCCGACGACATCGCGTTCTCGCCGGGCGCCGCCGAGGCCGGCATCGCCGCGCTCGCCGCCGGCGCGCCGGTGCTGTGCGACGCCGCGATGGTCGCCGACGGCGTCACCCGCAGCCGCCTGCCGGCCGGCAACGACGTCGTCTGCACGCTGCGCGATCCGCGCGTGCCGGGGCTGGCGGCCGAGTTCGGCACGACCCGTACCGCCGCCGCGCTCGAGCTGTGGCGCGAGCGGCTCGGCGGGGCGGTGGTGGCGATCGGCAACGCGCCGACGGCGCTGTTCCGCCTGCTCGAGCTGATCGATGCCGGCGCGCCGAAGCCGGCCCTGATCGTCGGCATTCCCGTCGGGTTCGTCGGCGCCGCGGAATCGAAGGACGCGCTGGCAGCGCGGTCCGACCTCGCCTCGATCGTCGTGGGCGGCCGGCGCGGCGGCAGCGCGATGACCGCCGCCGCCGTCAATGCGCTGGCGAGCGCCCGCGAATGACCGGCCGGCTCTACGGCATAGGCCTGGGCCCCGGCGACCCCGAGCTGATGACGCTCAAGGCGGTGCGGCTGCTGCAGGCGGCGCCGGTCGTCGCCTATTTCTGCAAGAAGGATCGCCGCGGCCACGCCCGCACGATCGTCGACGCGCATCTGCGCGCCGAATGCGAGGAGGTGCGCCTCGCCTATCCCGTGACCACCGAGATCCCCGTCCACGACGCGGGCTACGCCGCCTGCCTCGCGCCGTTCTACGAGGACTCCGCCGCGCGCCTTGCCGCGCATCTCGACGCCGGCCGCGACGTCGCGCTGATCTGCGAGGGCGACCCGCTCTTCTACGGCTCGTTCATGCATCTCTACGTGCGGCTGCGTGCGCGCTTCGAGGTGATCATCGTGCCGGGCGTCTCAGGCATGTCCGGCTGCTGGAGCGCTGCCGGCCTGCCGATGAGCTGGGGCGACGACGTGCTCACCGTGCTGCCCGGCACGCTGCCGTTCGAGGCGCTGCGCGACCGCCTCGCGGCGACCGACGCCGCCGTCGTCATGAAGCTCGGCTCAAATTTCCCGAAGGTGCGCGCGGCGCTCGAGGCGGCCGGGCGGCTCGGCGAGGCCGTCTACGTGGAGCGCGGCTCGATGGCCGGCGAGACGGTGGTGCCGCTGGCCGACGCGCCGCTCGACCGGGCCCCGTATTTCTCGATCGTGCTCGTACCGGGCATGGGGCGGCGGCCTTAGGCGGCCGAGACCCGTCGTCTTCGTCTTTAGGCGCCGTTCGACGATCCGGCGGCGCGCGTGACCAGCGCCTTGGCGTCGGGCGAGTCCCAGGGCGCCGGTCCGTCCATCGTGCCGATCTCGCAGCCGTCGGGCCCGATCAGCACGCTGGTCGGCAGGCCCTTGCCGTGCAGCGTCTGCAGGATGTCGGCGCTGTGGTCGGCGTAGAACTTCACATGCGTCGCGCCGATGTCGTGCAGGAAGCTGCGCGGCCGATCGAGCCGCGTCGTGTCGATGTCGACGGGCACGACCTCGAACTTGTCCGAGCCGAGCGTGCTCTGCAGCCGATCGAGCGCCGGCATCTCGGCGCGGCACGGCACGCACCATGTCGCCCAGAGGTTCAGGAGGATGGTGCGGCCCTTGAAGTCGGCGATCGTCGTCGGCTTGCCGTCGTTGGTCTGGAAGGCGACGGCGCCGAGGTCGTTGGGCGTCGACGCGAGGATCAGCGCGGCGACGTCGCCGTGCGCCAGCGGGTCGAGCGCCTGGGCGAGGTCGAGCGAGCGGGCGCAGGCGCCGCTGTGGGCCGTCGCCTTGCCGGCATGCGGCATCACGGCATATAGACCGACGGCCGCGGCGGCGACGAGCGCAAGGACGCCCGCGGCGACGACCGTCCGCCTGCCGCGCGGACGTTTGGGCTCACCGGTGACGGGGGCTTCGGTCATGATCTTCTCGAAAGCTGGACGATGAGCAACAAGATGTGGGGCGGCCGCTTCGCCAGCGGCCCGGACGCGATCATGGAGGAGATCAACGCTTCCATCGGGTTCGACAAGAAGCTCGCGCCCCAGGACATCGCCGGCTCGCTCGCCCATGTCGCGATGCTCGCGAAGACGGGTATCGTCACCGCGGAGGACGCCGCCGCGATCTCGCAGGGGCTAACGACGATCCGTGGCGAAATCGAGAACGGCGACTTCGCCTTCGATCGCGCGCTCGAGGACATCCACATGAACGTCGAGTCGCGGCTCGCCGCGCTCGTCGGCCCGGCGGCGGGGCGGCTGCACACCGCCCGCTCGCGCAACGACCAGGTGGCGCTCGACTTCCGCCTGTGGGTCCGCGACACGATCGACCAGCTGGTCGGCCAGATGGCCGGCCTGCAGAATGCTTTCGCCGCGAAGGCGCTGGCGCATGCCGCCGACGTGATGCCGGGCTTCACGCACATGCAGAGCGCGCAGCCGGTGACGCTCGGCCATCACCTGCTCGCCTATGTCGAGATGCTGGCGCGCGATCGCTCGCGCTTCGAGGACGCGCGCCGGCGCATGAACGAGTGCCCGCTCGGCGCCGCCGCGCTCGCCGGCACCTCGTTCCCGATCGATCGCGGCATGACGGCGGCCGCGCTCGGCTTCGACCGGCCGACCGCCAACTCGCTCGACAGCGTCTCCGACCGCGACTTCGCGCTCGAGGCCCTCGCCGCGTCGGCGATCTGCGCCACGCATCTGTCGCGCTTCGCCGAGGAGATCGTGCTGTGGGCGACGCCGCAGTTCGGCTTCGCGGCGCTGTCCGACAAGTTTTCGACCGGCTCGTCGATCATGCCGCAGAAGCGCAACCCCGACGCCGCCGAGCTGGTGCGCGGCAAGACCGGCCGGGTGATCGGCGCGCTCGCCGCGCTGCTCGTGGTGATGAAGGGCCTGCCGCTGGCCTATTCGAAGGACATGCAGGAGGACAAGGAGGGCGTGTTCGACGCGCTGCAGACGCTCTCCCTCTGCCTCGCCGCGATGACCGGCATGGTCGCCGACCTCGCGCCCGACGTCCAGCGCATGGAGGCCGCGGCCGGCTCCGGCTTCTCGACCGCCACCGACCTCGCCGACTATCTCGTGCGCGTGCTCGGCCTGCCGTTCCGCGAGGCGCACCACGTCACCGGCCGCCTCGTCGGGCTCGCCGCCTCGCGCAAGGTCGGGCTCGAGGACCTCACGCTGCAGGAGATGCAGAGCGTCGAGCCGCGCCTCGAGATGGCGATCTACGAGGTGCTCGGCGTGCAGAACTCGGTCGCCAGCCGCACGAGCTACGGCGGCACGGCGCCCGACAACGTGCGCGCCCAGGCGCAGGCCTGGCTCGAGCGGCTCGGCGCCTGATCATCCCCCTCGCGCCGCGAGGGGGAATAGCGCTCAGCGATCGAAGTCGCGCGGCGGGGCGCGGTCGGCGTAGCGGTCGCGCTCGACGTCGCGCTGGCGATCGTAGCCGCGGTCGCGCTCGGCGAACCGATCGTGCTCGACGCCATGCTCGCGCTCGGCGCGCCGCTCGATCTCGTCGTGCGTCAGATAATGACCGTAGCGCTGGTCTCCCTCGTCGCGGCGTCCAAGTTCGCGCCGGTCGAGATCGCGGGGCTCGCCGTACCTCTCGCGTTCGTGCCGGTAGACCTCGGCCTCGTGCGAATAGCCGGGACGGACGCCGGGCTCGCCGTAGGGCCGCGGCTCGCGCGGATAGGGCCTGTCGTAGCCGGCATCGGCATAGGGGCGCGGCTCGCCGTAGACGCGAACCACGGGCGGGCGCCCGTAGGCCGGGTAGGGGCGCGGGTAGAGGATCGGCCGCGGGTACAGCCGCGGGCCGCGATAATAGACGGGCGGCACGGGGCCCGGCACGAAGGCCGGCGGCACCGGGTGCGGCTCGTAATAGGGCGGCGGCGGGGGCGGCGGGTAGTCGAGGTCGGCGGCAACGGCGGTGCCGGCGAACGAGCCGACGACGCTGGCCAGTATCGCGACGGAGATCAGGCTACGCATGGTGGAAACTCCCCTGGAGGCGGCCAGATTTCACCTGTCCGCCTGAACGCAGGATGAAGCAAAAAGCCAATCATGTCACGTGCGTGTGAAAATTGCCCGCGTGGAGGACGGCGCTGACGTCGTCTCCCGACAGGACGCGGAATTCGCCCGGCGCCAGGTCCCCGGGCAGGCTCAACGCGCCGATCGCCTCGCGATGCAGACCGACGACGTGATTGCCGACCGCGGCGAACATGCGGCGGACCTGGTGGTAGCGTCCCTCGACGATCGTCAGCTGCGCGTCGGTCGGCCCGCTCACCTCGAGCTGCGCCGGCAGCAACGGCTTGGTCTCGCCGTCGAGCATCAGCGTGCCGGCGGCGAACAGCTCCGCCTCGTCGCCGCGCAGCGGGCGCGCCAGCGTGGCGCGATAACGCTTCGGCAGATGCGTCCGCGGCGAGATGATCTTGTGCAGCAGCGCGCCGTCGTCGGTGAGCAGCAGCAGGCCGGACGTCTCCTTGTCGAGCCGGCCGATCGTCGAGAGCGGCGGGTCGCGCCGCCGCCAGCGCGCCGGCAGCAGATCGAAGACCAGCGGGCCGGCGTCCTTGGCCGAGCAGGTGAGCCCCACCGGCTTGTTCAAGACGAGGACGACGCCGGGCAGCGGGTCGATCGGCGCGCCGTCGATCGTCAGGGCCGCGGCCTCGGCCGGCGCGAGCTTGCGGTCGGCGTCCGTCACCGGCGCGTCGCCGAGCCGGACGCGGCCGGCGCGGACCAGCGCCTGGACGTCGCGCCGCGAGCCGTAGCCGAGGTTGGCGACGAGCTTGTCGAGGCGGGCGCCGGCGCTCATTTGCGCGCCTCGAACACCTTGAAGCCGTGTGCCTCCGCCACCGCGCGGGCCGACTTGAACAGCGGCTTCAGCACCGCCTCGTAGGGCAGGTGCCGGTTGGCGGTCAGCCAGAGATGACCGCCGGGTCGCAACATCTCCGCCGCGCGGCGGATGAAGGTCTGGCCGAGGCTGCGATCCTCGCTGCCGCCCTCGTGAAACGGTGGGTTCATCACCACGAAGTCGAGGCTCTTCAGGTCGCGCAGGGCGTCGGCGCGGGTCACGTCGGCCCAGGCGAAGCGGGCGCGCGGGTCGCCGACGTTGCGGCGCGCGGCCTCGACGGCGCGGCGGTCGATGTCGACGAGATCGAGCGACGAGACCTTGTCAGAGGCGAGGACGCCGTGCGCCAGCACGCCGAGGCCGCAGCCGAGATCGGCGCCGCGCCCGGCGAGCCGCGGCAACTCGCGCAGCAGCAGCGCGGAGCCGGGATCGAGCCGGTTCCAGGAGAAGATACCCGGCTGCGACCACAGCCCGTCGAGCGCGTCGAGGCGGCGCGGCGCGCCGTCGGCCAGCGCCTCGGCC
>CAZZZM010000145.1:0-3198 GCA_964658465.1 uncultured Nakamurella sp.
GACATCGCCGACCTGTTCGCCGCCACCTACGAGGTGCACTTCAACTCCGCGCGCACGGGCGTCCGCCTCATCGGCCCGACGCCGCGCTGGGCGCGACCGGACGGCGGCGAGGCCGGGCTGCATCCCTCGAACCTGCACGATAACGCCTATGCGATCGGCGCCATCGACTTCACCGGCGACATGCCGATCCTGCTGGGGCCCGACGGCCCGAGCCTCGGCGGCTTCGTCTGCCCCGCCGTCGTCGCGCGCGACGATCTGTGGAAGCTCGGCCAGCTGAGGCCGGGCGACAGCGTGCGCTTCGTGCCTGCCGCGCGGCCCGGTGATGCGGCGCAGGCATCTCCCAATATTGTTTGGACGGCGGAGGATCGCGGCAGCCCGATCCTTGCCGTCGAGCCCGGCGACATCCCCGCCGTCTACCGCCGCCAGGGCGACGACAACATCCTCGTCGAGTACGGCCCGATGGCGCTCGATATCGCGGTGCGGCTGCGCGTACACCTCCTGGCCGCGGCCGTCGCGGAGGCCAAGCTCGACGGGTTGATCGACCTCACGCCGGGCATTCGCTCGCTCCAGGTGCACTACGACGGCACCCGCGTGGCGCGCGCCAAGGTGCTGGGCCTGTTGCGCGAGATCGAACGCGGCCTGCCGCCGGCCGATGCCGTCACCGTGCCGAGCCGCATCGTCCACCTGCCGCTCTCGTGGAACGATCCGCAGGCCGAGCTGGCGATGCGCCGCTACCAGGAAACCGTGCGACCCGACGCCCCCTGGTGCCCGTCGAACATCGAGTTCATCCGTCGCATCAACGGTCTCGACAGCGAAGAGGACGTGCGCCGCATCGTCTTCGATGCGAGCTATCTCGTGATGGGTCTCGGCGACGTGTACCTCGGCGCGCCGGTGGCGACGCCGACGGATCCACGCCACCGTTTGATCACCACCAAGTACAATCCCGCACGCACCTGGACGCCGGAGAACGCCGTCGGCATCGGCGGTGCCTACATGTGCATCTACGGCATGGAGGGGCCGGGCGGCTACCAGCTGTTCGGCCGCACGATCCAGGTGTGGAACACCTGGCGCAAGGCCGGGCCGTTCGCCGAGGCGCCGTGGCTCCTGCGCTTCTTCGACCAGATCCGCTTCTACCCCGTCGACGGCAAGGAACTCGCGGAGGCGCGCGCGGCGTTCCCGCACGGCGCCTACCCCGTCCGCATCGAGGAGGGGCGTTTCTCGTACGCAGAGCACGCGGCGGCCCTCGCCCCGCATGCGGACGCGATCACCACCGCCCGCGCGCATCAGCAGGCCGCCTTCGCCGCCGAGCGCGAGCGCTGGCATGCCGAAGGCCTCGATGTCTTCACAGCCGACGAGGCGGCGCCGGCCGCCGAGCCGGGCGCTGTCCCGCCTGGCGCGATCGGCATCGCCGCGCAGGTGCCGGGCAATGTCTGGAAGCTGCTCGTCGACAAGGGCCAGCGCGTCGCCGCCGGCGAGACCGTGGCGATCCTAGAATCGATGAAGATGGAGATCGCGATCCCGGCGCCCGCCGCCGGCACGATCGTCGAGCTGCGCACCGCCGAAGGTCGTACGCTGCGCGGCGGCGACCTCGTCGCGATCCTCGAGGAGGGCTGAGCCATGCTGCCGGAAATGCTGGACCTCGCCGGCCTGCGGGCGCTCTACGCCGCCGACGTTTCGCCACTCGCCGTCGCCGACGCGCTCGCCGACCGCATGGCGGCGGCGGAAGACAAAGCCATCTTCATCACGGCGATCGACCGCGAGGGATTGCGGCGGCAGGCGCAGGACCTGCTGGCGCGCGCGCCGACACCGAACAGCCTGCCGTTGTGGGGCGTACCCTTCGCGGTGAAGGACAACATCGACGTCGCCCAGGTGCCGACGACGGCCGGCTGCCCCGCTTTCGCCTATACGCCGGATCGCGAGGCCTTCGCCGTCGCGCGGCTGCGGGCCGCGGGCGCGCTCGTCGTCGGCAAGGCCAACCTCGACCAGTTCGCGACCGGCCTCAACGGGACGCGCTCGCCCTACGGCGCGCCGCGCTGCGTTTTTAATTCCGCCTATATCTCCGGCGGCTCCAGCTCAGGCTCGGCGATCGCCGTGGCATCGGGCCTCGCCGCCTTCGCGCTCGGAACCGACACGGCGGGCTCGGGCCGCGTGCCGGCGGCGCTCAACAACATCGTCGGTCTCAAGCCGACGCCGGGGCGCGTCAGCGCGACCGGCCTCGTGCCGGCGTGCCGAAGCGTCGACACGATCTCGGTCTTCGCCGGCTCCGTCGCCGACGGGATCGCGATCCGCAGGATCGCCGAAGGCTTCGATGCGGCGGACGCGTATTCACGTGTCGGTGCAGCCGTGGCCTTGCCGGCCCGACCGCGGATCGGCGTGCTGCGGGCGCAGGACCGTGAGTTCTACGGCGATGGAGACGCCGCAAGACTTTACGACGAGGCCGTCGCAAGGCTGGACGGTCTCGGCGCCACACCGGTCGAGTTCGACTACGCGCCGTTCCGCGAGGCGGCGATCCTCCTCTACGACGGGCCGTGGGTCGCGGAACGTCTCGCCGCGATCGAGGCCTTCGCGGCCGATCACGCCGCGGACCTCGACCCGTCGGTTCGCACCATCGTCGAAAGCGCGCATCGCTTTAGCGCTGTCGATGCCTTCAAGGGGCGTTATGCGCTCGAGGCGCTGCGTCGCCGCACCGAGGCGACGTGGGCCGCCTGCGACGCCCTGCTGCTGCCCACCGCGCCGACCACCTACACCGTCGACGCCATGCAGGCCGACCCGATCCGCCTCAACAGCCGGCTCGGGCATTACACGAACTTCGCCAATCTCCTCGGCCTCGCCGCCATCGCCGTGCCAGCCGGCTTCACGCACAAAGGTCTGGCATTCGGGGTCACGCTGGTCGGCCCCGGCTCGAGCGACGATGCGCTGGCGCCGCTTGCCGATGGGCTGCATCGCGCCGCCGGTTGCGGGATGGGCCGCGCCCGGGTCGCGCTAGGGCCCGAGCAGCCGCGCGCCGGCACGGACGATCGAATCGAGCTGGCCGTCGTCGGCGCGCATCTCTCCGGCCTGCCGCTCAACAGGGAGCTGGTCGCACTCGGCGCAACGTTCGTGCGAGAAGCGACGACGACGAACGACTACCGCCTGTTTGCTTTGCCCGGCACGAACCCACCCAAGCCGGGCCTCGTCCGCGATCCCGGCTTCGCCGGG
>CAZZZM010000145.1:3298-6848 GCA_964658465.1 uncultured Nakamurella sp.
AGCATCATCACTTCCGCCCGAACAGGAACTGCTGCGGGTTCGCCTCGACGGAGCGGATCAGCTTCGACATCTCGCCGACGGCGGTGCGCCCATCCGAAGCGAGGCCGGTATATTCCTTCAGACCGTCGCGCGAGAAGCGGGTGAGGTTGGCGAAGAGCTCGCGCGTGCGCGCGTCCGTGTTGTCGGACAGCCGCTTGAAGGATTTCGCGGCGTCCGAGACCTCCTGGAAGACGCCCTTCGAGTCCGTCGTCGACAGGAAGCCGTTGAGGTTGGTCAGCGTGGTATCGACCTTGCCGGCGGCGGTGTTGAGCTTGGCGGCGGTCCCGGTGAAGTCGGCCACCATCTGATGCACCTGCGCCGGATCGACGGACTTGACGACGGCGTCGGTGTCGGTGGTCAGCGCCTCGAGCTTCACGGTCAGCGGCTTGATCGTGCGGCCGACGTCGGCCATGGCGGACATGAAGTCCTTCACGCCGGCCGAGTTGGCGGCGAGCGCGTCGGAGAATTTCTGGACATTGCCGACCGAGGCGCGGATCGCCGGCTCGTTGTCCTGCAGGATGCGGTCGCCGCGATCGAGGATGTCGGAGGCCCGCGCGGCGATCTTCTGCGCGGTCTGCAGCAGGTCCTGGAAATCCGAGCGATCCGCGAAGAGCACGGCGGGATCGCGATCCGACGTCTTGAGGATCGGCGCGCCGGAGCTGGCGCCGCTGAGCGCCACCGAGGCGCTGCCCGTCAGGCCCGTGAACTCGAGCTTCACCTTCGTGTCGGTCCGCACCGGCACGCGCCCGTCGACGCGGACGATCGCGTAGACCTTGGACGGATCGTCCGGCATCAAATCGATCTTCGAGACGTCGCCGACGCGCACGCCGTTGAAGAGGACGGGGTTGCCGGCGGCGAGCCCGGAGATCGAGCCGTTGAAGACGACCTTGTACTCGTTGAGCCCGAGCGGCTTCTCCGCACCCGAGAACCAGAAGACGAAGCCGAAGGCGCCGACGACGACGGCGAGCGTGAAGGCGCCGATCAGAGCATAGTTGGCGCGGGTTTCCATCGACGAGGCTCCGGGACGGTCTTGGTCAGCGTCGCGCCGCGAAACGTCGCGCGCGCTTGCCGTGGAAATAGGCGCGCAGCCACGTATGGTCGGAGCGCTCGAGATCCTCGATCGGGCCGGCCGCGATGACGCGCTTGTCGGCGAGCGCGGCGACGCGGTCGCAGATCGCGTAGAGCGAGTCGAGATCGTGCGTCACCATGAAGACGGTAAGCCCGAGCGTCTTCTGCAGCGTCGCGATGAGGTCGTCGAAATCGGCGGCGCCGATCGGATCGAGACCGGACGTCGGCTCGTCGAGGAAGAGCAGCTCGGGGTCGAGCGCCAGGGCGCGGGCCAAGGCCGCGCGCTTGATCATGCCGCCGGAGAGCTCGGAGGGAAACTTGTTGGCCGCATCGGGCGGCAGACCGACGAGCGAGATCTTCAGCATCGCCAATTCGTCGGCGAGCGCCTTCGAGAGCTTCAGGTGCTCGCGCATCGGGATCTGCACGTTCTGCTTCACGGTGAGCCCGGACAGCAGCGCCCCCTGCTGGAACATCACGCCGAAGCGCTGCTGCAGGCGGACGCGCTCGGTCGGCGTCAGCTCGTCGATGTCTTCGCCGAAGACGGTGATCGAGCCCGCTCGCTTCGCCACCAGGCCGAGGATGGTGCGCGTCAGCACCGACTTGCCCATGCCCGACCCGCCGACGAAGCCGAGCACCTCGCCGCGGTACACGTCGAGGTCGAGGTCCTGCATGATGACCTTGTCGCCGAAGCCGACGGTGAGCCCGCGGACCCCGATCGCGACGGTCGCGAGCGAGGGGTCGGGTGCATCGAACCCGACCGGCGCGAAGTCCAGAACGGCCTCGGTGGCGAGAACGGCGTCGGACGTCAGGGCGGGCCCCCTCAATAGCGGATGCTCGCGAAGAACATCGCAAAGATGCCATCGACGACGATGACCATGAAGATCGACTTCACCACCGCGGCGGTGACCTGGCGGCCGAGCGATTCCGCCGATCCCTCGACCTTCAAGCCCTCGACTGCGGCGATCAGGCCGATAACCAGCGCCATGAAAGGGGCCTTGATGAGGCCGACGGCGAAGGTCGACGGGTAGATGATCGCCTGCAGGCGGGCGAGGAAGGCGATCGGCGCGATACCGCCGTACATCCAGCCCGTCACCATGCCCCCGAAGATCGCCGACATGTCGGCGATGAAGGTGAGCAGCGGCAGACTGACGATCAGCGCGAGAAGCCGCGGGACGACGAGCACGTCCATCGCCGACAGGCCCATGACGCGCAGCGCGTCGATCTCCTCGCGCATGCGCATCGAGCCGATCTCGGCGGTGATCGCCGAGCCGGAGCGGCCGGCCATCATGATCGCGGTGAGCAGCACGCCCAATTCGCGCAGCACGAGCACGCCGATGAGGTCGGCGGCGAAGGTCACGGCGCCGAAGCGCCGCAGCTGGAAGATGCCCTGTTGCGCGACGATGCCGCCGACCAGGAAATTGATGAGCGCGATGATCGGCACGCTGCGGAAGGCGATCGCCTCCATGTGAAAGACCAGCGACGTCAGGCGGAATTTCAGCGGCGACCGCACGATCCGGCCGAACGACGTGGTCAGCTCGCCGAGGAAGGCGACGCCGTCGTAGACGTCGCGACCGAACGCTACGACCCCTTCGCCGATGTCGGCGAGCAGGCCGACGAGCGAAAAGCTGCCGCGGACCGGCGGCGCGGTGCCGTCGCGGGCCTGGACCTCGTTGAGGAGGATGCGGTGCTCGGGTTTCAGGCGTTCGACGCGGGTCTCGATCCCCTGTGCCGTGAGCGCGCGGCGGGAACGGTCGACGAGCCACGCTCCCGCCGTGTCGAGCCGCTCGACATGGCCGAGATCGAAGATCGCAGCCTGGGCCGAGCCCACCGCCGCGATCATCGCCGACGCTCCGCCCTCCAGGGCGGCGGACGCGTCGATCGTCCAGCTGCCGCTCAGCGTGAAGCGGATGGTGCGATCGAGGGACTCGCTGGAGAAGGCGGGCGGCAGCGACATGAAACCCGTGGGCGCGTGGCCGTGCGTGGCCGCCATGGTTAAGGCGCGTTAACGAAATCGGGTTAAGGCCGCACCGGGGCAAAGTCGAGGCAAGCCCCGCGGCTTGGTTAACGAGAACGGCCGCGCCGCGCGCCGCGCGAACTGCTAGAAAGGCGCATCATATTCGAGCCTTAGACATGAGACACGCGACGATGGCCAAGCTTCGATGCGAGGTCGAAAGCTTCCCGATCGCGGGACGCTTCGTGATCGCGCGCGGCGCCAAGACGGAAGCCCGCGTCGTGGTCGCGACCATCGAGGCGGACGGCTTCGTCGGGCGCGGCGAATGCGTGCCCTATCCCCGCTACGGCGAGAGCACTGACAGCGTCGTCGCGGCCATCGAGCGCGTGCGGAGCGAGATCGAGGCCGGCGCCAAACGCGGGCGCCTGCAGGACCTGTTGCCGCCGGGTGCCGCCCGCAACGCGCTCGATTGCGCGTTGTGGGACCTCGAGG
>CAZZZM010000145.1:6858-7631 GCA_964658465.1 uncultured Nakamurella sp.
CAAAGCGACCGGTGTGCCCGCTTATGTCCGCGCCGGGGTCGCGGCGCCCGGCCCCGTCGTCACCGCCTACACGATCTCGGTCGATACGCCGGTCGCGATGGCCGAGGCCGCCGCCCGCGCCGCCGCGCGGCCGCTGCTCAAGATCAAGCTCGCAGGCGTCGGCGACCTCGAACGGATCGCCGCCGTCCGGGCCGCGGCACCCGACTCGACCCTCATCGTCGATGCCAACGAGGCCTGGTCTCCTGCGCAGCTCGAACCGCTGCTCGCCGCCTGCGCCGAGGCCGGCGTCGCGCTCGTCGAGCAGCCGCTGCCGGCCGGCGAGGATGCGGCGCTCGCCGCGATCGCCCATCCGGTTCCGATCTGCGCCGACGAGAGCGCGCACGGGCTCCACGGCCTTGCCGCGCTGCGCGACCGCTACGACGCGATCAACGTCAAGCTCGACAAGACGGGCGGCCTTACCGAGGCGCTCGCCGTCGTTGCCGAGGCCGAGCGGATCGGCTTTGCGATCATGGTCGGGTGCATGGTCGGCACCTCCCTCGCCATGGCGCCCGCCGTGCTTCTGGCCGGCCGCGCCGCCTTCGTCGACCTCGACGGACCGCTGCTGCTCGCGAGGGACCGCGCCGAAGGCCTGCGCTTCGAGGGCTCGATCCTGCGGCCCGCCGGCCCGGAATTGTGGGGGTAGAGCGACGGTGGCTCCAGCCGCCATGTGCCGCCCGATCTGCGCAGCGGCCTATCGTCGTACGACTTCGGCAAAGCTTGTCGATCCAGCCGCA
>CAZZZM010000146.1:0-4792 GCA_964658465.1 uncultured Nakamurella sp.
TGAAGCTCATATGGCCCGAATGATGCGGCCGCGTCTGAGCCGACGCCGGCACGGCTGAAGCAAGCGCGACGAGCGCCGCGCCGACGATGGATGCTGTGGTCTTCACGTTGGAGCTCCCTGGTCGCGAGAACCATACGTGCGCTGGCCTGTCGAAGGGCGGCTCTGCGGTGACAAATCATTGCTGGTGGCGGTGATCCTCCGTCCGGCAGCCGGACGAGGAAGCTGCGGCGGCATCAGCCGTCCTGCGCCGCGAGCAGGGCGGCCTGATGCTCCGTCGTCAGCGCGTCGATCACCTCGTCGAGCGCCTCGCCGGTGATGATCTTGTCGAGCTTGTAGAGCGTCAGGTTGATGCGGTGGTCGGTCAGCCGGCCCTGCGGAAAATTGTACGTCCGGATGCGCTCGGAGCGATCGCCGGACCCCACCTGGCTCTTGCGGTCGGCCGAGCGCTCGGCGTCGAGCTTCTGGCGCTCCATGTCGTAGAGGCGCGAGCGCAGCAGCGCCATGGCGCGGGCGCGGTTCTTATGCTGCGAGCGCTCGTCCTGGACGAAGATCACGGTGTTCGTCGGCAGGTGGGTGATGCGGATCGCCGATTCGGTCTTGTTGACGTGCTGGCCGCCGGCGCCCTGCGCGCGCATCGTGTCGATCTTCAGGTCCGCCTCGTTGATGTCGACGTCGACCTCTTCCGCCTGCGGCAGCACGGCGACGGTGGCGGCGGACGTGTGGATGCGGCCCTGCGTCTCGGTGTCGGGCACGCGCTGCACCCGGTGGACGCCCGATTCGAACTTCAGCTTGGCGAAGACGCCGGCGCCCTCGATCTCGGCGATGATCTCCTTGAAGCCGCCGGCCGTGCCCTCGGAGGCCGAGACGATCTCGACCTTCCAGCGGTGCGTCTCGGCATAGCGCTGGTACATGCGGAACAGGTCGCCGGCGAACAGCGCCGCCTCGTCGCCGCCGGTGCCGGCGCGGATTTCGAGGATCGCGCTCTTCTCGTCGGCGGCGTCCTTCGGCAGCAGCGCGATCTGCAGCGTACGCGAGAGCGCCTCGAGCCGCTCCTCGCCGCTTCGCTGCTCCTCCTCGGCGAGCGCCCGCATCTCGGCGTCGAGGCCAGAATCGTCGAGCATCGCCGCGACGCCGTCGAGCTCGGCCGCCTGGGATCGATAGTCGCGGATCGCCGCCGTCACCGATTCCAGGCCGGCCAGTTCGCGCGACAGCGCGACGAAGGTCGTCGCGTCGGGATTGGCGGCGAGGCGGCCGTTGATCTCGTCGTGCCGGCGCAGGATGAGGTCGAGCTTGTCCTGGGGAAGCTGCATGGTGCGTCTGAGGTAGCGAAGCGCCGCACGCGCGACAATCCCCGTTCGCCTTCCTCTGTATCGCAGCCGCCGGCCCCGGGCCGTGGAGCGTCGACGCGCCGATGCGGCAGTCGTCCATCCAGCCGCTCGAGACGACGGTGCAGAGTTCGCGCCCGACCGTTGACGCGCCGGGGGCGATCCCGCCTAGTTCCGCCCATGCGTAAGTCCGACCGCGAGCAGGCGCCCTTCATCGTCGAGCGCGCGGCCGCCGAGGTGCCGAAGCCCTCGCCGATGATGGCGCAATACCACGCCATCAAGGCCGAGCATCCCGACGCTCTGCTGTTCTACCGCATGGGCGATTTCTACGAGCTGTTCTTCGCCGACGCCGAGGTGGCGGCGAAGACGCTCGGCATCGTGCTGACCAAGCGCGGGCAGCACGAGGGCGCCGACATCCCGATGTGCGGCGTGCCGGTGGTGCGCTCGGACGACTACCTCCACCGGCTCATCGCCGCCGGTCACCGCGTCGCCATCTGCGAGCAGACCGAGGATCCGGCCGAAGCCAGGAAGCGCGGCGGCAAGAGCGTCGTGGCGCGGGCGGTGGTGCGGCTGGTGACGCCCGGCACGCTCACCGAGGAGACGCTGCTCGAGCCCGCGCAGGCCAACTGGCTGCTGGCCCTGGCGCGGACGCGCACCGACGCGGCCAAGGGCGAGGTCGCGGCCTTCGGCCTTGCGGCCGTCGACATCTCGACGGGTGCCTTCGAGGTCTGCGACGTGCCGGGTGTCGCGCTCGGCGGCGAGATCGGGCGCATCGATCCGCGCGAGATCGTCGTGCCCGACGCCGTCGCCGACAGCGCCGACGTGAAGCGCGCGCTCGCCGAGGTGCGCGTGCCCGTCACCCGCATCGGCCGCGAGCCGGGCTCGGCCGAGCGGCGGCTGCTCGACTATTTCGGCCTGGCGACGCTCGAGGGCTTGGGCGGCCTGTCGCCGGCCGAGATCGCCGCCGCGGCGACCGCGGTCTTCTATCTCGAGCGCACGCAATGCGGCGCGCGGCCGAAGCTCGATCCGCCGCTTTCGACGCGCCGCGCCCGCACGATGGAGATCGATGCCGCGACGCGCGCCAATCTCGAGCTGACCCGCACGCTCTCCGGCCGCACCGAAGGCTCGCTGCTGGCCACCATCGACCGCTGTGCGACGCCGGCCGGCAGTCGCAAGCTCGCCGCCCAGCTCGCGGCGCCGCTCACCGACCCCGCCGCCATCGAGGCGCGCCTCGCCGCCGTCGCCGCCTTCGTCGCCGCGCGCGAGCTGCGCGCCGACGTGCGCACCATCCTGAAGGGCGCGCCCGATCTGGCGCGCGCGGTCTCGCGCCTGGCGCTGGAACGCGCCGGCCCGCGTGACCTCGCCGCCGTCGGCGCCGCGCTCGCCGCGGCCCGCGAGGTGGCGCGCCGTCTCGCCGAAGATGCCTTCCCGACCGGCCCGCTGCCGGCGCCGCTCGTCGCCGCCCGCGAGGCGGCGGCGGCGGTCGAGCCTGGCCTGCCGGCGCTCATCGCCGCGACGCTTTCCGACGAGCTGCCGCTGTCGCGCCGGGAGGGCGGCTTCGTCCGTGCGGGGCGCGACGCGGCGCTCGACGAGATGCGCGCGCTGCGCGACGAGAGCCGGCAGGTCATCGCCGCCCTGCAGCAGAAATATTGCGATCTGGCCGGGACGCGCCGGCTCAAGGTCAAGCACAACAACATGCTCGGCTATTTCGTCGAGGTGCCGGCAGCCCTCGGCGAGGCGTTCACGAAAGCGCCGCTCGACGCGACCTTCGTGCATCGCCAGACGATGGTCGATGCGATGCGCTTCTCGACCGCCGAGCTCGGCGCCCTGGAGGCGAAGATCGCGCAAGCCGCCGAGGGCGCGCTGGCGCGGGAACTGGCGCTGTTCGACGAGGTCGCGGCGGCGATCCTCGCTCAGGCCGAGGCCATCGCCGCCGCGGCCGACGCGCTGGCGACGATCGACGTCGCCGCGGCGCTCGCCGAGATCGGTGCCGAGCGCGATTGGGTGCGTCCGGCGATCGAGGCGTCCGGCGCCTTCGTCGTCGTGGGCGGCCGCCATCCCGTCGTCGAAGCGGCGCTGAAGGCGACGGGCGAGCCGTTCGTGGCGAACGCCAGCGACCTGTCGGCGACCGTCGCCGGCGGCAAGATCGCCGTCGTCACCGGGCCGAACATGGCCGGCAAGTCGACCTATCTGCGCCAGAACGCGCTCATCGCGGTGCTGGCGCAGGCGGGCTCCTTCGTGCCCGCGACGAGCGCGACGATCGGGATCGTCGACCGGCTGTTCTCGCGCGTCGGCGCCGCCGACGATCTCGCGCGCGGGCGCTCGACCTTCATGGTCGAGATGGTCGAGACGGCGGCGATCCTCAATCGCGCGACGCCCTCGTCGCTGGTGATCCTCGACGAGATCGGCCGCGGCACGGCGACCTTCGACGGCCTCTCGATCGCCTGGGCCGTCATGGAGCACCTGCACGAGAAGAACCGCGCGCGGGCGATCTTCGCTACCCATTTCCACGAGCTGACGCAGCTTTCGCGCAAGCTCGACCGCCTCGTGAACCTCACCACGCGGGTCGCCGACTGGCACGGCGACGTGGTCTTCCTGCACGAAGTCGTGCCGGGCGCCGCCGATCGCTCCTACGGCATCCAGGTCGCCAAGCTCGCCGGCCTGCCGGCGGCGGTGGTACGCCGCGCCAAGACGCTGCTCGCCGAGCTCGAGGCCGCCGACCGCGGCCTGCCCGGCGGCCGCCTGCTCGCCGACCTGCCGCTGTTCGCCGCCGCCAGGCCCGAGGAGGCGTCGGTGGCGCCGGCCCCGCCCGACCCGCTGCGCGAGGCGCTGGCCGCGATCGACGTCGACGCGATGTCGCCGCGCGAGGCCTTGGAGGCCCTGTATCGGCTCAAGGGGCTCGGCGAGACGTAAGGGCGCGCGTCGGGCGGCCTAGAGCGATGCAAAATGCGCCGCGATCCGTCCAGGGGTCGTCCACCAGACGCCGGGGCGCTGGCGGATCGTCGCGAGCGCCTCGCGCAGCGCGCGCAAGCGGAACGGCTGGCCGGCGACATAAGGGTGCAGCGCGAGGCCCAGCACGAGCGGCTGTCGCGCCGATTGCGCCAGCATCTCCTCGAACTGGTCGAGCAGCATCGTCGCGAACTCGCGCGCGCCCGCCCGGCGGACCGCGATCGCCGGGATGTCGTTGAGCTCCTGCGGATAGGGCACCGAGAGAATGCGTCCGCCGCCGCGCGTCGCGAGCCAGACGGGCTGGTCGTCCATCGCCCAGTCCAGCAGGTAAGTGTAGCCGGCCTCGGCGAGCAAGTCGGGGGTCGTGTGGGTCTGCGAGATCCACGGGCCGAGCCAGCCGAGCGGCTGCGAACCTTCCTCGCCGGCGATGCGCGTCGTCGCGGCGGCGATCGTCGCGCGCTCGCGCGCCTCGTCCATGTCGTTCTGGCGTTCGGCGTTCGACACGCCGTGCGCGACGA
>CAZZZM010000146.1:4892-7615 GCA_964658465.1 uncultured Nakamurella sp.
CGTCACGCCGGCTCGTCGCGGCGGCGGCCGGGCAGCATGCGCTGCAGCTCGGACTCGTGATCGATCATATGGTGCTTGGCGACGGCGAGGAGATGCAGCGCGAGCAGAGCGTAGAGCGCGTAGCCGAGCCAGACGTGCGCGGCGAAGAAGACCGCATGCACCTGTTCCTTCGTCGCCGGGTCGAGATGCTCGATGAACCCGATGCGCGGAAACGGCACGAGGCCGTAGAGCTTGATCGGATGCTGCGCGGCGAGCTTGAACGCCGAATCGTGGATGTAGCCGGTGACCGGCAGCAGAAGGATCACCGCGTAGAGGAATCCGTGCGCCACGTGGGCGAGACGACGTTCGCCCGGCGAGTAGGCCGCGGGCATCGGCGGCGGCTTGTTGGCGAGGCGCCACAGGATGCGCAGGGCGACGAGGCCGAGAAGCGTCAGGCCGATCGACTTGTGAAAGTCGATGATGCTGCGGACGTCGGGGTTCTTGTCGTTCATGCCGGCGAGGCCGGCGACGATCCCGATGACGATCAGCGCCGCAACGACCCAATGCAGCACGATCGCCGTCGTGTTGTAGCGCCGGATCGGCGGCTCACGCCGGAAAACGTCGGCGGTCATGGCGTTCTCCCAAGCACCTTCGCCGCCTTATAGCGGCGTCGTGCTCGGCGTCGAAAGAGCGCATTCGGTCGCGCGCCCCTCACCTCCGCGTGACGCGACGAATCGGTCGCCGAAATCAGTCGGCGCCGCCCTGCTGCTGCATGCTCGCGTTGAGCTTGTCGAAGTTCTTGGTGACGAGGTCGATGTTGTTCTGGCTGGGCTTGTCGGCGTTGCCCTGCTGCATCGCGGCTGCGAGCTCGTCGAGCGCCTCCTTCTTCTCCTTGGGCGGCATCGACGTGTCGGCCTTCACCTGCGCCATCTGCTTCTTGATGACGGCCTGCGGGCCGAGATAGCTCTTCGTCTCGGGATCGATGCCGGCCATCACCACGCCGATGCTCGACGAGACGTCGGCGTATTCCCCGAGGCCGGAAAAGCCGTTCTTCTTGGCGACGCCCTCGAGCTTGGCCTCGATCTTCGGGTCGGGTTTGTCCTCGGCGCCCTGGGGCAGCTTGCTCTCGATCGCCTGCATCTGCGGCTGTGCCGCGACGATGCCGTCGATCTGCTTCTGCGTCAGCGCAATCTGCTTCGGCTGCGCCGGCTCCGCCTGCGCGAGTTGCAGCGGCGCGGCGACCGCGGGCAGGGGGAGGATCGAGCCGAGAGCGGTGGCCGCAATGGCGAGGCGGAGAGATGCACGCGTCATGTTGGTCTCCATTTTGGGGCGCGGCGCTCGTGGGTGGCGCCGCGGTCGACGAGTTCGAGGCACCGACCCGGCGCTGGGGCGCGAATGCTTGCGGTTGCGAATACGACGCCGTCATGACGGCAGTGTGGTCTCGCCTCAGGCGCCGCGCGCGACGACGACGTCGATCAGATCGCCCAGGTTGCGAAACGAATCCACCTCGGACGAGGTGAAGCGCATCGCGAAACGCGCTTCGGTCTCGATGATCAGCTCGACCTGCTTGAACGAATCCCACCCGGCCACGTCCTTGGCGGTGAGCGAACGCCTGAGCTCGATATCGTCGCGGTCGAACACCTCGGCGAAGATCGCCTGCAGCCCCTGAATGACGTCGGTCTCGCTTTTCATCGCGTGCCACCGCTTTCGAACATCGCCCTGACCCTCGCCCCGTCGATCTTGTCGTTCTGGTTCTTCGGCATCACGTCGATGCAGCGGATCTCGCTCGGCACCGAATAGCTTTCGAGAAGACCCGACAGGTCCGCGATGACCTGCGCCTGATCGAAACCGCGCCCGGACACCTTCTCGACAGCTGCGAGCAATTGCCCGCCCCGCTCGAAAGCGAAGGAGCTCGGCCAGCCTATCTTCTCGAGCGCCTGGGTGACGGCGCCGACGTGCATGCGATGGCCACGCACCTTCACCATGTCGTCGCGGCGACCGAGGAAATAGGTGTCGCCGTCGTGGCGTCGCGCATAGTCGCCGGTGAAGAACGCCGTCACCACGCGCCCGTCGGCGAGCGTGTGATCGCGAAATTTCTCCGCCGTCAGGGCAGGGTCCTTCCAGTAGCCGCGCGCGAGCTGCGGCCCGGAGATGACGATCTCGCCTTCGTCCGCATCGTCGCCACCGACGAGATCGAGCCGCATCTCGCCGATCGCCTCGCCGAACGGCGCGGACGTCGCGCAGGCGCGCTCCCAGTCGTCGATCGTGAAGCGGCGGCAGGTCATCGCGACCGTGGCCTCCGTCGGTCCGTAGGTGTTGAGCACGATGGCATCGGGCCGCGCGGCGAAGAGCTTGGCGACATGGTCGCGGCGCAGCACCTCGCCGCAGAAGGTGAACAGCCGGACGCTCTCGAGGTGCGCCGCGTCGAGCTCGCGGGCCGTCTCCATGATGGAGAGCACGGAGGGCACGCTGTTCCAGACGGTGAGACGGTCGCCCTGCACCTTGCGGGCCGGCAGGAGTCGCGCGCCGCGATCGACGAAGGGATGCAGCGCCGCGCCGTGGCAGAGCGCGCCGTAGATGTCGAGCACCGAGAGATCGAACCCGATGTTCGGGTGCTGGGACATGCGGTCGCCCGGTGCGAGACCCATCGCCGGCCCGATCCAGTCGACGTAATGGTCGAGCGCAGGCCGGGGGATGGCGACGCCCTTCGGCGCGCCGGTCGAGCCAGAGGTGAAGATGACGTA
>CAZZZM010000147.1:0-7499 GCA_964658465.1 uncultured Nakamurella sp.
GTCGGCGAGCGCTCGACCTTCCAGATGGCGATCGAGGTGCTGGCCGACGACGATCTCTTCAACATGCCGGTCGTCGTCTCCAACCATGCCTACCGCTTCCTGGTCGGCGAACAGCTGCAGAAGATCGGCCGCACGGCGCATATCGTTCTCGAGCCGCAGGGCCGCGATTCGGGCCCGGCGGTCGCGGTCGCCACCGAGCTGGCGATGCGCATGGCGCCGGACACGGTCGTCGCGGTGCTCGCGGCAGACCACGTCGTGCAGGACAAGCCCGGCTTCGTGCGGCTCTGCCGCGAGGCGGCCGAGGCGGCGCGCGGCGGCCATATCGTGACGCTCGGCGTCAAGCCGGATCATCCGGCGACGGGCTACGGCTACATCCAGCCCGGCGCGGCGCTCAAGGACGGCGCCGACGTGTTCAAGCTCGAGCGCTTCATCGAGAAGCCGGACCGTGCGACGGCCGAGCGCTACATCGAAGAGGGCTATCTCTGGAATTCCGGCAATTTCTTCTTCCGCGCCGACGTCATGGAAGCGGAGCTGCGAGTCTTCGAGCCGGAGATGATCACCGCCGCCGCCGACGCGGTGGCGCGCTCGCACACCGATCTCGACTTCACGCTGCTCGACGCCGAGAGCTTCCAACACGCGACCAAGAAGTCGATCGACTACGCGGTCATGGAGCGCACGACCAAGGCCGCCGTGGTCCCGGCCGACATCGGCTGGTCCGACGTCGGCAATTGGGCGGCGGTCTGGCAGCTCTCCGACCGCGACCACGAGGGCAACTCAATCCGCGGCCACGGCGCCGTGCTCGACGCCAAGAACGTCCACATCCGCTCCGACGAGCACCTGACCACCGTCGTCGGCGTCGACAACGTGATCGTCGTGACGACGCATGACGCCGTCCTCGTCGTCAGCAACGAGCATGGCGACAAGGTCAAGCAGCTGGTCGAGAAGCTGCGTCTGATGGGCCGTCGCGAGGCGCACGAGCACAAGCGCTCGTATCGTCCGTGGGGCTATTATCAGTCGATCGACGACGGCGCGCGCTACCAGGTCAAGCGGATCGTCGTGAAGCCCGGCGCCTCGCTGTCGCTGCAGAAGCACTACCACCGGGCCGAGCACTGGGTGGTGGTCAAGGGCATCGCGGAAGTGACGCGCGGCAACGAGCTGGTGCTGGTGCACGAGAACGAGTCGATCTACCTGCCGATGGGCGTGATCCACCGCATGGCCAACCCCGGCAAGATCAACCTCGAGCTGATCGAGGTGCAGACCGGCTCCTACCTCGGCGAGGACGACATCATCCGCATCGAGGACGTCTACAACCGGCACTGACGCTGGGACGTCATTGCGAGCGAAGCGAAGCAACCCAGGAGCGGCCGCCTCGATCTTCGAGCCGACTCCTTGATTGCTTCGCCCCACAACACGCGGCGGCTAGGCCGCCTTGTCGAGCCCGTAGAGCGAGTGCAGCGTGCGCACCGCCAGCTCGGTGTAGGCGGCGTCGATCAGCACGGAGAACTTGATCTCCGACGTCGTGATCGCGCGGATGTTGATGCCCTTCTCGGACAGCGCCTTGAAGCCCTTGGCGGCGACGCCGGCGTGCGAGCGCATGCCGACGCCGATCGCCGACACCTTGACCACGTCCGTCGAGCCTTCCAGCGTCTCGTAGCCGATCGTCGCCTTGCTGCCCTCGAGCAACGCGCAGGCGCGCTCGAAGTCGGCGGCGGTCGTCGTGAAGGTCATGTCGGTGTGCTTGTTGTCGTCCGACGTCACCTGGATGATCATGTCGACGTTGATGTTGGCTTCGGCGAGCGGGATGAACACGCCCGCCGCCACGCCCGGCGCGTCGACGAGCTTGCGCAACGTGATCTGCGCCTCGTCGCGCGAGAAGGCGATGCCGGTCACAACCTGCTGCTCCACGATGTCGTCCTCCTCGCAAATGAGCGTGCCGGGGTTGGGCTGGTCTGGATCGTCGAAGGACGAGCGCACGAAGGTCGGCACCTTGTGCACCATCGCCAGCTCGACGGAGCGGACCTGCAGCACCTTGGCGCCGAGCGAGGCCATCTCGAGCATCTCCTCGAAGGCGATGCGGTCCATGCGCCGCGCCTTCGGCACGATGCGCGGATCGGTCGTGTAGACGCCGTCGACGTCGGTGTAGATGTCGCATCGGTCGGCGCCGATCGCCGCCGCCACCGCGACCGCCGAGGTGTCGGAGCCGCCGCGGCCGAGCGTGGCGATGCGGTTCGTCGGCGCATGCACGCCCTGGAAGCCGGCGACGACGGCGACCTGGCCGCGCGAAAAGCCTTCGATGAGGCCGGCGCCGTCGATGCCGTCGATGCGGGCGACGCCGTGCGCCGCGGAGGTCGAGATCGGGATCTGCCAGCCCTGCCAGGAGCGCGCCGGGATGCCCATCTTCTGCAGCGCGATCGCCAGCAGGCCGGCCGTGACCTGCTCGCCAGACGCGACAACGGCGTCGTACTCGCTCGGGTCGTAGAGCGGCGAGGCGTCCTTGACCCAGGCGACGAGCTCGTTGGTCTTGCCGGACATCGCCGAGACCACCACCGCCACCTCGTGGCCGGCCTCGACCTCACGCTTCACGTGGCGGGCGACGTTGCGGATACGGTCGAGATCGGCGACGGACGTGCCGCCGAACTTCATGACGAGGCGAGACATATTCGGGGAAGCGGGCTCTGAGGGCTGGGCGAAGGCGCGCCTACATGGCCGCGCGCGGGCGTCGCGTCAATGCGCGGCACCCGATGTGATGAACGGCGCCACGCGGCGCCGCAACGTCAGTTCGATTTGGCCGGGCGCAGCCGCACGACGACGTCGATCGCGGCGATCTCCATGCCCTCCGGAAGCTCCGGCACAACGGAGCGGTCGATCGACACGGCGGGAATGTCGATCAGCATGTTCGAGTCTTCGAGCAGGAAGTGGTGATGGTCGGTGACGTTGGTGTCGTAATAGACCTTGGTGCCGTCGACCGCGACCTCGCGCAGAAGCCCCGCCTCGGTGAACACGTGCAGGCCGTTGTAGACGGTCGCGAGCGACACCGGGACACGTAGCTCCTGCGCCTCCTCATAGAGCTTCTCGGCCGTCAGATGCCGGTCGCCCTTGGCGAACAGCAGCAGGCCGAGCGCCATGCGCTGGCGCGTCGGCCGCAGACCCGCGTCCTTCAGCTTGGCGCGCAGCGCGTGGACCGGGCACCCCGCCATCATGGCGTCGAGCCGTCCCTGCGCGGTCGCCGCCTGCGGCCTGCGGATCGTCTTTTGAAGCTCGGTCATCTCGTTCTCTGGCAGCGTTCGCGGCGAACCGGCCCGCGCATCCTCTGAAGTCTGTCGGCTTGTGATAATGTCCCGCGGCCGTGGCGGCAAGCGCAGTCGAGTTGGCAAGGTATATCAAAGAGCTGGTCCAGGAAAGCAGCAGACGGCGGCTTTGCCTTGGCTATCGCCTTTCGATCCTGCGGGGGCTGTGCTAAGCACCGCCGGCCCTGGATGGGGATGCCCCTCGGCGCGTTGGCACGCCCGGTTGATCAGAGACCAAAGACATATGAGCGAGCGCCGCTCCAGCTTCGACTACGAGCACCTCCTCGCCTGCGCCCGAGGCGACCTTTTCGGACCCGGCAACGCTCAGCTGCCCCTGCCGCCGATGCTCATGTTCGACAAGATCGACCAGATCTCCGAGACCGACGGCCCGGACGGCAAGGGATTCGTGCGCGCGGTCTTCGATATCTCGCCCGACCAATGGTTCTTCGCCTGCCACTTCAAGAACGATCCGGTGATGCCGGGCTGTCTTGGTCTCGATGCGCTGTGGCAGCTGCTGGGCTTCTATCTCGGCTGGCTTGGCCTGCCCGGCCGCGGCCGTGCGCTCGGCGTCGGCGAGGTCAAGCTGGCCGGCCAGGTGCTGCCGACGGTGAAGCGGATCGTCTACGGGGTCGACCTGAAGCGCGTCTTCAATCGGAAGCTGGTGCTCGGCGTAGCGGACGGCTGGCTGGAAGCCGACGGCGAACGCATATACGAAGCCAAGGACCTGAAGGTCGGCCTCTTCCAGCCGGCTGCTGCCACCGCCTGAGCGCGGGCCTCGCCGTGCCTCGCGCGCGTCGGCGGGGCGGAACGGAGATCTGAATGAGACGCGTCGTCGTCACCGGCATGGGGATCATCTCGCCGATCGGCAACTCGACGCAGGAGGTTCTCGCCTCCCTGCGCGAGGCCAAGTCCGGGATCACCAAGGCCGAGGATTTCGCCAAGCACGGCTTCCGCTCGCAGGTGTACGGCGCGCCGTCCGCCGACGCGGTCGCCGCCGTCGACCGCCGCGCGATGCGCTTCCACGGCGGCGGCACCGCCTGGGCGCATCTGGCGATGGAGCAGGCGATCCGCGATGCCGACCTGGCGCCGGAGGACGTCTCGAACCCCCGCACCGGCATCCTGATGGGGTCGGGCGGGCCTTCCACCAAGACCATCGTCGAGGCGGCCGATATCGCCCGCGAGAAGGGACCGAAGCGCGTCGGGCCGTTCGCGGTGCCGAAGGCGATGTCCTCCACGGCCTCGGCGACGCTCGGCACCTGGTTCAAGATCAAAGGCTCGAGCTATTCGATCTCGTCGGCCTGCGCGACGTCGAACCATTGCATCGGCAACGCCTACGAGATGATCGCCTACGGCAAGCAGGACGTGATGTTCGCCGGCGGCTGCGAGGAGCTCGACTGGACGCTGGCGGTGCTGTTCGATGCGATGGGCGCCATGTCGTCCGCCTACAACGACCGGCCGGCCGTCGCCTCGCGTGCGTTCGACAAGAACCGCGACGGCTTCGTCATCGCCGGCGGCGCTGGCACCCTCGTGCTCGAGGAGTACGGGCGGGCCAAGGCGCGCGGCGCCCGCATCTACGGCGAGATCGTCGGCTACGGCCTGACCTCCGACGGGCACGACATGGTCGCCCCCTCCGGCGAGGGCGCCGAGCGCTGCATCCGCATGGCGATCGACGGGCTGAAGGTGCCGATCGACTACATCAACCCGCATGCCACCTCGACGCCGGTCGGCGATGCCCGCGAGATCGAGGCGATCCGGCGGGTGTTCGGCTCGGGCGACTCGTCGCCGCCGATCTCCGCCACCAAGTCGCTGACCGGCCATTCGCAGGGCGCCACCGGCGTCCAGGAGGCCATCTATTCGCTGCTGATGATGAACTCCGGCTTCATCTGCGAGAGCGCGCATATCGACGAGATCGATCCCGACTTCGCCGACATGAACATCGTCCGTGAGCGGCGCGACGCGAACCTGCGTGCGGTCCTCTCGAACTCCTTCGGCTTCGGCGGCACCAACGCGACGCTCGTCTTCAAACATGTCGACGCCTGAGCGCGGGGCCGCGAGCGGGCTGATGCGGGGCCGCCGCGGCCTCGTCATGGGCGTCGCCAACCACAATTCGATCGCCTGGGGCATCGCGCGCACGCTGCACGCGCACGGCGCCGAGATCGCTTTCTCCTACCAGGGAGAGGCCTTGGGCAAGCGCGTCAAGCCGCTGGCCGAGAGCCTCGGCAGCCCGCTGGTGCTGCCCTGCGACGTCGAGGACATCGCGTCCGTCGACGCGATGTTCGAGACGCTGCGCGACACCTGGGGCCAGCTCGATTTCGTGGTCCATTGCATCGCCTATTCGGCGAAGACCGAGCTGAAGGGCCGCTACGCCGACACGACGCGCGAGAATTTCTCGCGCACCATGCTGATCTCGGCCTTCTCCTTCACCGAGATCGCCAAGCGGGCGGCGCCGCTGATGCCGCCGGGCGGCAGCCTGCTGACGCTGTCGTTCGGGGGCGCGACGCGGGTGATGCCGAACTACAACGTCATGGGCGTCGCCAAGGCGGCGCTCGAGGCGGGGGTCCGTTATTTAGCGGCCGACTACGGCGTCGATGGCCTGCGGGTCAACGCGATTTCGGCCGGTCCGATCCGGACGCTGGCCGGCGCCGGCATCGCCGACGCGCGCGCGATGTTCGCGTTCCAGAACGCCCACGCGCCGCTGCGCCGCGGCGTGACGCTCGACGACGTCGGCGGCACCGCGCTGTACCTGCTATCCGATCTGTCGGGCGGCGTGACGGGCGAGATCCACTACGTCGACGCCGGCTACAACATCGTCGCGATGCCGCATCCAGATCGGCTGCGCAAGGTGGGGATCGAAGACGAGGCGGCGGGCTGAGCCGCCGCCCGGGCTCGCCTCAGGCCGCGGGAAGCGCGGCCTTGACCTTCTCGACGATGGCGGCGAACGCCGCAGGCTCGTGGATGGCGAGCTCGGAGAGCACCTTGCGGTCCATCTCGATGCCGGCCTTGTTGAGCCCGTCGATGAAGCGCGAGTAGGTCAGGCCCAGCTCGCGGACGGCGGCGTTGAGGCGCTGGATCCACAGCGCGCGGAAGGTGCGCTTCTTCACCTTGCGGTCGCGTGTCGCGTACTGCATCGAGCGGTCGACGGCGGCCTTGGCGGCGCGGATCGTGTTCTTGCGGCGGCCGTAGAATCCCTTGGCGGCCTTGAGGGTCTTCTTGTGCTTGGCGTGAGCGGCAACGCCGCGCTTTACGCGAGCCATGGTGATCTCCTGGGTACGAACGAGGTTTGAAGAGGAACGGAAGCTTCTCAGCCGTTGGGCAGGAAGTACTTCTTGACGTTGTCGCCGTCCGTCTTGAACATCACGTTGGTGCCGCGCAGGTTGCGGATCTGCTTGTTGGTCCGCTTGATCATGCCATGGCGCTTGCCGGATTGCGCGTAGATCACCTTGCCTGTGCCGGTGATCTTGAAGCGCTTGGCGGCGCCGGACTTCGTCTTCAGCTTGGGCATTTCGGTCTCCGCGGGATTTTGAGGCCCCATCTTGATTGTGAGCGTCGCGTTCGCGACGCCTGCGTTCTCGGAACGCGAACGAACCGCCACGGCAGCCCTAACGGCCGGGCGGTTCGAAGGAGCGCCTTATACGCGAGGCGCCGCCAAAGGCAAGACGACTCGGCCGCAAGATGTCGCGCGTTGATCGCGCAAAGGCCGTCAGCGCGACGGCGGCGGCGTGATGCCGAGCACGGCCGCCGCGAGCAGGACCGACAGGCCGAGGCCGATCTCGCATCCGATGCTCGTCGCGAGGCTCCTGCCAAGCGTCGCGTTTCGCCCACGCAGGCGTGGCATCGCGACGAGGCGATTGTAGGCGGCGAAGCCCAGCATGAGGCCGACGAGCGCCACCTTCGCGATCAGCACGTCGCCGTAGCCCGTCCCCGCGAACGCGCCGAACCGGCCGCCGACCCGGAAGGCCGCATTGGCGATGCCGCTCGCCACGACCAGGACGACGGCGACGGTCGCCACCAGCGAGTAGCGCGACAGCAGCGCGAGACAGGCGCCCGGCGCCGCCGCCTTGCGCCGAAGCTCCAGGACGCCGAAGAGCAGCGGCGGCAGCCCGCCGAGCCACGCCGCCCCCGCGAGCACGTGCACGGCGTAGGCCGCGACCATGAACGCGCCCGACAACGTAACGCCGCCCTCGGCGGCGTGGCCGAGCCATGCCTGGCTGA
>CAZZZM010000148.1:0-4337 GCA_964658465.1 uncultured Nakamurella sp.
CAAAACCTGGGCGGCTAAGCCGGCGGTCTTTTAAAAGGAAATAGCTCAAGAAAGCGGCGCTATGCCTGATATTTTGGCAGCGCGCCGCCGGGGTCGATCGTGGTCAGTACGAGTAGTAGAGCTCGAACTCGACCGGATGCGGGGTCATGTCGACGCGCATCACATCGGCGAACTTGAGCTCGATGTAGCTGTCGATGAACTCCTTCGTGAACACGTCGCCGGCAAGCAGGAAGCCGTGGTCGGCCTCGAGGCTGTTCAGGGCTTCGCGCAGGGAGCCGCAGACGGTCGGAATGTTCTTCAGCTCGGCCTTTGGCAGCTCGTAGAGATCCTTGTCCATCGGCTCGCCGGGATCGATCTTGTTCTTGATGCCGTCGAGGCCCGCCATCAGCATCGCCGTGAAGGCGAGGTAGGGATTGGCCATCGGATCGGGGAAGCGCACCTCGAGCCGCTTGGCCTTCGGGTTCGTCGTGTAGGGGATGCGGCAGGAGGCCGAGCGGTTGCGGGCCGAATACGCGAGCAGCACCGGCGCTTCGTAGCCCGGCACCAGGCGCTTGTACGAGTTCGTCGAGGGATTGGTAAACGCGTTCAGGGCCTTGGCGTGCCTGATGATGCCGCCGATGTACCACAGGCATTCCTGGCTGAGGTCCGCGTATTTATCGCCGGCGAACAGCGGCTTGCCGCCCTTCCAGATCGACTGGTGCACGTGCATGCCCGAGCCGTTGTCGCCGAACACCGGCTTCGGCATGAAGGTCGCCGTCTTGCCGTAGCTCTGCGCGACCTGGTGGATGCAGTATTTGTAGACCTGCATGTGGTCGGCCATCTGCGTCAGCGGGCCGAACTTGAGGCCGAGCTCGTGCTGCGCCGAGGCGACCTCGTGATGGTGCTTCTCGACCTTGGCGCCCATCGCGGCCATCGCCGCCAGCATCTCGCCGCGCATGTCCTGCGCCGAGTCCATCGGCGGCACGGGGAAGTAGCCGCCCTTGGTGCGGATGCGGTGGCCGAGGTTGCCGCCCTCGTAGGGCGTGTCGGAGTTGGTCGGCAGCTCGGTCGAATCGAGCACGAAGCCGGTGTCGTAGGGGTTCGTCGAGAAGCGCACGTCGTCGAAGACGAAGAACTCGGCCTCGGGCCCGAAGTACACCGCGTCGCCGATGCCGACCGAGGCGGCGTAGGCCTCCGCCTTGCGGGCGATGCCGCGCGGGTCGCGCGAGTAGGGCTCGCCGGTGGCGGGCTCGAGCACGTCGCAGACGACGGAGAGGGTCGGCGCGGCGAAGAACGGGTCCATCACGGCCGTCGTCGGGTCGGGCATGAGCGTCATGTCGGATTCGTTGATGGCCTTCCAGCCGGCGATCGACGAGCCGTCGAACATCACGCCGTCGGAAAACACCTCCTCGTCGATGATCGACTGGTCGAAGGTGACGTGCTGCCACTTGCCGCGAATGTCGGTGAATCGCAGGTCGACATACTTGATGTCGTTGTCCTTGATCGCCTTCAGCACCTCGGCTGCACTTTTCATGGTGGAACGTCTCCCGGAGTGGCGCGTCGCGAGAGAGGGGCGACGGCGCGCGCTTGATAGACGCTACGCCGCCTCCGCGAAAGCCGCCCCTTGGTCCACAAGGCTCCGTGATCGAGTGTTCCGCTGGCATGCTACGTGCTTGCTCGCGGGGTCCGTAAAGGGTCGTAGCCGCCCCATCCGGTGTTCTTGGAAGAGCGAGACGCTTAATGACGAAATACAAGCTCGAGTACCTCTGGCTCGATGGTTACGAGCCCACGCCGAACCTGCGCGGCAAGACCCAGATCAAGGAGTTCGAAGGCTTCCCGACGCTCGAGCAGCTGCCGATGTGGGGCTTCGATGGCTCCTCGACGCAGCAGGCCGAGGGCGGCAGCTCCGACTGCTTCCTCAAGCCGGTCCGTCACTTCCCGGATTCGACGCGCAAGAACGGCGTCCTCGTCATGTGCGAGGTCATGATGCCGGACGGCAAGACCCCGCATCCGTCGAACAAGCGCGCCACCATCCTCGACGACGACGGCGCCTGGTTCGGTTTCGAGCAGGAGTATTTCTTCTGGAAGGACGGCCGTCCGCTCGGCTTCCCGGCGCAGGGCTATCCCGCCCCGCAGGGCATGTACTACACCGGCGTCGGCTACTCGAACGTCGGCAACATCGCCCGTGAGATCGTCGAGAAGCATCTCGACCTCTGCCTCGACGCCGGCATCAACCACGAAGGCATCAACGCCGAGGTGGCGAAGGGCCAGTGGGAATTCCAGATCTTCGGCAAGGGCTCGAAGCGAGCCGCCGACGAGATGTGGGTCGCCCGTTACCTGCTGCAGCGTCTCTGCGAGCAGTACGGCATCGACATCGAGTATCATTGCAAGCCGCTCGGCGACACCGACTGGAACGGCTCGGGCATGCACGCGAACTTCTCGACCGAGTACATGCGCACGGTCGGCGGCAAGGAATATTTCGAGGCGCTGATGAAGGCGTTCGAGGATGCCCGCGAGGACCACATCGCGGTCTACGGCCCGCACAACGAGATGCGGCTGACCGGCAAGCACGAGACGGCCTCGATCCACGAATTCTCGTACGGCATCGCGGACCGCGGCGCCTCGATCCGCGTGCCGCATTCGTTCGTCAACAACGGCTACAAGGGCTACCTGGAAGACCGCCGTCCCAATTCCGAAGGGGACCCCTACCAGATCGCCTCGCAGATTCTGAAGACGATCGCCTCGGTGCCGAAGGAGGGCGGCGCCAAGGCGGCCGCCTGACACCTTGGAAGGTCGATATTGCAGGCGCGGGGCTTCGGCTCCGCGCTTTTCCGTTTTCGATTTGGTTTGAAGACCGACAGGCCAGGACGATCGTTCGAGGGTCGCGCGATCAGCCCGGCGTGGTCTACGCGCCGAACACCGACCAGCCCATGCGCCGCGTCAGCCGCTCCAGCGCGATGCGGCCGAGATGCGAGTTGCCGGCCTCGTCGAGACCGGGCGACCAGACGGCGATCGAGGCCTTGCCGGGCGCCACCGCCAGGATGCCGCCGCCGACGCCGCTCTTGCCGGGCAGGCCGACGCGATAGGCGAACTCCCCGGAGCCATCGTAATGGCCGCAGGTCAGCATGACGGCGTTGATGCGCCGCGCACGGCCGGGCGACACGACGGCGAGGCCTGTCGACGGGTTGATGCCACCATACGCGAGGTAGCGCCCCGCCATCGCGAGCTGGCGGCAGCTCATCGCGATCGCGCAATGGTGGAAATAGACCCCGAGCACATAATCGACCGGGTGCTGCAGCACACCGAACGCCTTCATGAAATTGGCGAGCGCCGCGTTGCGGAAGCCTGTCCGCTTCTCCGATGCGGCCACCGCCTCGTCGATCGAGATCGTCGCGTCCTCGGCAAGGTCGCGGACGAGATCGAGGATCTGGCCGAGCGCCTCGCGCGGCGCGTGCCCCGACAGGATGACGTCGGTGACGGCGATGGCGCCGGCGTTGATGAAGGGGTTGCGCGGGATGCCGCGCTCGAGCTCGAGCTGGACGATCGAGTTGAACGGATTGCCCGACGGCTCGCGTCCGACGCGCTCCCACAACTTGTCGCCGACCATGCCGAGCGCCAGCGTCAGCGTGAAGACCTTGGTGATGCTCTGGACGGAGAAGGGGAGGTCGGCATCGCCCGCCGCCGCGACGCGGCCGTCGTCGGCGACCACGGCGATGCCGAAGGCATTCGCGTCGGCGCAGGCCAGCTCGGGGATGTAGCTCGCCACCGTGCCGCGGTCGGACCGAGCCCGCATCTCGTCGTCGATCTCGGCAACGATGGTGGCGAGGTCGGGCATGGTGGCTCGCTTCTCCCTCGCCCCTCGCGGGGTGGAAGGCAGATCGCGTCTGCAAATTGCGAAGCGGGCTAGATCGCCTCGGGGCCCGTCTCGCCGGTGCGGATACGGACGGCGGTCTCGACGGAGGAGACGAAGATCTTGCCGTCGCCGATGCGGCCGGTCTGCGCCGCATTGCGGATCGCCGTCACCGCCGCATCGATCGCCGGATCGTCGAGCACGACCTCGATCTTTACCTTCGGCAGGAAGTCGACGACGTATTCGGCGCCGCGATAGAGCTCGGTATGGCCCTTCTGGCGGCCGAAACCTTTGGCCTCGATCACGGTGATGCCCGCGACCCCGGCGGCGTGCAGCGCCTCCTTCACTTCGTCGAGCTTGAACGGCTTGATGATCGCTTCGATCTTCTTCATGTCCGACCCCCCACGAAAACCCCCTCTGCGACGGTCTGTAGTAAGTCCGCCCTGCTTAGCACCAGACGTGCCATGGCGTCTCGGACGAAGCACGCCTCGTGTACATGACGTAGGGT
>CAZZZM010000148.1:4437-7461 GCA_964658465.1 uncultured Nakamurella sp.
GCGCGCGGTTCCGGCACCGCGCCGGCATAGCGTCCGGCCGCCCGGGCATCGACGATCTGTGCGTCCCCGGACGCGCTGGCGGCGAGGACGCGTTCGGCGGTGACCACGCTCGCCGAATCGTAGGTCGCCGCAAAGGTTCTCGGCTGGCGCCGGCTCGGGCCGCTCTCCGTCGCGTAGCCGCCGGCGAGCCAGGCCTTGAAGCCGCCCTCCAGGATGCGCACCTCGGCGGCGCCGTAGTGCTCGAGCATCCACCAGCCGCGCGCGCCGCCGATGAGGTCGGTCGCGTCGTAGACGACAAGGATCATCGTCTCGTCGAGGCCGAGCGCGCCGGCCATCTCGCCGAAGGTCGCGGCGTCCGGCAGCATGTGCGGCAGCGCGACCGAGCGGTCGGCGATCTTGTCGACATCGAAACGCACGGCGCCGGGGATGTGCGCTTCGGCGAAGAGCGCGTCGGCGTCCTTGCCTTCGTCGGGCAGGTAGAAGCTCGCGTCGAGGGCGACGACCTTCGGGTCATCGAGACGCGCGGCGAGCCAGGCAGGGGTGACGAAGATGTCGTAGGTCTCTCGGGTCATGGTCCTGCCACCGGGCGCGCGCGGGAAAAGCTGCGTGCGGACTTTCTAGATGGGTTGCCGATGATGGGAAACGACGATCCCGTTCGTCTGCGATTCCGTGCATCAGGCCTCGACGAACCCCGGGTCGATCTGCGGCGCCCGCCCGAGCCAGCCCGGTAGGGGCAGGTTTTTCTCGCGCAGGAACGCCGGGTTGAAGAGCTTCGACTGGTAGCGCGTGCCGGAATCGCAAAGGATCGTCACGATCGTGTGGCCCGGGCCCAGGTCGCGGGCGAGGCGCATCGCGCCGGCGATGTTGATGCCGCTCGACCCGCCAAGCAGCAGCCCTTCGTGCTCGGCGAGGTCGAAGACGATCGGCAGCGCCTCCTCGTCGGTGACCTGGTAGGCGGCATCAATCGGCGCGCCCTCGAGATTGCCTGTGACGCGGCCCTGGCCGATGCCCTCGGTAATCGACGTCCCTTCCGCATGCAGCTCGCCGCGGCTGTACCAGTCGTAGAGCGCCGAGCCCATCGGGTCGGTGATGGCGATCTTGATCGCTGGGTTCTCGGCCTTCAGCGCCATCGCGACGCCGGCGAGCGTCCCGCCGGTGCCGACGGCACAGGTGAAGCCGTCGATCTTGCCGCCGGTCTGCGCCCAGATTTCCGGCCCGGTGGTCAGCCGATGGCCCTCGCGGTTGGCGACGTTGTCGAACTGATTGGCCCAGATCGCGCCCTCGGGGATCTCGGTCGCCAGGCGCTCGGCGAGGCGCCCGGAGAGCCGCACGTAATTGTTGGGGTTCTTGTAGGGGACGGCCGGGACCTCGATCAGGTTGGCACCCTGAAGGCGCAGCATGTCCTTCTTTTCCTGGCTCTGCGTCTCGGGAATGACGATCACCGTCTTGAAGCCGAGCGCGTTGGCGACGAGGGCGAGACCGATCCCGGTGTTGCCCGCCGTGCCTTCGACGATCGTGCCGCCGGGCTTCAGCGCGCCGCGCGCCACCGCGTCCTCGACGATGGCGAGGCCAGCCCTGTCCTTGACCGAGCCGCCCGGATTCATGAACTCGGCCTTGCCGAGGATGGTGCAGCCGGTCGCCTTCGACGCGTGGCGCAGCTCGATGAGGGGGGTATTGCCGATGGCTTCGATGACGGAGGGAGCGACCATGGAGCTTTCTTGCGTGCCGGGGGCCTTGCGACCTTCCTTCTCTTATACCGCCTCGGGAGAAAGAGGTTGCCTTATCGGGGCGTTTTGCGAGCCGAACCTTCCATGACGCGGGCCAAACCGGAGGACGGTATCGCCTGGGTGACCGGCGCCAGCGACGGGATCGGCCGCGCGCTGGCGCTGCGTCTGGCGGGGCAGGGATGGCGGGTCGCCGTCACCGCGCGGCGCGCCGCGGAGCTGGACGCGCTCGCCGCGGAGGCGGCGGAGGGGCGCATCGTCGCCTTTGCAGGCGACATCACCGATCCGGCCCGCATGGCGGAGATCGTCGCTGCGATCGAGCGTCAGCTCGGGCCGATCGCCTTGGCGGTGCTGAACGCCGGCGTCTACGACCTTGCCGAGCGCGACGGCTTCGTGCGCGAGCGGGTGATGCGCGCCGTCGAGGTCAATCTCGGCGGCGCCGTCAATTGCCTCGCTCCGCTGCTGCCGGCCATGCTGGCGCGGCGGCGCGGGCAGATCGCTCTCGTCGCCTCGCTCGCCGGCTACGGCGGCGTCCCCGGCTCGCTCGCCTACGGCAGCTCGAAGGCGGCGTTGATCACCATGGCGGAGGCTTTGCGGCTGACCTACGCCGGCGCGGGCCTGACGATCCAAGTCGTCAACCCCGGCTTCGTCGCCACCGCGATGACGGCGCCCAACGACTATCCGATGCCGTTCATGATGAGCGCGGAGGCCGCCGCAGCGCGCATCTGCGCGGGCCTCGCCCGTGGCGGCTTCGAGATCGCGTTTCCGCGCCGGCTCGTTTGGCCGATGAAGCTGGCCGGCTTGCTGCCGTACCCGCTGTGGCTGCGGATAATGACGCTCGCGACGCGGCGGGTGCGAGCGGGGCAGGGCTGATCTCGGCGATGTCCGGGAAGACCCGCTGCCTCGACGATGCCTTCGGCAGCGCGGTCGCGCGGCACCATGACCGGACAGCGGTACCCTACGAATTGCCAAGTCGCTCTCATCGCTCGAAGCGCTTTATACAACCTATGGTTGATAAGTTTCGCGAGGACTTGGCCGCCATGGACACGCTGAAGACCGCCGCCGTCATCGGCTACAAGAATTGCAGCGAGCAGGACACGATCACCGCCCTCGAAGTGCTGCGCGGCGCCGCGATGGTCGTCGCCGACAAGATCGCGCCGTGGAAGCGCAAGGAGCCGGTCGAGACCTTCGACGTCAAGCTGATGGCGCTGGTGCCCGGCAACATCACCATGCAGATGGGCACGCAGGCGGTGAGCGACGGCGTCGTCGGCGACGCCGATCTCTTCGACCTGCTCTACAT
>CAZZZM010000149.1:0-3475 GCA_964658465.1 uncultured Nakamurella sp.
GGCGATGATCGGCGTCCGTTCCAGGACCCGCCTCATGCCGCGTGCTCACGTCGTCGACCTTCGCTACGAGCACGAGATGCGCCCCGTGGCGGCGCACGCCGCGACCCCCTCGCAACCGTCGTCGCAAGGCCTCGGCCTCGTCGCGCGGCTGCGCGGCCTCAAGGCGCTGATGGACGCCGAGCGCGGCCAGGCCGCCGGCTGGATGCCCCGCGCCATCTATTCCTAGCCGTCTCCCAATCGCCCTACGCGGGACGCCATCAATCCGGGATGGAGGTCAGCCGCGGCCGCCATATGCCGAGCGCCACGTTGGCGACGGCGACGGCGAGCAGCACGATCAGCGTGTTGCGTTCCGCGCCCAGCGTGCCGGACAGGCCGGCGACGTCGCCGTGTCCCGCCAGCGCCGTCGCGCTGCGCTCGGCCTCCTGCTGCATCGGCCCCATCACGCCCTGGAAGCCGCCTTCGAAGATCAGGATGCCGCTGACGAGCTTCACCCACGCCCAGCCGGCGTTGTGGTAGGCGCGATTGACGGCGATCGCCAGCAGGCCGGCGATCAGCACGAGCCCGAGCGACGGCAGGAACATCCAGGTGGCGATCGCGCCCATCGCCTGACGCATCGCCGCATAGGCCGGTAGTTGGGCCGGCGGCGGCGCGACGCTCGCCAGCACGACGAGCGCCGCCATGGCGCCGAGCAGGCCGGCCGCGCCGAGCGTGTGGAGGAATTTCAGGAGACGGCGCACGGGTCGAGCTCGGCTGGTGGGCGGGGGCGAAGCGTAGTCCAGCGGGCACGGCCCGCGAAAGGCGACCTTTCCGCCCGATCGCCGCGCGGCTCTAGCGTCGCTCCTGTCCGAGGCTCTCGTGCAGCCCCTCGAAGGCCTGGCGGACCCCGTGCAACTGGTCGAGCAGGTGCAGGATGACGTCGATGCCGGCCTCGTTGACGCCCATGCCGCGGCCGAGGTGCTGGATCAGCCGCGCACGCGCCAGGTCGGCATCGGAGAACTGCAGATCGCGGTCGGCCCGCTGCGGCACCAGCCATTCCTGCTCGAGCCAGACCTCGAGCGTGTGCGTCTCGATCGACAGGTGGGTGAGAAACGTCTGCCTGTTCATCATGCCATCCCCGCGCGCGGGTCGAATTTTTTGCCGGCCTCCCAGCCCGCCACGAATTGCTCGAGCTCGGCACCGGGCGGTCGCGGCAGCACGATCTTCAGCTTGACGAGCTGGTCGCCGGCGCCGCCGCCGCGCTTCGGCGCACCCTTGCCCTTCAGCCGCAGCGTGGTGCCGGTGTTGGAGCCCTTCGGCACGCTCATGGTCACGGAGCCGGTCGGGGTCGGCACGCGGACCTGGCCGCCAAGCACGGCCTCGGTGAGCGAGACGGGCAGCTCCAGCGTGATGTCGTCGCCCTCGCGCGTGAAGCGCGGGTCGGGCAGCACCTCGATCTCGACGAGCGCGTCGCCGGGGCCGCCGGTGCCGGCGCCGGGCGTCCCCTTGCCCTTGAGCCGCATCGTCTGGCCGTCGACGAGGCCGGGCGGGATGCGGACGTCGAGCGTGCCGCCGTCGGGCAGGGTGAGGCGCGTTTCCGCGCCGGCGATCGAATCCGCGAAGGAGATCGCCATACTGTAGTGCAGGTCCTGGCCGCGCCGGTTGGCGCGCGCTCTGGCGCTGCGGCGCAGCAGCTCCGCCAGCGCGTCGTCGCCGTCGATGAAATCGGCGAAGCCGTCGTCGCCCGTGTAGCGATGCCCGCCGTCCGACGTCGCGTAGTCGCGATAGAACGGCTGCTGCGGCGGCCGCTCGGCGCCGGAGGCGTCGATCTCGCCGGCGTCGAAGCGCTTGCGCTTGTCGGCATCGCCGAGGAGATCGTAGGCGCCGGCGACCTCCTTGAACTTGTCCTCGGCGCCCTTGTCGCCGGGGTTGAGGTCGGGGTGCAGCTTCTTGGCGAGCTTGCGGTAGGCGCTGCGGATCTTGTCGGCGGACGCCGTCGCGTCGACGCCCAGAACCTCGTAGGGATTCCTCAAGGCTTGGCTCCCGTGGACCGTCGGGTCATCGGACTTGGCATCATGCCCGGTTCCGAAGTCGATCGCTCACAGATTTAAGGCGGATACGCGCGCTCGCCATGGTGCGACAGGTCGAGGCCGTCGACGAGCGCCTGGGCGTCGGCGCGCAGGCCGCAGATTCTGGCGGTCAGCGCGAGCAGCGCGATCGTGCCGAGGCCGGACCAGGCCAGCGTCGCGAGAATGCCGATCGTCTGCGTGACGAGCTGGGTCGGCATGGACCCGCCGGCCGCGTAGCCGACGCCGCCGAGCGCCTTGCTCGCGAAGATCGCGACGAGGAAGGTGCCGAGGATGCCGCCGATGCCGTGCACCGCGCAGACGTCGAGCGCGTCGTCGATGCGCAGGCGGTGCTTGACGACGTCCACCGCCAGGAAGCAGCAGGCGGCCCCGCAGGCGCCGAGCGCCACCGCGCCGGCCGGCCCGACGTAGCCGGAGGCCGGGGTGATCGTGGCGAGGCCGGCGACGACGCCGGTCACCATGCCGATCATCGAGGAGCGCCCGAAGCGCCGCTTCTCGATGAAGGCCCAGACGAGCCCGGCCGTCGAGGCGGAGAGATGCGTCGCGATCAGCGCGCCGCCCGCGTCGCCGTCGGCGGCGAGCGCGCTGCCGGCGTTGAACCCGTACCAGCCGACCCACAGCATGCCGGCGCCCATCATGGTCATGCCGGGGTTGTGCGGCGGCTTCAGCTCGAGCGGAAAGCCCTCGCGGGCGCCGACGGCGCGGGCGAACAGCAGCGCCGAGATGCCGGCCGTCGCGTGCACCACCAGCCCGCCGGCGTAGTCCATCACGTTGCGCGCAGCCAGCCAGCCGCCGCCCCACACCCAGTGCGCGACCGGCGCGTAGACCACGCAGAGCCACAGCGCCGAGAAGAGCATCACGGCATCGAAGCGCACGCGCTCGGTGTAGGCGCCGACGATCAGCGCCGGCGTGATGATCGCGAAGGTCATCTGGAACATCACGAAGACGAAGGCCGGCAGGCCGCCGTGCTGGCTGGCCCGATCGAGGCCGTGCAGGGCGAAGGCGGAGAGGTCGCCGATCAGCGCGCCGGTCCCCGAGAAGGCGAGCGAATAGGCGAGGCCGAACCAGACGACGGAGGCGGCGCAGGTGATGGCGACGCAATGCATCATCACCGACAGGACGTTCTTCTGGCGCACCAGCCCGGCGTAGAAGAGCGCGAGGCCGGGCAGCGTCATGAACAGTACCAGGGCGGTCGCCGTCATCACCCATGCGGTGTCGGCGGCATTGGCAGCCGGCTGCTGCGCAAAGGCAGGCGCGGCGCTCGCGAGCCACAAGCCGCCGACCAGCCACGCACCACGTAACAACCTGCCCACGCCGTTCCCCCATGCTCTCGTTGTGCCTGCTTTTTGAGCAAACGAGAGGCGGGATCAATGCCTAATTGCGAGCCATCGGGGGCGAGGCCGCGGCGCGTG
>CAZZZM010000149.1:3575-5960 GCA_964658465.1 uncultured Nakamurella sp.
GCGGCCACGTCTTCACCGCCGGGCGTAGGTGCCGCGGAAGCTGACGTTCATGCCGCCGCAATTGTTGTTGTCGTCGACGAGCAGGTAGGCGCCGACGCGACGCATCCAGACCTTGCAGGCGTAGGCGTCGCCCGCAGTGACGGGCAGCGTCTTGTCGTCGTCGCCCATCGCGAAGGCGAGGTGGTCGCCCGTCGCGACCGTCCTGGCGGCGATCGCGCCGATGTTGACGCCGCCGCGCTTCACCCGGTCCGGGTCGTGCGCGCCGAAGGTGGCATCGCCGGCGATCGCCAGGCCGTGGCCGGCGCCGGGCTTGATCTTGATCGTCGCCTCATCGCGGACCCAGGTGCCCGACCAGTCCTGCGGCGTCGGCGCGGCGCCGGGGGGCTCGACGCTGACGGCGGCGGCCGGCAGCCAGCCGTCGGTCTCGATGCCCTTGGCGTCGACGAAGGTCGCGCAGACGAAGCCGCCCGCGCGTCCGCTGACGAGGACGGCATTGCCGGGCACCAAAAAGGCCTTGCGCCGGCACGCCGCCGTGTCGGCCGGGCAGGCCTTGTCGTCGCTGGCGTTCTTGACGAAGGCGACCCTCTTGTCCGCGCTCGCGACCCTGGCGGCGTCGACGGCGGGATTGTCGTTCAAGGCGCCGTAGCCGGTGCAATCCGCGCCCGCCGCGCGCGCGTGGCCGCTGAAGACCGCGGCGGCCAGGACGGCGCAGGGCAGGAGCTGGCGGTACGAAAGCATGGGCGGTCTCCAAGGCGTGCATGCAACGAATAGCGACGCCGGTGAACAAACGCATGTCGACGCGGCCCGCCGGCCGGGGCCCCGGCGCGATTGACAACCCCGCCGGCCCGCGCCACTCCGGCGCATGACCTCCTCCGCCGCAATCACCGACCCCGTCGCGAGGCGGCGGACCTTCGCCATCATCTCGCACCCGGACGCCGGCAAGACGACGCTGACCGAGAAGCTGCTGCTGTTCGGCGGCGCGATCCAGCTGGCCGGCGAGGTGCGCGCCAAGGCCAACCGCCGCCAGACGCGCTCGGACTGGATGGGCATCGAGAAGGAGCGCGGCATCTCGGTCGTCACCTCGGTGATGACCTTCGAATACGGCGACTGCGTCTACAACCTCCTCGACACGCCGGGCCACGAGGACTTCTCCGAGGACACCTACCGCACGCTGACCGCCGTCGACTCGGCGATCATGGTGCTCGACGCCGCCCGCGGCATCGAGGCGCGCACGCGCAAGCTCTTCGAGGTGTGCCGGCTGCGCGACATCCCGATCGTCACCTTCATCAACAAGCTCGACCGCGAGACGCGCGACCCGTTCGATCTGCTCGACGAGATCGAGAAGACGCTGGCGCTCGAGGTCGCGCCGATCACCTGGCCGCTCGGCCAGGGGCGCGGCTTCGTCGGCACCTACGATCTCGCCAGGAAGCAGGTGCGCCGGCTCGACCACGACGCCGAGGCGCAGCCCGTCTCCGGGCCCGACGACGCCTACATCGAGGGCCTGATGAAGCCGGCCGACTTCCTCGAGACCGTCGAGCAGATCGAGCTCGCCACCGAAGGCCTGAAGACGTTCGATCGCAAAGCGTTTCTGGAAGGCCACCTGACGCCGGTTTTCTTCGGCTCGGCGCTGCGCAATTTCGGCATCCGCGATCTCATCGACGCGCTGGCCGACTTCGCGCCGCCGCCGCAGGGGCTGGAGGCCGCCTCGCGCACCGTCGACGCGCACGAGGCGAAGATGACCGGCTTCGTCTTCAAGATCCAGGCGAACATGGATCGCAACCACCGCGACCGCATCGCCTTCATGCGCGTGTGCTCCGGCAAGCTGTCGCGCGGCATGAAGGCCAAGCTCGTGCGCACCGGCAAGATGGTGGCGCTGAACTCGCCGCAGTTCTTCTTCGCGCAGGACCGCCAGCTGGCGGAGGAGGCGTGGCCGGGCGACGTCGTCGGCATTCCCAACCACGGCCTGCTGCGCATCGGCGACACGCTCACCGAGGGCGAGGACCTCGTCTTCCGCGGCGTGCCGAGCTTCGCGCCGGAGATCCTGCGCCGGGTGAAGATCGGCGATTCGATGAAGCAGAAGAAGCTGCGCGAGGCGCTGGGCCAGATGGCGGAGGAGGGGGTCGTCCAGCTCTTCATCCCCGCCGACGGCTCGCCCGCCATGGTCGGCGTCGTCGGCGCGCTGCAGCTGGACGTGCTGGTCGAGCGGCTGAAGGCCGAATACGGGCTCGAGGTGTCGTTCGAGACCACCCGCTTCACGCTCTGCCGCTGGCTGACCGGCCCACCGGCCGAGATCGACAAGTTCGCCAGGGCGCACGGCGCCTCGATGGCCGAGGATTTCGACGCCTCCCCCGTCTTCATGGCGCCGTCGGCCTGGGACATCACCTA
>CAZZZM010000149.1:6060-7425 GCA_964658465.1 uncultured Nakamurella sp.
CGGCGAGGGCCGCCTCGATGTCGTCGGGCGACGCGGCGATCGCGCGGGCGAGCTCGGCGCCGTCGAGCATCGCCAGGTTCGCCCCGTCGCCGCCCGGCGGCGTCAGGTGCGCGGCATCGCCCAGCAGCGTCACGCCGGGCACCCGCTCCCACTGGTAGCCGTCCGGCAGGGCGTGCAGTTTGCGCGGGACCGGCGCCGTCTCGCCGTCGGTGATCAGCGCGAGGAGCGCCGGCGCCCAGCCGTCGAACTCGGCCGCGATGCGGGCCAGCGCGGCGGCGCCGTCGGTGAAGTCGAGGCCGTCGAACCACGCGGCGGGGCGCGTCAGCCCGACGTAGGTATGGAGCACGTTGCCGGCCTCGCGGTGCACGATGATCCCCTTGCCGGGGGTCAACACGTGCAGGGCGCCGGCGCCGACCAGAGCGGCGGCGGCCGGGTGCCGCGCATCGGCGTCGTGCAGATAGGTCTCGATATACGTCGTCCCGACATAGGTGGGCGTCACGTCCCGCAGCAGGGGACGGACCTTCGACCACGCGCCGTCCGCGCCGACGAGGAGCGCGGTGCGCGCGACCGACCCGTCGGCGAACGTCAGCTCGTGCACCCCGTCGCCGCGCCCCGCGACGCCGGCGAGCTTCTTACCCCAGTGGATCGTCCCCGCCGGGAGCGAGTCGACGAGCAGGCGCCGCAGGTCGCCGCGAAGCACCTCGGGGCGCCTGTCCGTGCCGTCGTCGGGCTGATCGAGGAGCACGTGTCCGGACGGGTCGAGCACGCGCGACGCCGCGCCGCCCTCGTGAATGATCGCGCGGAACGCCTCGGTGAGACCGGCCGCCGCGAGGGCGACCTGCCCATCGTGCTCGTGGATGTCGAGCTGGCCGCCCTGCGTGCGGGCCTCCGCCGACGGGTCCGCCTCGTAGATCGTCGAGGCGATGCCGTGGACGTGGAGCACGCGCGCCAGGACGAGGCCGCCGAGGCCGGCACCGACGATCGTCACAGGTGTCGTCATCGTCTTCCCCCCTTAGTCAATGGAACGACGTTCCATGAATGCTTATTGGAACAACGTTCCACTCGTGTCAAGACGGTGCCGATGAAGACCAAGCCACAGCGCACGGAACGGCGCGGCGACGCGCTGTCGAAGGAGCGGATCGTCGAGGCGGCCATCGCCATCCTCGACGCCGGCGGCGAGGACGCGCTGACCTTCCGCGCGCTCGCGGCGCGGCTGGCGACGGGAAGCGGCGCGATCTACTGGCACGTCGCCGACAAGAACGACCTGCTCGCGGAGGCCACCGACCACGTGGTCGCCCGCGCCTTGGACGACGTGGTCGTCGTCGCCGAGCCGCGCGCGGCGCTCCGCGGCATCGCGCTCGGCCT
>CAZZZM010000150.1:0-7336 GCA_964658465.1 uncultured Nakamurella sp.
GCTCGAGCGCCGCCTTGCTGAATCGGCAGCGCGGCTGGCGGCACTCGATGCCGCGGCGGCGAGCGCCAGGGCCGCGCACGCCGAAGCGGCGCAGCGCGACGCCGCGGCGGCCGACGCGCTGGCGGCGCTGGCCCCGTCCGACGCGATCGCCGCCGAGGTGCAGGCGGCGCGCGATGCGGCCGCGCGGCACCGCGCCATCGAGACCGAGACCCGCGCCACGCTGCAGGCGATCGCCCGCGAACGGCAGGCGCGCGAGCGCCGCCGCGCGGCCATCGCCGAGGAATTGGCCTCCTGGGAGGCGCGGCGGGCGCAGGCGACGGCGCATCGCGCCGAGATCGGCGAACGTCTCGCCGAAGCGCAGCGCGAGCGCGACGCGCTCGCCGAGGCACCGGACAAATTCATTCTGGCGCGCCGGCGGATCCTCGCCGACGTCGAGGCGGCGGAGGCCGGCTTGCGCGCTGCCGCCGATGCTCGCGCCCGCGCCGAGACGGCCCTCGCCGATGCCGACCGCGGCGCCCGTGCCGCGCTCGACGCGATGGCGGCGGCTCGCGAGAGCAACGCGCGCGCCGAGGCGCGGGCGGAAGCTGCGGGCCAGCGCCTCGAGGCGGTGGTGCGGGCGACGGCGACCGAGCTCGAATGCCAGCCGGCGGCGCTCCCGTCGATGGCCGGCGTCAAGGACGGCGAGACACGCCCGTCGGCCGCGCATGTCGCGGCGCGGCTGGAGCAGCTGAAGGGCGAGCGCGAGCGGCTCGGTGCGGTCAACCTGCGCGCCGATGAGGAGCTGGCCTCGCTGGAGGGCCAGAAGGAAGGGCTGGGCAAGGAGAAGGCCGACCTGACCGAGGCGATCCGCCGCCTGCGCCAGGCGATCTCGAGCCTGAACAAGGAAGGCCGCGAACGGCTGCTCGGCGCCTTCGACGTCGTCAACGGGCACTTCAAGGACCTGTTCACGTCGCTGTTCGGCGGCGGCACGGCCGAGCTGCAGCTGATCGAATCGGACGATCCGCTCGAGGCGGGCCTAGAGATTCTAGCGCGGCCGCCCGGGAAGAAGCCGCAGGTGATGACGCTGCTTTCCGGCGGCGAGCAGGCCTTGACGGCGATGAGCCTGATCTTCGCGGTGTTCCTGACCAATCCCTCGCCGATCTGCGTGCTCGACGAGGTCGACGCGCCGCTCGACGATTCGAACGTCGAGCGCTTCTGCGATCTCATCGACGAGATGCGCCGAAAGACCGATACGCGCTTCATCGCGATCACCCACAACCCGATCACCATGGCGCGGATGGACCGGCTGTTCGGGGTGACGATGGCGGAACGCGGCGTCAGCCAGCTGGTCTCGGTGGCGCTCGCCGAAGCCGAGGAGATGCTGGAGGCGTCCTAGGCGCCTATCGGGACCTGCTGCGACGGGCCTTGCCCGCGGGCTGAGTTCTTCCGCGGTTAGCGGAAGAAGGTACGCGAGCCCTCGCTTTTCGCACGCGGCCTCTCTATAGAGCGCGCTTCTTCTCGCCGGAGTGTTCCTTGACCAATCAAGACGACCCCGACGCAGCAATCCGCGCGCGGCTCGACAGACTGTCGGGCGACCTCGACGCGCGTCGCGCCGCCGAAAACGCCCAGACGCGCAAGACCGAAGCCCGGCAGCAGCAGCCCGACGGCGGCCTCGGGCGCGGGATGAGCATGGCGATGCGCGTCGTCTCCGAGCTGATCGCCGGCATCGCGGTCGGCGGGGCGATCGGCTACGGGCTCGATCGCCTCTTCCACACCAAGCCGCTGTTCTTGATTTTGCTCGGTCTCGTGGGCACGGCGGGGGGCTTCTGGAACATCATCCGTGAAACGACGCCAAAAGGTCGTGCGGCGGCGGTTGATTTTTCGGAGCGACTTGAGGCAAAGAGGCCGCGCAGCGACCAGGGAGACTAGTCAAGTGGCAGCCGGCGGCGGATCGTCCCTCGATCCAACCGAGCAGTTCAGCGTGCATCAGATCGTGCCGATCCATCTTTTCGGCCACGACATCTCGTTCACCAACGCCTCGCTCTACATGTTCATCGTCGTCGCCGCGATCACCGCGCTGATGATCCTTGCCGTCTCGAGGGAGGCGCTCGTTCCGGGCCGGCTGCAGTCGGTGGCCGAGATGGCCTACGAGTTCAACGCCGACATGCTGCGGTCGTCGGCCGGCAACGGCGGCATGCATTTCCTGCCGCTGGTCTTCACGATCTTCATGTTCACGCTGTTCGCCAACGTGATCAGCCTGATCCCCTTCACCTTCTCGGTGACCGCGCAGGTGATCATCACCTCGCTGCTCGCGCTGCTCGTCTTCTTTCTCGTCATCATCGTCGGCATCAAGCGCAACGGCGGCCATTTCTTCCAGCTCTTCGTGCCGAAGGGCGTGCCGATCTACATCCTGCCGCTCGTCGTCGGGATCGAGGTCATCTCGTTCCTGTCGCGGCCGGTCAGCCATTCCGTTCGTCTGTTCGCCAACATGCTCGCCGGCCACATCACGCTGCAGGTGTTCGGCGGCTTCGTGATCATGCTGCTCGGCGCCGGTTTCTGGGCGGTCGTCTCGCCGCTTCCGTTCATCATGACCGTGGCGATGTTCGCGCTCGAACTGCTCGTCGCCTTCCTGCAGGCCTACGTCTTCACGATGCTGACCTGCATGTACCTCAACGACGCGCTGCACCCGGTCCACTGACCGGCGCGATCGCGACGCCCCGAAATCCCACCAACGCAAGCACGACAATCGACGCGAGCGTCTGACCCCAAGGAGCTAAACGAATGGATCCTCAAGCAGCCAAGTTCATCGGCGCCGGCCTCGCGGCCATCGGCACCGGTGCGGCGGCGATCGGCGTCGGCACGCTGTTCGGCCACTTCCTGAACGGCGCCCTGCGCAACCCGTCGGCCGTCGAAGGCCAGTTCGGCCGCCTGATCTTCGGCTTCGCCGTGACCGAGGCGCTCGGCATCTTCGCGCTGCTGATCTCCTTCCTGCTGCTCTTCGCCGTCTAAGACGCGACGCAGCGGACATCATCGCGGCGGGGCGATAAGGCCTCGCCGGCGCTAAAGTTAGGAACGACATGGCCAGCGAGCCGGCACAGCATCAGACCGAGACGGGCATGCCTCCCAAGAAGGAGATGTTCCCGCCCTTCGACGCGCGCACCTTCCCCTCGCAGATCCTGTGGTTCGCGATCGCCTTCGGCCTTCTCTACGTGCTGATGGCGCGGGTCGCGCTGCCGCGCGTCGCCGAGGCCATCGAATCGCGCCGCAGGCGCATCGACGCCGATCTTGAGAAGGCGGCGGCGATGCAGCAGGAGGCCAAGGAGGCCGGCCACGCCTACGAGCGCACGCTCGCCGAGGCGAAAGGCAAAGCGCAGGACCTCGCCGCGGAGACGCGCGCCAAGATCAAGGCCGACGCCGACGGCAAGCGCGCGACGCTCGAATCCGACCTCAACGGCAAGCTCGCGCAGGCCGAGGCGCAGATCAGCGAGATGAAGGCGAAGGCGATGGCCAACGTCGGCGCGATCGCCCGCGAGGCGACGTCCGCCATCGTCGAGCATCTGACTGGCAAGCCGGCCGACGATGCGGCCGTGACGGCCGCCGTCGCCGCGACCGAGAGATAGGACGCCATGTTCAATCCCGAATTCTTCGTCGCGATCGGCTTCGCGGTCTTCGTCGGCCTCCTATTCTACGTCGGCGCCCACAAGCGCCTGAACGCGGCGCTCGACGGGCGCGCGCAGAAGATCAAGGACGAGCTCGGCGAAGCCGAGCGCCTGCGCAAGGAAGCCGCCGACATCCTCGCCTCGTTCGAGAAGAAGCGGGCCGACGCCGAGAAGGAAGCCGACGCGATCGTCCAGCAGGCGCACGCCGAGGCCGAGATGCTCGCCAAGGAGGCCGAGGAGCGGCTCGGCGACTACGTGAAGCGCCGCACGGCGCAGGCCGAGACCAAGATCGCCTCGGCCGAGACGCAGGCGCTGGCGCAGGTTCGCGCGACGGCCGCCGATGCGGCGGCCGCGGCTGCCGAAACGATCCTCAAGGGCGAAGCGAAGGCCGGCACGCTCGCCGACCGGTTGATCGAGAACTCGATCGGCGAGGTCTCGCGCCTCGCGCATTGAGCCGCTCTTCGCGGGACCCGAAACCCACTCATAGGAAAAGAAAAGCCGGCTTCGCGCCGGCTTTTCTTTGCGTTATTGCGCGGCGGCGCTCTCGACCGGCTTGCGGCGGCTGTGACGAGCCGTCTTCGCCGGGCGCCCGCCCTTATCGACGCCCTTGGAATCGAAGCCGACCTTGATCGAATAGTCGCGGCCGTTCTGGCCGGCGCCGAGCGGCACGACGATGTTGTCCGACGCGAACTGGAACGACGTGCCGGTCTGACCGGCGGGGACCGACGCCGAGACGCGGTAGAGCTTGCTCTCGACCGGCTTCTGGGCGAGCTCGCTGTAGACGACGACGCGGATCGGGACGTCGAAACGCCCGGCCGATCCCGCAGGACCCAGCAGCACGCGTCCGCCGGCGCCGACCCGCAGCGAGATGCGGCCGCCCGACATCGAGCATTCGCGGCCGACGTTGAACAGCGAGAATTGGTAGCGGACGCCCTGGTTGTCGCTGGCGCCGGCGGCCATCACGCGCTGCGATTGCGTGCCGTCGAGGATCGCGATCGTCGGGCATCCCGACGGCGCCTCCGGCGGCGGCGGCGGGGTGGGCTTGCCGAACCCCATCATCTTGGTGGCGCTCGACATGCCGTTGGCGAACGACTTGCCGATCTTGTCGCTCCAGCCCGGATTGAGCATCTCGTCGTCGATGTCGTCGCCGGCATGGGCCAGCGGGATCGACGAGATCAGCACGACCGACGCCGCGGCTATCCGCAGCGCGGCGCCGCGCGCCGGTGCTCGATTCTGCGACGCAGGCGGTCCTGGCGGTTGATGTGACGTCACGGGCTTGCCCCCCACTCGAACTTGCTGGCCCAAGGCCATAATCGACGATCTTGTCGAAAAATCAGCCGACATCCGGCTCAAGGCAGTTCGGCATAGGCGTCCTTGAACCCCTCCAGCGCCAGCGGGATGCCGATCCCTTCCTCCGGCGTCTGGAAGATGATGAAGACCGCGGTCTTGCCCGTCATCAGCTGGTTGAGCAGCTTGTCCTCCATCACGACCTCGGCGATGCAGCCGGACGGCTGGCAGCGCACGAAGCCGGCATGGCCGATGTCGACGTCGTCGATCTTGAGGCCGAGCCCCGAGGGCAGCAGCACGCCGAGCGGCGCGATCACCCGCAGCAGGCGGCTCTTGCCGTCCGCCGTCTTCAGCACGATGACGATGAGACCGATATTCGGCCTGTCCTCGGCGGCGATGCTCTGCACCAGCGCGCATTGCTGCTTGGCGGCGCCGGGCGGTGTCTCGCAGCGAACCTGCCAGTCGCCGTGCTTGGCCTTGACCATGCCCTGCGCGGCGGCCGGCCCGACGCCGACGCCCACCAGCAGCAGCGCCAACGCGAGCCGGCTCGCCCAGGCACGTCGATCGATGCAATGTCCCACGAATGTCCCCGTCTGTTGCGCCCTCCGGCGCAAAAATTTCCGGGCGCAGGACAAACGCGAGAGCTGAGGCGAAAGCGAGACCATTGCGCTCGCGTGCAGCGCTTTTATGCCGCGCGAACACGCCCGGGCAAACGCGACCGCGAAATATTGCGCTGGCCGGAGGTTTGTGGTTTGGAACCCTTTGAGCCGGGGAGTCGAACGATCCCGCTCATCGGCGCGCGTCGCCGGTCACGGGGCCAAGCCGGCCGCACGAAAAAGCCGGTCACAGAGGTGGGGTCAAATGCGTCTCAGCAGGGCGGTCATACGGGTCGTTGCGGCATCTTCGGTTGCGGCCAGCCTGCTTTCCGCGAGCCGCGCCTTCGCCGACGGCTACGCCCATCCCGGCCAGATCGGCATGGAGCCCGCCGTCACGCCGATCGCGGAATACATGCACTGGTTCCACAACGACCTGCTGCTGCCGATCATCGTCGTCATCTCGCTCTTCGTCGCCGGCCTGCTGCTCTACATCATCTTCCGCTTCAACGAGAAGGCGAACCCGGTCCCCTCGACGACCACCCACAACACGCCGCTCGAGATCGCCTGGACGATCATTCCCGTCCTCATCCTCTTCGTCATCGCGATCCCGTCGATGAAGCTTTTGACCGACGAGCTCGTGGTGCCGAAGTCGGACATGACGATCAAGGTGCTCGGCCACCAGTGGTTCTGGAGCTACGAATATCCCAAGGACCAGAACGGCGGCTTCTCCTTCGACTCCTACCTCGTCAAGGACGAGGACCTTAAGCCCGGCATGATCCGCCAGCTCAGCGTCGACAACGAAGCGGTCGTCCCCGTCGGCAAGACCGTCCACATCCTGATGACGAGCACCGACGTCATCCACAGCTTCACCGTCCCCTCGTTCGGCGTGCGCATCGACGCGGTGCCCGGTCGCATGAACGAGAGCTGGTTTCGGGCCGACAAGGAGGGCACCTACTACGGTCAGTGCTCGAAGATCTGCGGACAGGACCACGCCTACATGCCGATCGCCTTCAAGGTCGTGAGCGAGGACGAGTACGCCAAGTGGCTGCAGGACGCGAAGAAGAACTTCGCTTCCGCGGCGCCCGCTCCGGCGCCGACCTTCGCCTCCGCGACGCAGTCCCGCCTGCGCCTCGCCGGCAACAACTGACACGCCCTTCCAGAAGAACCCCTTCAGGACACACGAAATGGACACTTCAGTCGCCGGTCACAGTAACGATCACGCCATCCCGCACGGGTGGCGGCGTTACATGTATTCGACGAACCACAAGGACATCGGCACGCTCTACCTGATCTTCGCGATCACGGCCGGCGTCATCGGCGGCATCTTCTCGATCCTGATGCGCATGGAGCTGCAGAGCCCCGGCATCCAGGTCCTGAACCACGTCGCGGTGCTGCAGGGCGTGCCCGCCTCGAACGCCATCGAGGGCGCCAAGAACCTCTACAACGTGCTGATCACCTCGCACGGCCTGATCATGATCTTCTTCATGGTCATGCCCGCCTTGATCGGCGGCTTCGGCAACTGGTTCGTCCCGATCATGATCGGCGCGCCGGACATGGCGTTTCCGCGGATGAACAACATCTCGTTCTGGCTGCTGCCGGCGTCGTTCGCCCTGCTCTGCCTGTCGGCCTTCATGGAAGGTTCGCCCGGCTTCAAGGGCTTCGGCGGCGGCTGGGTCATGTATCCGCCCTTCTCGTCGAACGCCGGCTCGCCCGGACCGGCGATGGACTTCGTGATCCTCTCGCTGCATCTCGCCGGCGCTTCGTCGATCCTCGGCGCGATCAACTTCATCACGACGATCTTCAACATGCGCGCGC
>CAZZZM010000151.1:0-7280 GCA_964658465.1 uncultured Nakamurella sp.
CGCACCGGCGCCCGCCGCCCCGACGCCGGCACCGGCTCCTCCTGCCGCCACCCCGCCGGCCTCGGACGGCAAGTAGCGACAGCGTTCCGCCTCAAGAAGGGCCTCGATCTCGCGATCGGGGCCCTTTCCCTTGCCTGCTTTACGGCCCAGCCCCAGCCGCGTATCCGTGGTCGGACCGCAGGCTGGAGCTTCATGACCCTCGCTGATTTCGACGCCGCCGTGCCAGCCGCGACCGCCGGCTTCGCCGCGATCCTGCGTGACGAGACCGCCGCGGTGCATCGCCAGGCCGAGCGGGCCGGCTTCATCGCCGACCTCATCCGCAATCGGGCGACGCGCGCCGGCTACGCGGTGTTCCTGCGCAACCTCGTCCCCGCCTATGCGGCGCTCGAGACGGCCCTGGCCCGCACGCCGACGTCGCCGCTCGCGGCCGCCTTCGCGGCCCCCGGCCTCGCGCGGCTGCCGGCGCTGACCCGCGATCTCACAGAGCTTGCCGGCCCCGACTGGGCGACCCGCTGCGCGCTGCTGCCGGAGGCGGACGCCTACGCCGCCGCCATCGCCGCGGCGGCCGACGACGCGCCGGCGCTCGTCGCGCATGCCTATGCGCGCTACCTCGGCGATCTCAGCGGCGGCCAGATACTCACGCCGGTCCTGGCGCGCACGCTCGGCCTCGGGCCCGAGGCGCTCGGCTTCTACGACTTCCCCGCGCTCGCCGACGTCGCGGCGACGAAGGGCGCGATGCGCGCCGCCCTCGACACGATGCCGCCGGGCACGCCCGGGGCGACCCGGCTCGTCGCCGAGGCGATCGCCGCCTTCCACCACAACATCGCGGTCTCAGAGGCCGTGCAGCGGGCGGCCGCCTGATGCCGCGCGACGCCTTCGGCCAGGAGATCGGCGTCGCGCTCGCCGGCTGGACGCCGCCGCCGCCGCCGCCGCGCGCGCCGATCGCCGGGCGCTATTGCCGGCTGGAGCCGCTCGATGCGATGCGCCACGGCGCCGATCTCTTCGCCGCCTACGCCGCCGCGCCCGACGCGCGCGACTGGACCTACCTGCCGCTGGAGCGGCCGGCCGACGTCGACGGCCTGCGCGCGCTGATCGCCGCCCAGTCGCTGTCGCGCGACCCGCTGCATTTCGCGGTGCTCGATGCGGAAGGGCACGCCGTCGGCTCCGCCGCGCTGATGCGGATCGATCCGGCCAACGGGGTCGTCGAGGTCGGTCACATCAACTTCTCGCCGCGTCTCAAGCGGACGCGCGCCGGCACCGAGGCCATCTTCCTGCTGATGCGCCGCGTCTTCGAGCTCGGCTACCGGCGTCTCGAGTGGAAGTGCGACAGCCTCAACGCCCCCTCGCGCCGGGCCGCCGCGCGCTACGGGTTCGTCTTCGAAGGCATCTTCCGACAGGCCGTGGTGACGAAAGGCCGCAACCGCGACACCGCGTGGTACGCCGTCGTCGACGGCGACTGGCCGAGAATCGCGGCCGCCTTCGAGGCTTGGCTGGCGCCGGAGAATTTCGACGGGGCAGGGCAGCAGCGCCGCCCGCTCGCGGCGCGCCGAGACGAAGCCTGCGCTTAAAGGTGGCGGCGCTTCATGCCGAGGTCGAAGGCGACGCGGCAGACCGTGCTCAGCTCGGAATGGTTCTGCCGCATGCAGGCGATCAGGCCGTCCTCGCTCGGGTAGGTCCCGCTGCACAGGCGCATCGCGTCCATCGTGCAGGCCGCCTTCTCGGCGTCGGTGATGTGGTACTTGTCCTTGGCCTCTTGGCCGTGCGCCATGGGCGACGCGATCAGGAAGGCGAGGCCGATCGACGCCAAAATCCGCCGCATGAGCTTCCCGGCTGAGAGTGTGCTTCGACTTTCGTAGAAGAGAAGCACCGTCGGAGTCCACCTCCGCATGGCCCCATGGTTACCCTAACTGGGCCGGCGGCGAGGCCGGCGCCGCGTTTCTTGCGCGCATCGCCCTTGCCGCGCGCCCCGCGACGGGTATGTTCGCAACCCGATGGCCCCAACATTTCCCGAGGCGTTCCCTCGACTGTCCCGCCGCTCGGTCCTCGCCGGCGCGGCCGCCCTTGCCGCTCTGCCGCCGTTGACGGCGCGCGGCGCCGACCCCGCCCCATTCCGCATTGGGCTGCTCGCCTTCGGCACCGGCGACTGGGAGGTGACGACGATCACCGATCACCGGATCGACGCCGCGGCCGGCCTCAAGGTCGAGGCGGTGCCGCTGGCCTCGAACGACGCGGCGCGCATCGCCTTCCTGGCCGGCTCGGTCGACGCGATCATCTCGGACCTGCTCTTCGCGGTGCGCCTGAAGGCAGAGGGCAGGCCGCTGCAATATCTGCCCTACTCGACGACCGAGGGCGCCCTGATGGTCGCGGCCAATTCGCCGATCAAGTCGGTCGCCGACCTCAAGGGCAAGTCGATCGGCGTCGCCGGCGGCCCGCTCGACAAGAGCTGGCTTCTGCTGCGGGCCGAAGCGATGAAGACGGCGGGGATCGATCTCACCAAGGTCGCGCGGCCGGCCTTCGGCGCGCCGCCGTTGCTCGCCGCCAAGATGGAGAGCGGCGAACTCGACTGCGGTCTCCTCTACTGGACCGCCTGCGCGCGGCTCGAGGCCAAGGGCTTCCGTCGCGTGCTCGACGTCGAGCAGATGGCCGATTCGCTCGGCGCCAAGGGCAAGGTGGCGCTCGTCGGCTTCCTCGTCCGGCCCGGCGTTCCGGAGGCCACGCTCGCCGCCTTCGGCAAGGCGGTGCGCCAGGCCGACGACCTGCTCGCCAGCGACCCGAAGGCCTGGGATGCGCTGCGGCCGAAGATGCAGGCGCCCGACGACGCGACCTTCGAGGCGCTGAAACGCGACTTCCTGCGCGGCATTCCGAAGAAGCCCCGCGCGGCGGAGATCGCCGACGCGCAGGCCTTCTTCGACGTCGTCGCCAAGCTCGGCGGCACGGCCCTCGTCGGCGAGGCGACAAGCCTACCCGCGGACCTCTACGTGACCCAGGCGGTCTACGGCTGAACGACCGATCCGGTGGGATTTGCGCGCATGGACCGTCAAGCCGCTTGCCGCATCGCCACGCTCGTCTAGTTTGCCGCGCATGATCGCAACCCGCCCCGGCCGAGGGGTCGACTTGTCCCGGCGCACCGTCCTCGCCGGCGCAGTGCTCGCCGCCTCGACGCGGGCACGGGCGGCCGACGCGCGATCGTTCAAGGTCGGCACCCTGGCCTTCGGCACGGTCCATTGGGTGATGGACACGATCCGCCGCAACAAGTTCGACACCGCGCAGGGCTTCGAGGTGGCGCCCGTGCTGCTCGCGTCGAGCGACGCCGCGCGGATCGCCTTCCTCGGCGGTTCGGTCGACACGATCATCAACGACATCTTCTTCGCCGCGCGGCTCCGGGCGGAGGGCAGGGCGCTGCAGTTCCTACCCTACAGCTCGACGGAGGGGGCGCTCATCGCGCCGGCCGCATCGCCGATCCGCGGCGTCGGCGACCTCAAGGGCAAGTCGATCGGCGTGTCGGGCGGCCCGCTCGACAAGAACTGGCTGATCCTGCGCGCCGACGCGCTGAAGAGCGCCGGCCTCGACCTGACGAAGGACGCGCGTCCCGCCTTCGGGGCGCCGCCGCTGCTCGCCAACAAGGTCGGCGCCGGCGAGCTCGACTGCGGGCTCCTGTTCTGGAGCGACGCCGCGCGACTCGAGGCGAGGGGTTTCCGCCGCGTCCTCGATACCGAGGCGATCGTCACCAGCCTCGGGGTGCCCGGCCGCGTCGCGATCGGCGGCTTTCTCTTCAAGCCGGGCGTCCCGCAGGAGCGGCTCGTAGGCTTCGCCAAGGCCGTGCGACAGGCCAACGACCTGCTGGCGAGCGATCCCAAGGCCTGGGACCCGCTGCGGCCGCTGATGCGGGCGCCCGACGAGGCGACCTTCGCGGCGCTCAAGCAGGCCTATCTGCGCGGCGTGCCGAAGAAGCCGCGGGCCAGCGAGATCGCCGACGCGCAGGCCTTCTTCGCCGTCGTCGCCGGGCTCGGCGGCGCCGCGCTGGTCGGCGAGGCGACGAGCCTCCCGAGCGATCTCTACGTCGACCAGGCCGTCTTCAGTTGAGCGGCACCCGATTGACGGACACGCTGGCGCGCAGCTCCCGCTTCATCCTCTCGATCGCCGCCTTCGTCGTGCTGTGGGGGCTGGTGGCCGGCCTGCTGCACCCGCGCAACCTGCCGACGCCGTGGGCGGTGTTGGCCTTCATCGGCACCGACCTCGTGGACGGCGACATGCTGTTCAACATCGGCATGACGCTGTGGCGCGCCGCCGCCGCCTTCGTGATCGCCATGGTGATCGGCTGCGGGCTCGGCTTCCTGTTCGGCCGCTCGCGGCGGGCGGACGAGGCGTTCATGCCGTGGGTGCTCATGCTGATGAACACGCCGGTGCTGGTGATCGCCGCGCTCTGCTACATCTGGTTCGGCTTGAACGACACCTCGGCCATCCTGGCGGTGTTCTTCTCGAAGTTTCCCAACAACACGATCATCCTGCGCGACGGCGTCCGCGCGTTCGACCCCGGCCTCGACGACATCGCCGACATCTACCGATTCTCGTTTCCCACCCGCTTCCGTCAGATCTGGCTACCGCAGGCGATGCCCTTCGTGATCGCCGCGACGCGCTCGGGCATCGGCATCGTGTGGAAGATCGTGCTGGTCGTCGAGTTCTTCGGCCTCTCCAACGGCGTCGGCTTCGCCATCTCGCGCTACTTCAGCGTGTTCGCCATCAAGGAGATCATAGGCTACAGCGTCGCCTTCTCGCTCGTCATGCTGGCGGTCGAGCTCCTCATCCTGCAACCGCTCGACGATCATGCCCGACGCTGGCGATCAGCCGCTTCTTGACGTTGCGATCGCCCGCAAGACGCGCGGGCGCGGCGCGGCGAAGCTCGAGATCATCGACGGGCTCGCCTTCGCGCTGCAGCCCTCGAAGGTCACCTGCCTGTTCGGGCCGTCGGGCTGCGGCAAGACGACGGCGCTGCGCATCATCATGGGGCTCGATGCCGAGTTCGAGGGCACGATCGTGCCGCCGCCGCGCTCGCTGCATCTCGGCGTCGTCTTCCAGGATCCGCGGCTGCTGCCGTGGCGCACGGTGGCCGAGAACGTCACGCTCGCGGCGCCGGGATTCGGCCGCGCCAAGCTCGACGCGCTGCTCGACGAGCTCGGGCTCGCCCCCTGGCACGGCCATCGCCCCAATCAATTGTCGCTCGGCATGCAGCGGCGGGTCGCCCTGGCGCGCGGGCTGGCCGTCGAGCCCGACCTGCTGGTGCTCGACGAGGCCTTCGTCTCGCTCGACGAGGCCAGCGCGACGTCGCTGCGCGCCGCAGTCTTCGACGCTGTGGCGGCGAGACGAGCGACAGTATTGATGGTCACGCATAATTCGGACGAGGCGCTGACCTTCAGCGACCGGATCCACGTTTTGGCGCCGCGCCCGACGAAAGTGATAGAGACCGTCGATTACCACGCCCCCAGGTCGCAGCGGACCGCGGCCTGGCTGACGACCGAGCGGGAGCGGCTGCTTGGTTTGGTCGCCTACGAAAACGGCAGGTCCGGCGTCGGCGGACCGACCCGGGGTTGAGCGGCGGGTTCCCGGTACGTATCTCCCGGATGCGAAGTTTCGCCGCATGCGCGAAAATTCTTTTTAATGAGGTTCTTAAAACATTTAGCCGTGCTGCGCTGCGGCAGCCCAATGTTTTTGCACGAACTTTCTGCCTGCCGTTTTCCTATGCCGAAAGACAGAGGATTTGCGTATGAGCGTTCCCTAAGAAACGTCTTGCGCACGGACCGCATGTTGGTAGTGTCCGGCGTCTCCGATGACATGCCACATCGAGGAACCACGCTGTCGTACCAAAGAAAAAACAAATCGCGACGCCGTCGGAGAATGCTTGGTTGCTCAGTAGAAACGTAAATCTGCGACACTACGGCAGTCTTTAATTGCTGACGCAGGTGTCCCTGGAGGAAGCCCAAATGAAACATATCGGCTTGGCTGTCGCCACTGCCTGTCTCCTGTCTTATTCGCTTCCGGTGATGGCCGACGACGCCGCGCCGAAAGAGGTCTCCGGTCCTTCGGCCGCGAAGCTCATGCAGAACCCCAACGATTGGGTCGAGCAGCGCGGTGACTACGCCAACACGGCGTATTCGAAGCTCGACCAGATCAACGCCAAGAACGTCAAGAACCTCCAGGTCGCCTGGACCTTCTCGACGGGTGTCCTCCGCGGCCACGAGGGCTCGCCCCTGGTGATCGGCGACGTCATGTACGTCCACACGCCGTTCCCGAACATCGTCTACGCGCTCGACCTCAACAACGACGGCAAGATCCTGTGGCGCTATACGCCGAAGCAGGACCCGGCGGTCATCCCGGTCATGTGCTGCGACACCGTCAACCGCGGCCTCGCCTACGACAACGGCAAGATCTTCCTGCATCAGGCCGACACCAACGTCGTGGCGCTCGACGCCAAGACCGGCAAGGAGCTGTGGAAGGTCGCCAACGGCGATCCGAAGCGCGGCCAGACCAACACCGCCACTGTCCTGCCGGTCAACGGCAAGGTCATCGTCGGCATCTCCGGCGGCGAGTTCGGCGTGCAGTGCCACGTGACCGCCTACGACGAGAACACCGGCAAGCGCGTGTGGCGCGCCTTCTCGGAAGGCCCGGACGACCAGATCATGGTCGACCCGGAGAAGACCACCTCGCTCGGCAAGCCGGTCGGCAAGGACTCCTCGCTGAAGACCTGGGAAGGCGATCAGTGGAAGACCGGCGGCGGCTGCACCTGGGGCTGGTACTCGTACGATCCCAAGCTGAACCTGTTCTACTACGGCTCGGGCAACCCCTCGACCTGGAACCCCAAGCAGCGTCCGGGCGACAACAAGTGGTCGATGACCATCTGGGCGCGTAACCCCGACACGGGCGTGGCCAAGTGGGTCTACCAGATGACCCCCCACGACGAGTGGGACTACGACGGCATCAACGAAATGCCGCTGGTGAACCAGAAGATCAACGGCAAAGAGACGCCGATGCTGGTCCACTTCGATCGTAACGGTCTCGGCTACACGCTGAACCGCGAGAACGGCGATCTGCTCGTCGCCCAGAAGTACGACCCGGCGGTCAACTGGACGTCCGGCGTCGACATGGACAAGTCGTCGCCGAACTACGGTCGCCCGCAGGTCGTCGCCAAGTACTCGACCGAGCACAACGGCGAAGACAACAACTCGAAGGGCATCTGCCCGGCGGCTCTCGGCTCCAAGGACGAGCAGCCTTCGGCCTTCTCGCCC
>CAZZZM010000152.1:0-7217 GCA_964658465.1 uncultured Nakamurella sp.
ACCTTCTCCCGCAAGCGGGAGAAGGGAGGGCTGTGCGCTCGACCGAGGACGGCTCAAGCATCGCGCGCCTCCGTGGTCGAGAACAGCCGCAGTACCGTCTCGATCGTCGCTACGCGGGCGCCGTCGGCGCTCAGCACCCCCTCGACCACCAATCGCTCCGGCGCGCCGTCGCGCCGCGCCGTCACGGCGAGCATGTAGCCAATGCCGGCGCGCAGCGGCGCGGCATAGTCGAACGTCTGCGATTCGTGGAAGGGCACGAGGTCGGGCTCGGGCACCAGGGCGGTGAGCGCGGCGCGGATGTCGGGGCGCGCCATCCAGCGGATCGGCCAGGTGAAGGGCAGCGCGTCGCTCTCGTCGAGCCGCGCGGCGCGGCGGAAGGCCGCGACGTCGTCCGCGTCCGCCGACACCGCGAAGGTGCCGATGTCGGCGGTGCTCACGCCGCGTCCGGCGCCTGCAGGACGAGGACGGCGTTGATGCCCCCGAAGGCGAAGGAATTGCTCATCGCGGTCCTGATCCGCATCGGCCGCGCCTCGTTGGGGATCGCATCGACCGGGCATTTCTCGTCCGGCTCGAGGAAGTTGATCGTCGGCGGCGCGATCTGGTCGCGGATGGCGCCCATGGTGACGACGAACTCGAGCGCGCCGGCGGCGCCGAGCCCGTGGCCGTGGATCGGCTTCGTCGAGGAGATGGGCACGTGCGCGCCGCGTCCGCCGAACACCTTGTGGAGGGCGGCGGACTCAGTGGAATCGTTGACGATGGTCGCGGTGCCGTGCGCATTGACGTAGTCGATCGCCTCGGGCCGCACGTCGGCGTCGTCGAGCGCGATGGTCATCGCGCGCGCGGCGCCCTCGACGTCGGGCGCCACCATGTCCCTGGCATCCGTCGTCGTCCCGTAGCCGGCGAGCACGGCGAGGATCTTGCCGCCGCGCGCCTTCGCATGCTCCTCCGATTCGAGCACCACGACGCCGGCGCCGGCGCCGAGGATCATGCCGTTGCGTCCCTTCGAGAACGGGCGGCAGAAGTCCGGCGTCATCACGCGCAGCGCTTCCCACGCCAGCATCGCGTTGTTGGTGATGTGGTCCTCGGTGCCGCCGACGACGGCGACGTCGACGACGCCCGCGCGCACCATCTGCAGGCCGATGCCGATCGCCTGCGTCGCCGAGGAGCAGGCCGAGACGACGGCGAAGCTCGGCCCCTGCAGGCCGTAGCGGATCGACAGGTTGGCGGGGCAGGCACTGGGAATGAGCTTCGGCACCATCAGCGGATGCGGCCGCCCGTTCAGCACGAGCGCGCGGTGGATGCCTTCCTCGATCGTGATCATGCCGCCGATGCCGGTGCCGATGATCGTCGAGCCGCGCGGGCCGAACCGCGTGTCTCGCGGGAAGCCCGCCTGGGCGATCGCCTCGTCGGCGGCGACCAGCAGGTACTGGCTGACCGGGTCGCAGAGCGGCAGCACGTCCCGCTCGAGATGATCGGTGGCGACGAAACCCTGGACCTGCGCCGCGATCTTGATGCGGCCGCGGTACTCGTAGGGAAAGACGGGCGGGTTGATGCAGGGTCGCCCGTCGCGGGCGGCGGTCCACAGCGCCTCGGCGCCGACGCCGGCGGCGGAGACCGCCCCGATGCCGGTGACGACGACGCGCCTCTCGGAAGCCATCAGGCCGCTTTTTCCTTGATGATGTAGCTGGCGATTGCGTCGATCAGGTCCTTGACGTTCTTGGCGTCGTGGAACGGCCCGTCCATCGGGATGTAGACGTCGAACTTGTCCTCGATCGCGGTGAGGATCATCACGATGTCGATCGACTTCAGGTCGAGGCTCTCGATGGTCGCCTCGGGCGTGACCTTCTCGCGGTCGATCATGCCCTCGGTGACGATCGTGTCGATGATCTTGTTGACGAGATCGTCGTGATCGATCGGCGCCTTCTGGCCGGCTGTCGTCGCCGCCTCGTCCCTCGTATCCACCGATCACTCCCGCTCGTCGAACCGGGCGCGGACATTCGGCGAAGCCGCCAGCCCTTGCAAGCCCGATGTTGGTCATACGGCGCGCCTCGGGGGCGCCTTGATTTGTCGAAGGACGCGCCCGACGGCGCCCTGTCGCGGATCGATCCGCGCGCCGAGAAAGTCGTGCCCTCCCTAGTCCAATCCGATCGCCATTGGAAGGGTCGACGCCGGCTCACCCGGCCGGCGCGTCTTTCGATTTGTCCATCAGCTGCGTGAAGCGCGTGAACAGGTAGTGGCTGTCTTTCGGCCCGGGCGAGGCCTCGGGGTGGTGCTGCACCGAGAAGGCCGGGCGGTCGGTGAGCTCGAGGCCGGAGTTCGAGCCGTCGAAGAGACTTCTGTGCGTCTCGCGCGCATGGGCGGGCAGGGTGTCCGTGTCGACCGCGAAGCCGTGGTTCATCGAGACGATCTCGACCTTGTCGGTCGTGTAGTCCTTCACCGGATGGTTGGCGCCATGGTGGCCCTGGTGCATCTTCTTGGTCGTCGCGCCGATCGCCAGCGCCATCAGCTGGTGGCCGAGGCAGATACCGAAGGTCGGTACCCTGCTGTCGAGGATGTCCTTGATCACCGGAACCGCGTAGGCGCCGGTGGCGGCCGGGTCGCCCGGGCCGTTCGACAGGAACACGCCGTCGGGCTTCAGCGCCAGGATGTCGGCGGCGCTCGCGGTCGAGGGCACGACGGTCACCGCGCAGCCGGCATCGGCGAGCAGGCGCAGGATGTTGCGCTTGATGCCGTAGTCGATCGCCACGACCTTGTAGCGCGGCGCGGTCTGCTTGCCGTAGCCGCCTTCGAGGTCCCACACCGTCTCGTCCCATTCGAGACGCTGCGCGCTGGTCACGCCAGGCACGAGGTCGAGCCCCTCGACGCCCGACCATCCCGCCGCCTGCGCCTTGAGCGCGTCGAGATCGAAGACGCCGTCCTCGGCATGGGCGATGACGGCGTTCGGCATGCCCTTGTCGCGCACCAGGGCGGTGAGCGCGCGGGTGTCGATTCCGGCGAGGCCGATGATGCCGCGGCGCTTCAGCCAGTCGTCGAAATGCAGGCTCGCGCGATGGTTCGAGGGGCCGGTCACCGTTGCATGCACGACGCAGCCGATCGCCCCCGTCGCCGCGGCGAGGTTCAGCGACTCGATGTCCTCGTCGTTGGTGCCGACGTTGCCGACATGCGGAAAGGTGAAGGTGAGGATCTGCTGCGCATAGGAGGGATCCGTCAGGATCTCCTCGTAGCCCGTCATCGCGGTGTTGAAGCAGACCTCGCCGACAGCGCTGCCGGTCGCGCCGAACCCTTCGCCTTCGAGCACGGTGCCGTCGGCAAGCACCAGCACGGCCGTCACCTTCGGCTCGGCCCAACCTTCGTCGTGTGTCATGGCCGTTCAGCTAAGCTCTGACGGCAGGCGGGTCAATCGCTTCGACCCGTCTGGGCAGGCCCGCGCCGCGTGCACATATGCGATCCATGACCCCCAAAATCCTGCCGCTCGCCCTCGCCCTCGCGCTCGCCGCCCCGCTGCCTGCAGTGGCGGCGCAGAGCCTGATCCCGTCGCCCTATCCCGGCGCGTCGCCCGGCACGGCGCCGCTCAACCCGTCGACGTCGAGCACGACGCCGTCGCAGAGCCTGGCGCCCACCCCCTATCCGCAGGCGACGCCCGGCTCGCAGGGCAACGCGCCGAATGCGACGATCGGCGGCGCGCAGCAGCGCGTGCCCTCGACCTACCAACGCAATTACGGCGTCGAGCAGCACTGATGCGCGTCGCGGCGATCCTCGCGGCGTCGGCTCTCCTCGTCCTGGCGTCGCCCGCCGGGGGGGCGCAGTCGCTGATCCCGACGCCCTATCCGGAGGCGGTGCCCGGCGCCGCGCCGCTCGATCCCGAGCCGGGCGGGTTCGGCGGCCCGCAGAAGCTGATCGACGATCCCTACCCGCAGATCACCGGCGCCGGTTCGCAGGGCAACCCGCCCATCTACCGTCACCACCGCCACCAGCGGCTGGTGCCGTCGATCACGCAGCGCAAATATCGCGTCGACAGATGACCGGTGCGGCGATCGATGCGGATGCGGCGTTCGCGGCCGTCGACGACGAGATCGCCGACCTGCTCGACGCGCGCGACGGCTGCCGCCGCGCGATCGTCGCCTCGCGTGTCGCCGTGATCGGCGGGACGCTCGTCCTCGTGTCGTCGTTCTGGCTGCCGGCGCTGAGCGCGCCGACGATCCTCATTGCCGCGCTGACGGCGATGATCGGCGGCACGGTCTGGGCTGGCGCCTCGAAATCGTCGGGCGAGGAGATCGACGCGCGTCTCGCTGACGCCGAGGCGCGCAAGGCCGCGCTGATCGACCGCGTCGCCGCCGCCAACGGCTGGCGCGACATGACGTTCACGGTGCACTGACGCGGGAATCCTATTCCCGCTCGCTGCGGCCCATGCGCATCGACGGCCCGTGCGGGCCGATGCGGGCGATGAGGCCGTGCGGCGCGCCGGGCGGCAGCGGCGGCAGCGGCGAGGCGCGCGACACGGCGGCGACGGCGGCTTCGTCGATGTCGTCGTCGCCGCTGCTCTTGACGATCTGCATTGCCAGAATGGTGCCGTCGCTGTCGACGTCGAACGCGACGGTGCAGGTCGTGTCGTCGGCATCCGGGCCGGCGTCGACGCCGCGGTAGTTCGCCATGATCTTGGCGAAGACGTTGGAGAGGTAGCGGTTGTCCTCGTTGCCGCCGGTGATCGGCGCCTTCTTGGTCGGTCGCGCCAGCTTGTAGTCCGGGGCGTCGGACTTGGCCGTGAGCCGCTGCAGGGCCGTCTGCTCGCGGCGCTGCTTGGCCTTTGGCGGCGCCTTGGCGATCTTCTCCGGCTTCCTGGGCGGCGTCGGCGCGGCCTTGTCGAGCGCCTCCGCGTCCTTCTTCAAGATGTCGTCCTTCGCCGCGTCCTGCTGCGTGTCGTCGTGCTCGGACGCCTCGGCGGGCGCGGCCGGCGGCTGCGCGGGCGGCGCCTTCTCGCCGTCCTGCGGCGCCGTCTCGGCCTTCGGCGCGCGCGTCGCTTCGTCGAGCTTATCGGTCTCGACCTTCTCCTCCGACGGCGCGCGCGGGGCGGAGGACGCCGGCTTCTCGATCTCCTTCTGCGCCGGCGGGGGCGTCTGCTTCGGCGCGGGCGGCGGCGGTGGCGGTGGCGGCGGGAGCAGCTCGACGGGGATCTCCGCGACCTTCGTCGTCTCGATCGGCCGATGCGCATCGCGATAGAGCAGGTAGGCGAGGCCGCCGGAATAGATCGCGCAGATCGCCGCGGCGGTGGCCGCATGCCAGGCGCGGCGCCGGACCGCGTCGTCGCGCCAGGGCGCAAGCCAACGCTCCCCGACCCGGATCGGAACCGCGGGAAGGGACGTGCGCGCGGGCTTTCCGGCCGCGGGTTGTGTCTCCTCGGGCATCGCCATCGCGGCGACTCACATCACGGACGCGCGCGGAGCGCCAGTGCTAAGGGCCGAAGGCGAGGAGCGATCGGCTGCTTCGGCAGCGCAGCCCCTCACCCCTGCGACATCATCCGCGCGAGCAGCTTCGAGGTATAGTCCACCATCGGCACGATGCGCGCGTAGTTGAGCCGCGTCGGGCCGATGACGCCGAGCACGCCGACGATGCGCTGCTGGCCGTCGCGGAACGGCGCCGCGATCATCGACGAGCCGGAGAGCGAGAAGAGCTTGTTCTCCGAGCCGATGAAGATGCGCACGCCCTCGCCCGTCTCGGCTCGCGACAGCAGGTCGACGACGTCCTTCTTGGTCTCGAGATCGGCGAACAGCAGGCGGATGCGCTCGAGGTCCTCGGCGGCGGTGAGATTGTCGAGCAGGTTGGCCTGGCCGCGCACGATGAGCTGCGACTGGCCCTGGCCCGCCGCCCAGGAGGCGAGGCCCTGGTCGACGAGCTTGGCGGTGAGCGCGTCGAGCTCGGCCTCGGCGGCCCCGCGCGCCGCGTCGATCTCGGCGCGCGCCTCGGCGAGCGTGCGGCCGCGGATGCGGGCGTTGAGGTAATTGCCGGCCTCGACGAGCGCCGAGGAGGGCAGGCCGGCGGCGATCGGCAGCACGCGGTTCTCGACCTGCCCGTCCTCGCCGACCAGCACGGCCAGCGCGCGCTCGGGCTCGAGGCGCAGGAACTCGATGTGCTTGAGGCGGCCGTTGTCCTTCGTCGTCACCACCACGCCGGCGCCGCGGGTGAGGCCCGACAGCATGGTCGTGGCCTCGGTGAGCATCGCCTCGAAGCCCTGGTCGCGGCCCATGCCGAGCTGCGCCTCGATCTGCCGGCGCTCCTCGGCGTCGATGTCGCCGATCTCGAGCAGCGCGTCGACGAAGAACCGCAGGCCGACCTCGGTCGGCAGGCGGCCGGCGCTGGTGTGCGGCGCGAAGATCAGGCCGCTCTCCTCGAGCGCCTGCATGACGTTGCGCACCGAGGCCGGCGACAGCGGCACCGGCAGCAGCCGCGACAGGTTGCGCGAGCCGAGCGGCTCGCCGGTGGCGAGATAGCTCTCGACGATGCGGCGGAACACGTCGAGCGAGCGCTGGTTGAGGCTGCGCAGCGCGCCGGTCTCGCGCAACGCCTCGCGCGCCTGGCTGTCGAGGGGGGTGCTCATGGCCGAAGAATGCCGGCCCGCGCGGCACGTGGCAAGGCGAGGAGCGGGTGCTATCCTGTCGCTCCCTCCAGGAGGACGCGATGAGCGACGCAAGACGATCCGGCCGGTTCGACGTCAGGGCGCTGGCCGAGGCTCTGCCCGCCGACGCAAAGGCGATGATCGTCGATGATTACATCACCGATCGCGAGACGGCCTCGGCGCGGGTGTTCCGCGTCTTGAAGCCGGTGCCGGCGCACTTCCACGAGACCTGCGACGAGTTCCTCTACGTGCTGTCGGGGCGCGCCCGGTTCTGGATCGGCGACGCGTCCGAGGAAGCCGAGGTCGGCCCCGGCCAGCTTCTGGTATTCGATCGCCAGACGGTGCACGCCATCCCGCGTCTCCTCGAGGAGCCCTTCACGGTGCTCGCGATCGACACGCCGCGCCGCGCGCCGACCGACATCACCTTCGTCGATGCGAAGGACGGCACGGCGGCCGACTTCATGGCCCGCAACGCGGAGGGGTCCTAGCCCTCCACCACGCGGATTGTCGTCTTGCGCGCGATGCGCGGCTCGGCCGGCGCATCCATCATCGCGGCGAGGAAGGCGGCGGCCTGCGCCTCGGCATCGCCGCCGAGCCGCGCGAAGGC
>CAZZZM010000153.1:0-7206 GCA_964658465.1 uncultured Nakamurella sp.
CCTGCGGCCTGGTGAACGACCACCTCGTCACCTGCTTCCGGCACGAGGAGGTCGCCAAGCTGGCGCGGACGTGAGCACTGCTCGTCTTCCGTCCCGACAGGACTAGGCTCCGGCCCTTCATTGGCCCACAAACGAAAAGGCCCGATCCTCGCGGACCGGGCCTTTTCACCTGATATCAAACGCGATCAGCTCTTCAGCGGGAAGTTCGGTACGCTGCGGCCGGGCTTCGCCGGCTCGTCGGTCTCGACGGCGCCTTCGGCTTCCGCGACGATCTCCTCCTCGTCGGGCTCGAGATCGTCGTCGTCCGGATCCTCCTCGCCCGCCTTGCGCGCCTTGGCGCGGCGCACCTCGGGTTCGGAGCGGACGCGCTTCTTACCGGCCTCGACGATGTCGCGCTCGGGGCGCGGCAGCACCGGCCCCTCCGGATACACGAAGCCGAGCTTCCGCGTCCCGTCGTCGTCGGTGGTCACCATGACGCGCACCGTGCCGCCGTTCTTGAGCCGGCCGAACAGCACCTCGTCGGCCAGCGGCGTCTTGATCGCCGTCTGGATGACGCGGGACATCGGGCGGGCGCCCATCTGCTCGTCGTAGCCGTTCTCGACCAGCCAGCGACGCGCCTCGTCGGTCAGCTCGATCGTCACGTTCCGGTCCGCAAGTTGGGCTTCCAACTGCATGATGAACTTGTCGACGACCTTGGCGATGACCTCCGGCGGCAGGTGGCCGAACGCCACGATCGCGTCGAGGCGGTTGCGGAACTCCGGCGTGAACAGCTTCTTGATCGCCTCGGTGTCCTCGCCGACGCGCTTGTTCTGCGTGAAGCCGAAGGCCGCGCGCGCCATGTCGGAGGCGCCCGCATTCGTCGTCATGATCAGGATGACGTTGCGGAAGTCGATCTGCTTGCCGTTGTGGTCGGTGAGCTTCCCGTGGTCCATCACCTGCAGCAGGATGTTGTAGAGCTCGGGATGCGCCTTCTCGATCTCGTCGAGCAGCAGCACGCAATGCGGATGCTGGTCGATCGCATCGGTGAGCAGGCCGCCCTGGTCGAAGCCGACGTAGCCGGGCGGTGCGCCGATGAGGCGCGAGATCGTGTGGCGCTCCATGTATTCCGACATGTCGAAGCGCACGAGCTCGACGCCGAGGCTCGTCGCCAGCTGGCGGGCGACCTCGGTCTTGCCGACGCCGGTCGGGCCGGAGAACAGGTACGAGCCGATCGGCTTCTCGCCGTCGCGCAGGCCGGCGCGGGCGAGCTTGATCGCCGACGTCAAGGCCTCGATCGCCGAGTTCTGGCCGTAGACGACGCGCTCCAGCGTCTCGGTCAGATGCTCGAGCACCTCGGCATCGTCCTTCGACACGGTCTTCGGCGGGATGCGCGCCATCGTCGCGATCGTCGCCTCGACTTCCTTGAGGCCGATCGTCTTCTTGCGCTTGGCCTCGGGCAGCAGCATCTGGCTCGCGCCCGTCTCGTCGATCACGTCGATCGCTTTGTCGGGCAGCTTGCGGTCGTGGATGTAGCGCGCCGACAGCTCGACGGCGGCCTTGATCGCCTCGCTCGTGTACTTGATCTTGTGGAAGTCCTCGAAGTAGGGCTTCAAACCTTTCATGATCTCGACGGCATCGGCGACCGACGGCTCGTTGACGTCGATCTTCTGGAATCGCCGGACCAGCGCGCGGTCCTTCTCGAAGTACTGGCGGTATTCCTTGTAGGTGGTCGAGCCGATGCAGCGCAGCGTGCCCTGCGACAGCGCCGGCTTCAGGAGGTTCGACGCGTCCATCGCGCCGCCCGACGTGGCGCCGGCGCCGATCACGGTGTGGATCTCGTCGATGAAGAGGATCGCCTTCTTGTGGTTCTCGATCTCCTTCATCACCTGCTTCAGGCGCTCCTCGAAGTCGCCGCGATAGCGCGTGCCGGCGAGCAGCGTGCCCATGTCGAGCGCGAACACCGTCGCCTCCGCGAGCACCTCCGGCACCTCGCTCTTGACGATCTTGCGCGCCAGGCCCTCGGCGATCGCCGTCTTGCCGACGCCGGCCTCGCCGACCAGCAGCGGGTTGTTCTTGTGGCGGCGGCACAGCACCTGGATCGTGCGCTGCACCTCGGCCTCGCGGCCGATCAGCGGATCGATCTTGCCGTCGCGCGCCTTCTTGTTGAGGTTGACGCAATAGGCCTCGAGCGCGCCCTCCTTCTTCTTCGGGTCGCTCGGATCCTTGCCGTCCTTGCCGTCGCGGTCGCCCTCGTCGTCGGCGCCGCGCGGCGACTTCGACGAATCGGCGAGGCCCGGCCGCTTGGCGATGCCGTGGCTGATGTAATTGACGGCGTCGTAGCGCGTCATGTCCTGCTCCTGCAGGAAGTACGCGGCATGGCTCTCGCGTTCGGCGAAGATCGCGACGAGGACGTTGGCGCCCGTCACCTCCTCGCGTCCCGACGATTGCACGTGGATGACGGCGCGCTGGATCACGCGGTTGAAGCCGGTCGTCGGCTTGGCGTCCTCGCGCCCGTCGGACACGAGATTTTCGAGCTCGCGCTCGATGTAGTCGCGCAGGTTCTTGCGCAGCAGGTCGAGATCGATGGAGCAGGCCCGCAGGACGGCGGACGCCTCGGCATCGTCGGTCAGGCTGAGCAGCAGGTGCTCGAGCGTCGCGTATTCGTGGTTCTTTTCGTTCGCGATCGCCAAGGCCCTGTGAAGTGATTGTTCCAGATTTCGAGAGAAGGAGGGCATGGCGTCGACCTCTATTTCTTTTCCATGATGCACTGCAGCGGATGCTGGTGCTTTCGGGCGTAGTCCATCACTTGCGTCACCTTCGTCTCGGCGACTTCGTAGGTGAAGATGCCGCATTCGCCGACGCCGTGCTGATGCACGTGCAGCATGATGCGCGTGGCCTCGTCGGACCCCTTGCTGAAGTACTTGCGCAGGACGACGACGACGAATTCCATCGGCGTGTAGTCGTCGTTGAGCAGCAGCACGCGGTACATGCCCGGCCGCCGCGTCTGCGTGCGGGTCCGCGTGATGACGGCGGTGCCGGAGCCGTTGCCGCCCGCGCCGTTGCCGCTCTTGCCGCCGTCCCCGCCGTCCTCGTTGTGACCGTCCTTGTCGGCGCCGCGCGGCGCGACGGCCGACGGCGAGACGACGCCGCGCACGGCATCCGTCTCGGCGCCGACCCGGTCGATGTCTTCGCTCGAAGAGCGCAACTCGTTCACCTTAAACCCTCGTCGTGACGATCGAGATATGCGGTGGCGATCCGATCTTCGCCAGTGGCGAAACGCACATTCGAACCTCCGGCAACCTCGCGGGCTTCATGCAAGAACGACACCTCGAAAACGGCAAAAGGCCCGACCAGATGGTCGAGCCTTTCAAATGCCAAGCCTGTTGTAAAGGTCGGCGCCGTCGCAGCGCCGACCGCATCACGTCAGCTTCGATTAGTTCTGGTGAACGGCTTCCTGGCCCTTGGCGATCGCCGACTCGACCGGCTTGAACGCCTCCTTGGCGATGTCCTTGTAGATCTCGCCGATCTTGTTCGTCTGCGCGAGGAAGCTCTCGAACTGCGACTTGGCGAACTCGCTCTGCAGCTGGATCGCGGTGTCGAAGGACTTCACGCCGAACAGCTTCTCGACATAGGCCGAGGTCGACTCGAGCGAGCGCTTCGAAAAATCGGTGGTCTCGGCGGCGATCGCCTGGAACCCGCGGGCGACCGAAGCGGCCGTCGCCGACATCTGCTCGACATGGTCCTGTCCGAGCTTCGAGAAATCTCCGAACTGCGTAGCCATCGGTTTTGCTCCTTACGTGTCGCGTCACGGTGGCGACGTTGCGTCCGCCGCCGTGCGTGAGACAGACATAGTGCACCGCACAAAATCTTTCAATCGACTTGGGTGCACTGCAATATATGTCGAAAGGGGGAGGGTCCGGGGGCGGCTGTCCCGCGCTGGCACGGGCCGATCGTGATGGAGGCGATCGCTTAACCACGAGGTAACTGCCCCGCGATAGCGTGTCTTCCGGGGCACGTCGCGATCTCACCGCCCCGTGTCGAGGGCGAGGACGCATGAAGTTCGAGTTTGGCGCGCCGCCGCACCAGCGGCTTCAGCGCGCGTCGGTTGCGGGCCTTTGCCTTGTCGCCGCGTCCCTCGCCTCCTCACCCGCCGCCGCCCGCCACCATCATCGCCACGCGTCTCGGGCCCGCATCGAGATCGCACCGCACATGCCGCGGATGGCGCGCTTCCATCAGCGCGGCGGCGGCTTTACGCCGCCGTTCTCGGCCTTCGCGATCGACGGGAATTCCGGCCGCGTCCTCTACGGCCAGGACGAGAACGCCCTGCGTCATCCCGCCTCGATCACCAAGGTGATGACGCTCTACCTTCTGTTCGGCGAACTCGAGCGCCATCATCTCTCGCTCGACTCGCGCATGGAGGTCTCCGCCCACGCGGCGGCGCAGAAGCCGACCAAGCTCGGCCTGCGGCCCGGCTCGACCATCCGCGTCGAGGACGCGATCAAGGCGATCGTCACCAAGTCGGCGAACGACATGGCGGTCACGATCGCCGAGCAGATCGGCGGCAGCGAGCCCGCCTTCGCCTCGATGATGACGCGCAAGGCGCACGCCCTCGGCATGTCGCGCACCAATTTCGTCAACGCCTCGGGCCTGCCGGCCGACGAGCAGTGGACGACCGCGCGCGATCTCGCGACGCTGGGCCGGGCGATCCACGACCGATACCCGCAATACTTCCATTATTTCTCGACGCATTCCTTCACCTACGCCGGCCAGACGATGCCGAACCACAACCACCTGATGGATCAGGTGGAGGGCATGGACGGCATCAAGACCGGCTACACGGTGGCGTCGGGCTTCAACCTTCTGTCCTCGGTCAACCGCAACGGCCACTGGCTCGTCTCGGTCGTGCTCGGCGGCAAGACCCGGCTCGGCCGCGATCACATCATGGCGGACCTCATCGAGGCGCAGATCGACAAGTGCGCGACCCGCCGCTCGGCGCCGATGGTGGCCGAAAATCCCGATCTCGAACATGTCGCCGAAGCGATCCCGGTCGTGAGCCGGGTCGGAGAGGATGCGCCGCCGGTCGAGGGCGTCGACGACGAGGCCGCCGCGGAGGCGCCGGTCGCCCCGCCGCCGCGCGACGTCGCCGCTGCCGCGGAGCCGGAGGCGGCGCCGCTGCCGCCGGCCGAGACGGAAGCCGAGGTCCGCGGACCGGTTCATCTGCGCCACGCCCATGCCGTCGAGGTGGCAGCCGCCGAAGTCGCGCCGCAGACGAGCCTGCGGGCGCGCCCGGCCTTCGTGTCGAACGTCCCGGTGCCGCCCGAGCGCGACATGCTGGCGACCGGCTCGATCCGCCAGCGTCCGACGCGCCTCGCGCGCCTCGACGGATCGACCTCGCACTACGACGGCGCGGCCACGACGACCCCGTCGCGCCGCAGCCGCCGCGACAAGGCCGCCGCGCAGGCCGAGCTCATGAAGCCGATCAAGGTCGCGAGCCTCGAGCCCGTCGTGCCGCAAGCGACCGGCCGCCCGCCGCACGGCGGCATGATGATCCAGATCGGCGCCCCCGACAGCGTCGCCAAGGCGAACGACCTCTTCGCCCGCGCCAAGAGCCAGGCGCATGGCGCGCTCTCCGGCGCCCACTCGTTCACCGAAAAGGTGCAGAAGGGCGGCACGACGCTGTTCCGCGCCCGTTTCGCCGGCCTCGAGCCGGATCAGGCGGAAGGCGCCTGCCGGGCTCTGAAGCGCGCCGGCATGTCCTGTTTCACCACGAGGAATTGAGCGCCGCCGGTCGACGACCGGTCGAGTTCGAGCGTCTGCGTTGCGTATGGAGTTTCAGGCATGGCGGCGAAGGAGAATCTCCTTGGCTTCGTTGGCACGGGCGGCAAGGTCCGCGGTCCCGCCCTGGTCGGGATGCCACTTCTTCATGACCGCGCGATGCGCGCGCACGACCTCGTCGCGCGCCGCGCCGCGGCGAAGACCGAGTACCTCATAGGCCTCGTCCTCGGACATTCGGCTCGAGCCGCGCGCCCAAGCGGACCTCGCGTCGGCGTGAGCCTCTCCTGCTGGACGCCAGCCGGCAAACCGGCGGTGGAGATAGGCTTCTAGGAGCCGGGCGCCGTCAGGGTCGTCGCGCCGACACATCCCGAGGATCGTCTCGCACTGCGCCTGGTCGAGCCGATCGAGCGCGTTGCCCTCGTAGGGGCCGGCGATGATGCGCCCCGTCATCCGCGCCCTGGCCTGGTCGAAATCCATCTCGATCATCGCCGAGCGCACCCGCGACATATGGGTCCGCGCCGCCGAGGACGGGCGCCGGCTGGCCCTCCCCAGCAGCCAGAGCGCGACGCCGAAGACCGCGAGAGCTGCCCACACGTTGCCGCGCACCAGCACGAGCAGCGCCACGGCGACGGCCGCGACGGAGGCGAGCTTCTCGTAGGTGCCGGGTGCCATCGTTGGAACGAGCCGCGGGAACGCGCCGGACCTCGACAGCGCGAGCCAGAGCAGGAACAGCGCGGCGAGCGGGTAGATCATCTCCGCGTCATCGCGCCGTCGTCGCCCGGAGTCGAGACGGGCGACGTACGGAAATCATCGCGCCGTCGCCACCGCATGCAGGATCGCCTGCCGCCGCCGGGATCGCAAGCCGTGCGTCGGCCTACATCCCGGCCCGGCGGTCAGATCAGGCAGAGCTCGGCCAGGTCGCGCCGCAGCGCCTCGGGCAGGTCGATGCCTCCGACGAGGCTCGAGAGATCGGCCGGTGCCGAGCCCGGCGCGAGATAGCGCCAGCCCTGGAACGCCCGGCACGGCCGCGGCGCGACGGCGACCACGGTCGGGTCGAGCACGAGGTCGCAGCGGCCGGTACCGTCCGCATCTGTGAACGGTCGCACGGCGAGGACGATCTGGCGCGCGGCGATCTGTCCGCGCACGACCCAGTACAGCGAGCCGCCGTCGAGGATCTCGCCGGCGCGCTTCGGCACCATGCGCGTCGTGTGGACGGCGCCGCGCGGCATCTCCCCGCCGCGACGGGCGAGACGCTCGGCGACGTGCGCCTCGATGTCGGCGACGGTCGCGGCTCCGACCGCAAGCTTCAGGAGATGGAGAGCCATGACGGATGGATTAGGCCCTGCTTTGCGCCGGGCGAAGGGCGGGCGACGATTTGCCCCCGCAATTCATCAGGCGACCTCGAACTTCTCGATCCGCCAGCCTTCCGCCGCCGCGCCGGCGGCCCAGTCC
>CAZZZM010000154.1:0-3285 GCA_964658465.1 uncultured Nakamurella sp.
CCGAGCGCGAGGATCATCGACGCGAGCTTCGGCGGCGACACGATTTCCGCGGCCTGCAGCAAGGTGAACCATTGCCGCTTGCGCTCCTCGCGCTCGCGCCAGTCGGCGAGCTGGGCATCGACCTCGAGCAGATAGACCATGACGAGGCACGGCTCGACGCGGTCGGCGAGGCGCTTCTGGTAGGTGTAGGCGCCGATCGGGTGCTTGCCGACCTTGCCGGTCACGCCGGCCTCCTCGGCGGCCTCCTGCGCCGCCGCCTCGTGATCCTTGCGGCCCTTCATCGGCCAGCCCTTGGGGATGATCCAGCGACGCGTCTCGCGCGACGTGACGAGCAGAACCTCGGCGCCGTCCGCGCCGTGCCGAACCGGCAGGGCGCCGACCTGGGCCTTGTAGGGACGTTCGCTGCGGCGTCGCGACATCGCGGGATTTCGCCTGAAAAAAGGGTGAGGGACAAGCCTCCTATAATGGTGACTTCGTAACAGCTCTGCGCTGCAGTGTCGCGTTGGGGCCATCGACGCGGCCCACGGCGAAGCGCCCTCGCTTTCCCTCTGGCCAGAGCGCGACGCGATCTGTAAACGAAGCTCGATCCGCCGAGGGCGGCGGTCGATGAGGTGACGGCGGTCGAAATGGCAGTTGCAAACCCCACCCAGGTGATGACGGCCGGCCCGGAAGATCCGTCGAAGCGTGACTTTCTCTATATCGCCACCGGCGCCGTCGGCGTCGTCGGCCTCGCCGCCGCGGTCTGGCCGCTGATCGACCAGATGCAGCCCGACGCGGCGACCATCGCAGCCGGCGCGCCGCTCGAGGTCAACATCGGCGCGATCCAGCCGGGTCAGCAGATCATCGTGAAGTGGCGCGGCCACCCGATCTTCATCGTCAACCGGACCCCCGAATCGCTGAAGTCCCTGCAGAACCCCGAGCTCGTCTCGCGCCTGCGCGACCCCAATTCCGACGTGCTGCAGCAGCCGAAATACGCCGAGAACTGGCATCGCTCGGTGAAGCCCGAATATCTCGTGCTCGTCGGCGTCTGCACCCACCTCGGGTGCATCCCCAAGTTCGAGCCGGACAAGGCGTCCATCACCCCGGACTGGCTCGGCGGCTATTTCTGCCCCTGCCACGGCTCGAAATACGACCTCTCCGGCCGCGTCTATTCTGGTGTCCCGGCGCCCTACAACCTGCCGGTGCCACCCTACACGTTCGCCGGCGACAATAAGCTCGTCATCGGCGCCAATCCCGAAGGCCAGACCTTCGAGCTGGAGAACGTGGTTCAGCTCTGATCGAGCTTTGGCAGCCGCTCCAGCGGCCGGGTCTCGATCTCGAAGCAGCGCGCCAGGCGGAGCAGCTCGCGCTCGCCGCCCGGTCTGCCGATCAGCTGCAGCCCTGACGGCCGTGCCGGCGTGCCCCCGAGGCCGGCCGGCAGGCAGATCACCGGGCAGCCCGACAGCGTGCCCGGGATCACCACCTCCATCCAGCGGTGGTACGTGTCCATTTCGCGGCCCGCGATCTCGCGCGGCCAGCGCTGATCGCGCGGAAACGGGAAGACCTGTGCGCTCGGAAGCGCCAGGGCGTCGAACCGCTCGAGCAAGCGCAGCACGGCCGCGCGCAGCGCGGCGCGGTCCGCCGAGGCCTCGTAGAGGTCCGTCGCGGTCAGGCGCAGGCTCCCCTCGATCTCGAAGATCATCTCCGGCTTCAGCATTTTTCGCGCGTCCGCGTCGGCATAGCTGCGATGGTGGCCGCCGCCGATGAGCGCATGCCGCCAGACCAGCCAGCAGCGCCACAGTCGCTCCTCGTCGAAGCCAAGCGCGGCCGGCTCGACGTCGCAGCCCGCGGCACTCAGCGCCGCGAGCGCGCGCTCGGCCAGCGGCAGGATCCCGTCCTCCATCGGCAGCGCGCCATCGAGGTCGCCGAGCCAGCCGATCCGCCGGCCGCGCGCGTCCCCCTCGAGCAATGCCGCCGGCAGCGGCGGCTCGGCCAGCGCCAGCGGCGCCCGCGAATCCGCGCCGCTCATCACGGCGAGCAGCAGCGACAGGTCGGCGACGGTGCGCGCCATCGGCCCGTCGGTGACGAGCAGCGGCGACAGGAACCCCTCTGGCTCCGGCAGCGCCGGCACGCGCCCGGGCGAAGGGCGCAGGCCGAACACGCCGTTCCAGCCGGCGGGATTGCGCAGCGAGCCGGCGAAATCGCTGCCGTCGGCGAGGGGCACCATGCGCAACGCCAGCGCCACCGCCGCGCCGCCAGAGCTGCCGCCGGCGCTGAGCGACGGATCGAACGCGTTTCCTGTCGAGCCGAACACCTCGTTGAACGTGTGCGACCCGAGCCCGAATTCCGGCGTGTTGGTCTTGCCGATGATGATCGCACCCGCCGCCCTGAGGCGCTCGACGAACAGCGCGTCGTGCGTGGGCAGATGATCGCGAAACAGCGGCGAGCCCCAGGTGGTGCGCAGGCCGCGCGTCGGCGCGAGATCCTTCACCGCATGCGGAAAGCCGTGCAGCGGCCCGCGCGACTCGCCGCGCGCCAGCTCGTCGTCGCAGCGCTCGGCCTCCGCCAGCAGCGCCTCGTGCGGCCGCAGCGAGACGACGGCGTTGACGGCCGGGTTGGCCGTCTCGATCCGCGCGAGATAGGCCGCCATGACCTCGCGGCACGACAGCTTGCGCGCGCCGATCGCCGCGGCGAGATCGGTGGCCTCGAGCGAAACGATCTGGCGCGCGGCCGAGGCGGAGACGGGTTGAACCAAAGATGCGATCCTCGTGGCTGGCTTGGCTTTTGCCAAATAGGCGCGAGACTGCTCTCATCCACCGAAACGAGCCGTACGGATTTTGAAGCATGTGGGTGAAGGCATGGTATTGAAAGCGCTCGGGGCGATCGCCTGGCTCGTCCTGCTCGTCGGGATGCCCTTCGCCAACAGGACCGAGCCGTTCGTTCTCGGCTTCCCCTTCGCGCTCGCCTACGGCACGTTCGCGACGCTCCTGTCGGCGGCCCTCCTCGCGCTCGTCTACGCGCTCGACCCCGCCAACAAGAGCGACGCCGCGTGAATATCGAACATCTGAACGTCGCCAGCCTGATGATCGCCGCCGCCATCGTCGGCGCGCTCGTCATGGGCGTCCGCGGCGGCCGCGGCCGTGCGCGGGTGCTGGAGCAATGGAGCGTCGCCGAGCGCAGCTTCGGCACGATCCTCGTCTTCCTTCTGATGGCCGGCGAGATCTACACGACCTTCACGTTCCTCGGCGCCTCCGGCTACGCCTACGGCAAAGGTGCGGCCTCCTACTACATCCTCTGCTACTTCCC
>CAZZZM010000154.1:3385-4760 GCA_964658465.1 uncultured Nakamurella sp.
CAGACGACGGGCATCCTGGTCGGCGCCGCGACCATCGCCGCCTTCGTCGCCGTCTCCGGCATCCATGGGCCGGCGGCGCTCGCGCTCATCAAGGACGCGCTGATCATCGTCGTGATCGTGTTCCTCGGCCTCTACCTGCCGTGGCGCGTCGCCGGCGGCATCGGCCCGATGTTTACAAAGATCCAGACGCTCCACCCCGGCTTCCTGGCCCTGCCGCCCAAGGGGCAAAGCGTCGCCTGGTTCGACTCGACGGTGGTGCTGACCGCGCTGGGCTTCTTCATGTGGCCGCACTCCTTCGCCTCCGTCTACACGGCGCGCGACGAGCGGACGATGCGCGCCAACGCCGTCGTCGCGCCGCTCTACGGCCTGATGCTGCTCTTCGCGCTGTTCGTCGGCTTCGCGGCGCTGCTCCGGGTGCCCGGGCTGACAGGCAAGGCGATCGACCTCGCCTTGTTCAAAGTCGCGCTGGCCGAGCTGCCGCCCGTGGCGGTCGGGCTCATCGGCGTCGCCGGGGTGCTCACCGCGCTCGTTCCCGGCGCCATGATGCTGACCACCGCGGGGACGACGCTCGCCCGCGACGTCTACCCGTTCGCACGACGGGGCGCCTCGGATCGCGAGGTGGCGATGGTCGCGAAGATCGTCGTGCCGTTCGTCGCCGCGCTGGCCGTCGTCTTCGCGATCTACGGCGGCGACACGATCGTCGCGCTGCTGCTGATGGGTTACGCCCTGGTGACGCAGCTCGCGCCGGCTCTGCTGGCGAGCCTTACCGCCCGCAATCCTCTCTCGGCGCAGGGCGCGGCCGCCGGGATTGTCGTTGGCGTCGCGGTCGTCGCGGTGACGAGCCTGACCAAGGCGACCGTCGCCTCGCTGGCGCCCGGGCTGCCGCAATGGATGCTCGATCTCAACATCGGGGTCGTGGCGCTGGCCGCCAACGTGCTGGTCGCCGTCGCGGTCAGTCTCGCCCAGCGCGTCGTCCTGCGCACGACGGCGGCCGCGGCGGGCTGAGCCTCACTTCGCTCGAAAATTCCCATCCTTGTCGCAGCCGAGCACCAGGATGGCGAGCAGCGCCGCCATCGCGACGCAAAAGCAGATCGTGAACAGCGCGGGCTCGGACAGTCGGATCACGATGTCAGGGCTTGTCGCCTCCATCACTTCTCTCCCGTGCCGGATGGGGGCTAGATGAAAGCCCGGTTTGATGATGACCCGAGACATGGCCCGGTCGACTTCATGGTTTGAGCTCAGAACGCCGGCGCCAGACCTCGTGCCTTGCGTCAGGGGTGAACCACAACGCGCGCCCGCCGGTCCGGGTTGCCGACGCGAGGTATGCTAAGGTGGCGCAGCCGGTGGCGATCGACCTGCCGGGTGGCGGCGACGT
>CAZZZM010000154.1:4860-7186 GCA_964658465.1 uncultured Nakamurella sp.
GCGACCCAGCGCGCGGCGCATCTCGCCGCCGTCACGCTGCCGATGCTGTTCCTGCAGGGCGACCGCGACGCGCTGGCCGAGCCCGCGCTGATTGCGGCAGAGGTCGCCAAACTCGGCCGGCAGGCGTCGCTGGCGGCGACCCCGGATGCCGACCATTCCTTCCACGTGCCGAAACGGTCGGGCCGCACCGATGACGAGGTGATGGAGGCGCTGCTCGACACGGTCGCCGCGTGGATCGCAACCGTCGCCGGCTCCTGATCAGGGCTTGCGGCCCTCGACGAACGGCACCTCGAACACCTTGCGGTGCATGACCGGGCCGTGACCGAAGAACCCCTCTTCGCCGAACAGCTCGCCATGGTCGGCCGTGACGATGAAATGCGTGTTGGCAGGCGCCTTTTCGTAGAGCGCGCCGACGAGCCCGTCGACATACTCGACGCAGCGCACCTGCTGGTCGTGCAGATCGCGCATCGTCTCCGGCGCGAAGAACTCCGGCTCCTGCTCGGGACCGTCGCCCGCGTGCGCCATCACCTTCCCGGCGACCGCCTTGTCCGAGATGACCTTGTCCATGTCGCGGGCGACGCCGTGCAGGCCGGAGATCTTCGGCAGGCTCGCGCCGTCGAGCATGTAGGGATAATGGGTCTCGCCGAGGTTGAAGAAACGAAAGCAGCGATCGCTTTTCGAGAAGTCGACGTCGCGCACCATGCCGGCGAAATCGTTGTGGTTGCCCATCAGCTTGTAGTCGTCGAACCCGCGCGTCAGCCCCGAATAGGGGTTGAGGACCGGCATCGAGACGCGGGCGGCGGTATGATATTGGTGCTTCTTCAACACGCCCGCGAGGCACAGCTCGGGGATGAACGTCTTGAAGGAGAGATCGGGGATCTCCAGCCGGTCGACCCATTCGGCGAATTGCGCCTTGTAGACCTCCGAGGCGAAGACGTGCTTCGGGCTGGTGTGCGGCACCTGCCCCATGAGGTAGGTGAAGTGCGACGGCGCCGTCCACGAGGCGAAGCTGAAGCGCTGCTGGGCCTCGCCCAGCCGATCGATGTTCGGCGTGCGGGCGCGTACGAAACTGTCGAATCGGCAGCTGTCCAGGACGAGGAAGACGAGGTGGTTTGCGGGCATGCTCCGTCAGTTACAGGAGGGCCCCGACCTCGGCAATTCCCCGTCCCAGTGAGACCATTGGTTTAGGTGCGGCCGCGTTTTCGCCTGTTTGCGAAGCGAAGAGCGCGTGATCTTACTAGCTGCATGTGGCGCATCTCCCGCATCGGCGCCCTCGGGAACCCAGCATGCAGGCCGACGACGGCTACGACACCACGCGATTCGACGCCATTCGGCGCGATCTGAGCGCCTTGAACGAGGCCGCGCTCGCCGACGGTCTCGTGGCGGTGCGCGACGGGGTCGTCGTGTCGCCCGACCGCCCGCGGCGCGCCCGTCGCAGAGCGGCGGCGAGGGCTGCGGCGGCGGGACCGGGACCTGCGCCGGCCTCCGAGCAAGCCGAGCCCGCCGCGAAGGAAGATCGCAGCCCTGTCGCTGCGGCCCGGTTGCTCGCGCTGCTCCGTCGCCAGGACGGGGACGAGTCCCCCGTCGTGACGGGCACTGCCTTCACCGAGGCCGGCGTCGCCCGTCTGCTCGCGCATCTTCAGGAACGTCGCGCGAAGCGCGGCGGCGCCTGGTTGCGGTTCCTCAAGCGCAGCAATCGCTATCTGTCGCGCCCGGTGCCGGCCGGCATTCGCACCGTCCACGGGGTCAGCTTCGAGCGCCTCCAGTTCGTCGCGCGGCAACTCGCCGAGATCGAAGCGAACGGCTGGTCGAAGTTTCGCGAGGCGCGGCGAGCACGCCGGCGTAAGGTCGCCCCGATCCCGGCGTTGACACAGGACGACGCCGGCACCGAACCCGCGAAGTCGCCACGGAAAGGAAGAAAACATTGAGCCGACGCTTGAGCCGTCTCCACGCCCTCGCTCTCGTCGGCTTGCTCGCGTGCGTGCCGCTCGCGGGCGCGATGGCGCAAGGCATGGATCCCTACGGCGACGGGCCGGGCGGCCCCGGCATGGGTCCTGACGATGGCCCCGGCATGGGTGGCCGCATGGGCGGCGGCATGGGTCCTGACGATGGACCCGGCATGGGCGGCCGCATGCGCGGGGGCGGCATGGACGACGACGGGCCGGCCGGCGGCGGCGGCTCGGCCGACCTGACGGAGCACACCGTGACCGTCGACGGCGCTCAGCGCCCCTACTACGTCCACATTCCGCAGAACATCGGTCATCCGGCCCCCGTGGTCTTCGTCTTCCACGGCGGTGGCGGGCGTCCGCAGGGCATCGCCCGCAAG
>CAZZZM010000155.1:0-1140 GCA_964658465.1 uncultured Nakamurella sp.
TGGTGGGAGAGGAAGGACTCGAACCTTCGAAGGCATAGCCAGCGGATTTACAGTCCGCCCCCTTTGCCGCTCGGGACACTCTCCCCCGCGGGCTTGCGCCGCGAAGCCGAGGCTTATCGGGAGCGCGACGCGGCGTGTCAACCCGAAGCGTGACGGTGATTGCGGCGCGCGAGGTCGCGTGGCAAGCGAAGCGGCATGGCACGCCACCGCCCTCCCAAGTCAGCGCGCGATCCGCAAGCGAGCCCCGCGGCCGGCCGATCGGGCCGTGCGGCGGCTCCCGCGTCCGGCACGCGTGGCGCGCATCTCATCTACGGCTTCCACGCCGTGCGCGCCGCGCTCGAGGCGCGTCGTCGTCCCCTCCTGGCGCTTTATGCGACGGAGGCGGCGGCGGAGCGCTTCGCCGACGAGATCGAGGCGGCACGCCTGCAGCCCCGTCTCGTCACGGGCGAGGACCTGTCGCGACGGCTCGGCGCGCAGGCGGTGCACCAGGGCGTGCTGCTCGAGGCCGGCCCGCTGCCCGAGCTCGATCTGTCCGAGATCGAGAGCCGGTCGGGCCTCGTGCTGGTGCTCGACCAGATCACCGACCCGCACAATGTCGGGGCGATCCTGCGCACCGCCGCCGCCTTCGCGGTCGACGCGCTGGTGACGACGACGCGGCATGCGCCCGACATGTCGGGGATCCTCGCCAAGGCCGCGTCGGGCGGCGCTGACCTCGTGCCCATCGTCGAAGTGGTCAACCTGGCGCGCGCCTTGGACGAGCTGGGCGAGCTCGGCTATTGGCGCGTCGGGCTCGATTCGGAGGGCCCGACGCCGTTCGAGGCGGCGCCGGTGTCGCGCCCCCTGGCGCTGGTCCTCGGTGCGGAGGACAAAGGGCTGCGCCGCCTCACCCGCGAGCGCTGCGATGCGCTGGCGCGCCTCGACATGCCGGGGGCGATCAAGAGCCTGAACGTGTCGAACGCGTGCGCCGTCGCCCTGACGCTCGCCCGCCAGCGTCTCGCCGCCGCCGACTGATCAGCGGCAGCGCGCGCCGGAGACGACGCGGGTGGCCGCCTTGTGGGCGAGACCGCCGCCGATCTCGATGATCTGCGGGCAGGGCGCCGGCCGCGGCGGGAGCGCGAACGACGGCAACGCCTCGTCGGG
>CAZZZM010000155.1:1240-7168 GCA_964658465.1 uncultured Nakamurella sp.
GACGATGGTCGGTCGGATGCCGGCACGAGGGTATCCGTCGCGGGGTCCGACGATGGTCGGGGCGATGCCGGAATAGGGAGCGCGCGGCACGCGGGGGACGATGGTCGGACGAATGCCGGCAAAGGCCGGCCGGGCCGCGAGCTCCGCGCGGGCGGCGGGACTTGCGCTCAAGACCGCGGCAAGACCGACACAGACAGCAATTCTCGACGAAAGATACATGACGACTCCATCGACGCGGGGCCAGCCCACGACTATCAACCTCGCCCGATCGTTTAGCGTACTGTCGTTCCGCTTCGGCACAGGCTGTCTCGCAAACGATCCAATCGGGCGTTTTACGGACTTCGGCGCAAGAGACGGGCCGGAAACGCCGGCCGTAAGGCGGATGTGGTCGTGCGGCGAAAAACGTCGCATGATCCAAAGCTTATTGGGGAGGACTAAGGTGGACGAACCCGTCGACGCCGTAAGGGCGATCATGGCCAATCCGAGGTTTCAGGCGCTCGTCTCCGAGCGGCGGCGGCTCAGCTGGTCGCTGACGGTGATCATGTTCGTCGTTTACTTCGGCTTCATCCTTCTCGTCGCCTTCAACAAGGTCGACGGCGGGATCATCTCGCGGCGCGTCGGCGGCGGCACGACCTCGATCGCCATCCTCGCCGGCGTCGGCATCCTCGTGTTCACCTTCCTCCTCAACGGCCTCTACATCCTCATCGCGAACTCGAAGTTCGACCGGATGACCGCCGAGCTGCGCCGGGAGATCGGACAATGAGCGCGACACGCTTCATGCGCGCCGCCGCGCTCGCGCCGGCCCTCCTCGCCGGTTCGGTGATCGCGGCCCTGGCGCAGGGCGCTCCGACCGCCGCCACATCCGTCGCCATCCCCGCTGCCCACGCGCCGACCGTCGAGGGCGTGAGCTACAGCGCCATCGCGATGTTCTTCCTGTTCGTCGCGCTGACGCTCTACATCACCTATCGCGCCGCCCGCGCGACGCGCACGGCCAACGACTTCTACGCGGCCGGCGGCGGCATCACCGCGACGCAGAACGGGATGGCGATCGCCGGCGACTACATGTCGGCGGCCTCGTTCCTCGGCATTTCCGACCTCGTCTACCAGTCGGGCTTCGACGGGCTGCTCTATTCCGTCGGCTTCATGGTCGGCTGGCCGATCCTGCTGTTCCTGATCGCCGAGCGGCTGCGCAACCTCGGCAAGTACACCTTCGCCGACGTCGCCTCGTTCCGCCTGCAGCAGACGCCGATCCGCGTCCTTTCGGCCTTCGGCACGCTGTTCGTCGTCGCGCTCTACCTGATCGCGCAGATGGTCGGCGCCGGCGAGCTCATCGTCGTGCTGTCCGCCAAGCACCTGCCGTATGTCGCGGCGGAGATCATCGTCGGCGTCCTGATGATCACCTATGTCGCCTTCGGCGGCATGAAGGCGACCACCTGGGTGCAGATCATCAAGGCCGGTCTCCTGCTCTTCGGCGCGACGATCATCGCCTTGCTCGTGCTCGCGAAGTTCCATTTCTCGCCCGACCAGATGTTCGCCGCCGCCGACAAGCTGAAGCACGACGGCTACGCCGCGGCGATGGACGCGTGGAAGGCCAAGGGCATGAAGACGCCGCATCCGGTCGAGGATCCGATGTCGCCCGGCGGTTTCGTGCCCGACCCCTGGTCCGGCATCTCGCTCGGCATGGCGCTCATGTTCGGCACCGCCGGCCTGCCGCACATCCTGATGCGCTTCTTCACCGTGAAGGATGCGGCGACGGCGCGGAAGTCCGTGCTCGTGACCAGCGGTCTGATCGGCTACTTCTACATCCTCACCTTCATCATCGGCTTCGGCGCCATCGTCTTCGATCCGCCGAACACGGTGAAGAACATGGCGGCGGTGCGTCTCTCCGACGTGCTCGGCGGGTCCTACCTGTTCGGCTTCATCGCGGCGGTCGCCTTCGCGACGATCCTCGCGGTGGTCGCCGGCCTGACGCTGGCGGCGGCCTCCGCCATCAGCCACGACATCTACGCCAACGTCATCGCCAAGGGGAACTCGGAGAAGCACGAGGTCAACGTGTCGAAGGGCGCGGCGGTCGTCATCGGCCTTATCGCCATCTACCTCGGCATCGTCTTCGAGGATCAGAACGTCGCCTTCATGGTCGGCCTCGCCTTCGCGGTGGCGGCGTCGTGCAACTTCCCCGTCCTCATCATGTCGCTGCTCTGGAAGGGCACGACGACGTTGGGCGCGGTGGTCGGCGGCACGCTCGGCCTCGTGTCCTCGGTGGTGATGGTGGTGCTGTCGAAGGCCTTCTGGGTCACCTCGCTGCACCACAAGGCGGCGATCTTCCCGCTGTCGTCGCCGACGCTGTTCTCGCTGCCGATCGCCTTCATCGGGATCTGGCTGTTCTCGACGATCGACCGGAGCGCCCGCGCCAATCGCGAGCGGGCCGCCTACGACGCGCAGTTCGTCCGTGCCGAAACGGGCATCGGTGCGCTGGAAGCCCACGTGCACTGAAGCGCCTGCGGCGTTGTCAGACGAGAAGGCCGTCCGCTCGCGCGGGCGGCCTTTCTTCGTTGACGCCGGGGCCGAGCCTCTCCGCTGTCGCGGGCCGGCCTTGTCAGGAATGCGCATCGCCGACAGCGGGACCTGCCGTACGATGGGCACTCACCGGAGGCTCCCTTTCGTGACGGGTCCGACCATCCGCAGATCGCCGTCGGCAGGTCCGCGCCCATGATCGCGGCGATGGCCGCGCTGCTCGCCTGCCAGCTCGCCGGCGAGGTGCTCGTGCGCGCGCTCGGCCTGCCGCTGCCCGGCCCCGTCGCCGGGATGGGCATCCTCTTCCTCGCGCTCGTCTGGCGCGGACGCCGCGCTCCGCAGGCGGAGGTGGTGCCGCCGGCGCTCGGCGAGGTCGCGGATGGGCTGCTGCGCAATCTCTCGCTGCTCTTCATCCCGGCCGCGGTCGGCGTCGTGCAATATCTCGGGCTCCTTCGCACCTACGCCGCTCCGCTCGCGCTCGCGATCGCGGCCTCGACGCTCGCCGCGATGGTCGTCACCGTCGTCACGTTCCGTCTCGTCTCGCGGCTGCACGCGTTCCGGCACAAGGGTGTCGCGGGCGACGTAGAGGCCGCGGTCGATCCGGAGCATCATCCGTGATCGAGTCGCTTCCCGCCCGCGCCGGCGAGATCTGGGTCTATCTCGCCGAAAATCCGCTGCTCTGGCTGACGGTCGTGCTCGTCGCCTATTTGGCGGCCGACTGGATCTCGGCGCGCTGCCGAAGGCATCCGCTGGCCAACAGCGTGGCGATCGCCACCATCCTCGTCGGCACGCTGCTCTTCGCAACAGGCACGAGCTACCAGACCTTCTTCACCGGCGCGCAATTCGTGCATTTCCTGCTCGGCCCCGCCACGGTGGCCCTTGCGGTGCCGCTCTATCGCAACCTCGGGCGGATCGGCGCGACGGTGGTGCCCATGGGCTGCGCGCTCGTCGTCGGGTCCTTCACGGCCATCGTCTCCGCCGTCGTCATCGGCGGGCTTACCGGCCTGCCGGTCACGCTGCTCGCCTCGCTCGCCCCGAAATCGGTGACGACGCCGATCGCCATGAGCCTCGCCAAGGCCAACGGCGGCATTCCGGCGCTCGCGGCGGTCTTCGTGATCCTCACCGGCGTGTTCGGCGCGGTGGTGGTGACGCCGCTGATGAACGCGATGGGCATCCGCGACTATGCCGCGCGCGGCTTTGCCGCCGGCCTCGCCGCGCACGGGATCGGTACGGCGCGCGCGTTCCAGGTCGACGCGCTGGCCGGCGCCTTCGCCGGCATCGCGCTCGGGCTCAACGGCGCTGTCACCGCCCTGGTCACGCCGCTCGTCGTGCCGCCGCTGCTGCGCCTGTTCGGCGGCAGCTGAGCCGGCCCGCTCAGCGCGGGATCATCGACACGAAATGGTAGACTTCATAGGCGAGGACGGCGGCGCCGAGCGCGCGTCGCCATGGGTTGCAGCCGCGGATCAGCTCGTCGAGCGCCCACCACGTCAGGCCCACCGCAGCGACGATGGTGACGGCGATGAGCAGTCGGCCGGTCGGATGGAAAAGGATCTCCACCGCGAAGGCGACGATGAAGATCCACAGCGGCAGGTTCGGCCATTGCGCGACGACGAGCTTACCGGTGCCCCGGTCCTCGAAACACCAGCGCAGCGGGCCGCGCGCGGCCGGCGGGGGCGGATCGCCGGGCGCCGTCATGCGAGGGAGAATCGGTAGACGATCGTCAGGGCGAAGGTCTCGCCCGGGCGCAGGATCGTCGAGGGAAAGTTCGGCTGGTTCGGAGCATCCGGGAAGGCCTGCGCCTCCAGAGCGAGGCCCGCGGTCTGCCGATAGGTGCCGCCATGGCCGACCAGCGAGCCGTCGAGACTGTTGCCGGTGTAGACCTGCAGCCCGGCGGCATCCGTCTCGAGCTCCAGCACGCGCCCGGAGCGGCGATGGGTCAGCCGTGCGGCCTTGCGCAGCGTGCCGGCCTGTCCGTCGAGCGCGAAGCAATGGTCGAAGCCGCGCGCGACGAGGAGCTGGGCGTCGTGGTGGCGCACGCGCGAGCCGATCGCCACCGGCTTGCGGAAGTCGAACACGGTCCCCTCGACCGGCCTGATCTCGCCGAGCGGGATCTGCTGCTTGTCGGTCGGCAGGAAATGCCCCGCGAAAACCTCGAGGTCGTGGTCGGCGACGTCGAGCGCGGCGGCGCCGGCGAGGTTGAAATAGGGGTGGGCCGACATGTTGATCGGCGTCGGCTTGGTCGTCGTGGCGGTCAGCTCGAGGCGCAGGGCGTCCGCGTCCAGCGTGTAGGTCGCCACCGCCGAGACCGCGCCGGGAAAGCCCTGGTCGCCGTCGGCGCTCTCCAGCGTGAAGGTCGCCTGGTTATGCGAGCGGTCGGCGACCGCCCAGAAGCGCTTGGCGAAAGATTGCTTGCCGCCGTGCAGCGTGTTCTCGCCGTCGTTGACGGACAGCTCGAAGCGCTCGCCGTCGAGCGTGAAGCGTCCCTTGGCGATGCGGTTGGCATAGCGGCCGAGCACGGCGCCGAACGAGCCGGCGCGCAGGATCATGTCGGCGTGGTCGAAGCCGAGCAGCACGTGGTCGGCGACGCCGTGCCGATCGGGCGCCTCGATCGACAGCATGCGTGCGCCGTAATTGGTCAGGCCGACCTTCAGCCGGTCGTTCGACAGCTTCAGCAGACCGACGGGTGTGTCGTCGCCGGAATGACCCAGGGTCGCGTCGAAGGGAGGTTGCATCGAGGTCTCTTGCTCGTCCGCCAGCGTACAGGCGCGTGCGGCGCGACACCAGCCTGCCGGCGGGCGGGGGTGCGAGCGGAACCGCGATGCCCGGGAACAGTTCGAAATAAAAGCAAAGCTTGGAGTTCGTGATGTTGGCAAAATCGATCCGGCCGCCTGTCTTGGCCCTCGCCACCCTCGGTCTGATGGCCGCGCCGGCAGCCGCCGCGCCGTCTCATCATCGCCACGCTGCGGCCGGCGTCAGCTATGCGCCTTACGCTCGCCACGGTGTGCGGCACGCCGGCGGCCAGCGGCTGGTGAGCGATGGGCCGGGCACCGGCTATGGCTTCAACCACTCGCCGCTTCCCTACCGCGTCGGCGCCTGGCGTCAGCGCATGCGCCAAGCCGATGCGACGCATGACGCGGTCGATATCGATGCGGCGACGTCGGGCGGGTACTACGGCTTTCCCGGCGACAGCGTCTACGGCGCCGGCAATCGCAGCGCCTACGGCGTCTTCAATGGTGCCGACGGCTACGGCTCGCCGTACTTCGCGGGCTTCTACGGGCCTGCCGACGGCACCGATTACGGCCCGTTCGGCCATGCCTACGACGACTGAAGCTCGTCGAGCCGCCGCAGCAGGTGGGCCGCTGCGTCGTCCGGCGCCACCCATCGGAGCGATGGGAGCTGATGGCGGGCGAATGT
>CAZZZM010000156.1:0-3871 GCA_964658465.1 uncultured Nakamurella sp.
CCGGCGGACTGATGGCTCACGCAGGTCATGTCGAACGCGTTCAATATGATCCGCTGGCTCATCGTGGTCCTTCCAACAATCCGCAGGTGTCCGCGTGCGACGAGTCTTATCCGATGCTGCATCGGCAGCAAGACAGGGATGAGCTTTCGCAATACTATTCCATGCGAATACCTCGGACAGGATCGCTATGCTTTGAACTGAGGAGCATTCGGAAGATTTTCCTCGTTATGTCCGGCGGGGGTGGGCGGACGGCGATGCTTGCGTCGCGCCGGCCGATCTCGCGCGGAAGCCGGCAGACCCCGCTCTCATCATCTTGCCGTCGTGCCGTCGGCCGCGGCCGCCGCTTCCGTTGCGGCGCCGACGACAAATGCGCCCGGCGATCCCCCCGCGCTTGCCCTCGCCTTCCGCGCTTGCTACCGAGACGCCCGCACCAGCCAGCCCGAAAGTCCAGCGTCCTCCATGGCCGAGCCGCGCCGATCCGCCTCGTCGCCCGTCGTCGTCGAAGGCGCCCGCTTCCTCATCGTCGAAGCGCGCTTCTACGACGACATCGGCGGCCTCCTCTACGTGGGCGCCAGGCACGCGCTCGAGGCGGCCGGCGCCGTGGTCGACGTCATCAGCGTGCCCGGCGCGCTCGAGATCCCGATCGCGCTGGCCATCGCGCTCGACTCTGGCGACTACGAGGGCGCGGTGGCGCTCGGCTGCGTCATCCGCGGCGACACCTACCATTTCGAGATCGTCTGCAACGAGAGCGCGCGCGCCCTCACCGCGCTCGCCGTCGAGCGTCGCCTGGCCTTCGGCAACGGCATCCTCACGGTCGACACCGAAGAGCAGGCCGTCGAGCGCGCCGACCCCAAGCGCGGCGACAAGGGCGGCGACGCCGCGCGCGCCGCGCTGAAGCTGTGGGACCTCAAACAGAAAGTCGTCGCCTGATGGCCCGTGCCGAGGAACGCGCCGCCGCCCGCCTCGCCGCCGTCCAGGCGCTCTACGAGATGGACGTCACCGGCAAGACGCTGCCCGATGTCTTCGCCGAGTTCGAGACCTACTGGATCGGCCGCGAGATCGAGGGCGACCAGTACAATGCCGCCGAGCTGAAGCTCTTCCGCAGCATCCTCGACGGGGTGATCGCCGACCAGGCGCCGCTCGACCGCACCATCGACAAGACGCTCGTCGACTCCTGGCCGCTCGCCCGCGTCGACAGCGTGATGCGGGCGATCCTGCGCGGCGGCGCCTACGAGTTGAAGGCGCGCAAGGACATCCCCGCCCGCGTCGTCATCAAGGAATATGTCGACGTCGCCGGCGCCTTCTTCGGTCGCGAGGAGAGCGGCATGATCAACGCCGTGCTCGACGGCATGGCGCGGCTGTGGCGGGCGGAAGAATTCGCCGGGACGTAGGGTCGGCGGAGCGTGGGACCGTTTGCCTCCGGATGAAGCCGATCATCGAATCGCGATGTACAGCCTCCCTCGCGCCGCGAGGTGACGAGATGCTCCCCGTCGAAGCCTAGGTGCCGGCGCGGCTGTAAGGCGGCGGCGCGTTCGGGCTCCATTCCATCTCCACGTCGAAGTCGGACCGATCGATGCCTTCGAAGCCGAGGCGGTGGTAGAATCGCAGCGCGCCGACATTCGTCGTAGCGACGACGAGCCGGACCGACACGCCGGCCTTGTCGGCTTCGTCCTGCACGGCGCGCAGCAAGGTCGAGCCGATTCCACGCCCGCGCCAGATCGATAAAAGCGCGATGTCGACGACATGGAGTATCGCGCCCTCGCGCGCGGTGACGAGCCGCCCGATCGCCACCCCATCCATCTCGACGATCTCGTGGCAAGCTTGGGGATGACGCGCGGCGTGGCCGGCCGCTTGGGCGGCCAGTTGCTGCTGCATAACGATCGCGCGTAGCTCGGCGGGAAGCGCACCCAGAAGCTCGGATCTCGTCTCCGCGAACAGGGCGGCGTGGAAGCCGTCGTCCCCCTGGCACTGCGGGCGTCGGAAGACCAAAGCGTGCGAGGCGTGATCGGTGCCGGCCATCGTCAAGGGCGACTGGGGAAGATCCCCTGCAGGGCGATGATGAAGTTGAGCACGAGGAAAGGGGGACGATTTTCGTGCGGCGCGTTGCCACCATTCGCGGACAGGGCGGCCGACGACATCGGCGAGCCCGCGGACGCCGCGTAGATCGTCGCTGCCGTCGCCTGCCTCGTACCCACGGTTTGTGCCCAAACGTTCCCGGCAGGAGACGTGGCCGTCCCTACGCTCGAGCTGCCGTTGACCTGATGGGAATGCAAGGGCATCTGGTTGGTCGTCAGCGTCACGTTTTCGACGCCGCCCTTCTGCCCAAGAACGTAATTGGCGCCGCCCGCCAGTTGGCCCGCGTGGATAGGCACGCACCCCTGAAGATTTGGGAGATTGAACGTGGTTGTTCCATTCCCTCCGTACACGGTGCCGATTAGCGCGAAGAGAGCCTGATTTTGCGAGATAGGAAGCGTTTGGCCGTTACAGAAAGCCCAGCCCGCCGGAGCGAACGTGAAACCGACCAATCGAATTTCGCCGAGAAAAGGATCTGACACTTGGGCTCCCCGTGGTTCGTGGCTCTAGATCCGAGCCTTACATTCCGTAATAGGTCGTTGCCTAGAAGTCTTTTGGACAAGCCAGATCTCTACAACTTTCGTCTAATATCAGTCCGTGCTATCCCTCGCGTTTCGACTTGGTGGATGTTTTACGTATGAGATGAGCGTCCGCACGACGTTTGACAGCCGTCCGATTAATGCGGATAGACGCTGTAAGTGTTGAGTGGGGTGGAAATGTCGGCGAACTTCACGAGGCGTGACTTTGCGGCCTTAACGCTGAATGGCTTATCGGCCGCAACCTTGGCGCGAAATGCATTAGCTGCGCCCCAATGCGTTGCCCCTCCGCAGCAACCCTATCTGCCGAACCTGCTATGGATCAGTTGCGCGTCGCGGCAGAACTTTAAGCTGTTCCGTCAATACAGCACATATCTTGGGTTGGCCGGCGTCGTATCCATGACCAGCGTCCGCGGCGCGACGGGCCCCATCATCCCAGGCAGCCTGCTTCTTTATCCGTGGCTCAAGCCGGCCGGCCAGAAGCTGAACAAGTCGACCTTCAAAGCTTATCTTCCGACCGGAGTGTGGACGTCGGAGTCGGCGAAGCCGATCCCCGGCGCAGCCTTGCCGCAGGACGAATATCTGTGTCGCGTCGTCCTAGGCGCGTCGGCGCAGGCATTCATCGGGTTCACGGTCGACACGCCACCCGCTTACGATCTCGCGATGCCGGCGTGGCGGACGACCATCCCGAAGCTCGCCGACGGTCAGGGCGTCGAGGTGGACTGGACCAGTTCCAACCTCAACCGCGCTTGGTTTGGCGGCCACAACGCCATTCCGCAGGGAGCGACCTGCTCCGGCGGCGCCTGGCGCGCGCTTATCGCCGAGACATTGAACCAGGTTTCGGCGAGCGCCTGCTGAGGCTCACCGCGCGCATCGGCTCGAGCCTCCAAAGCCCTCGATCCAACGAGAATTCGGCGCCTCCCCGCGCGTCAACGCGAGATGGGCGTCGAGAACTCGGGGCCGAGCGGCGTCGAGTCGGGCCAGCGCTGCATGATCGACTTCTGCTTGGTGTGGAAAAAAATGCGCCGAGGTGACGTTAGGGGATGCGACAATCTGTCTTGACAGCTGGCGCGCAGCCGCCATCTGTCGCGCACGATGCCGCGGTGGTTCGATCTTCCCCTAGACCTAAGAACCCAAGTGGACGTGGCGGTCGCCCGGGCCTTTGCGCGCGACTGCGAGCGCGCCGGCCGGGAGGCGATTGTCGCGACGTTCCAACGCAAGCTGCCGCGTCGGCTGCCGAGCCGCTGGACCGAGGTCACGCA
>CAZZZM010000156.1:3971-7159 GCA_964658465.1 uncultured Nakamurella sp.
TTCTTCCAGCCGCCGAAGCCGTGCCAGGCCATCGGCACCGGGATCGGCACGTTGATGCCGACCATGCCGACCTCGACGCGGCGGCCGAACTCGCGCGCGGTGTGGCCGTCGCGGGTGTAGAGGCTGACGCCGTTGCCGAACTCGTGCGCGTTGATGAGCGCCAGCGCCTCCTCGAAGGTGGCGACGCGGACGCAGGCGAGCACCGGCCCAAAAATCTCCTCGCGGTAGATCTTCATCTCGGGCTTGACGTGATCGAACAGGGTGGCGCCGAGGAAGAAGCCGTCGGAGCCCTCGACCGCGAAGCCGCGGCCGTCGAGCACCAGCTCGGCGCCTTCCGCCTGGCCGGCCTCGATGTAGCCCTCGATGCGCGCGCGGGCCGCGGCGGTGACGATCGGCCCCATCTCGGCGTCCTTGGCCAAGCCGTCCTTGATCTTGAGCGTCAGCGCCTTCTCGCGCAGCCGCGCCACGACGTCGTCGGCGATGTCGCCGACCAGCAGCGCGACCGAGATCGCCATGCAGCGCTCGCCTGCCGAGCCGTAGCCGGCGCCGATGAGGCCGTCGACGGCCTTCTCGATGTCGGCGTCGGGCATCACGATGAGATGGTTTTTCGCCCCACCAAGCGCCTGCACGCGCTTGCCGTGCTTGGCGCCGGTCTCGTAGATGTAGTTGGCGATCGGCGTCGAGCCGACGAAGGAGATCGCCGCGACGTCGGGGTGCGCGAGCAGCGCGTCGACCGCCACCTTGTCGCCCTGCACGACGTTGAAGACGCCGTCGGGGAAGCCGGCCTCCTTCATGAGGTCGGCGAGCGCCAGCGAGGCCGACGGGTCGGTCGGGCTCGGCTTCAGGACGAAGGTGTTGCCGGCGGCGATGGCGACCGGAAACATCCAGGCCGGCACCATGACGGGGAAGTTGAACGGCGTGATGCCGGCGACGACGCCGAGCGGCTGGCGCAGCGTCCAGTTGTCGATGTCGGTCGACACCTGGTCGGTGAAGTCGCCCTTCAGGAGCTGCGGGATGCCGCAGGCGAACTCGATGATGTCGATGCCGCGCTCGACCTCGCCGACGGCGTCGGAGAACACCTTGCCGTGCTCGCTGGTGATGATCTTGGCGAGCTCGTCCTTGTGCTCGTTCACCAGCGCGAGGAAGCGGTTCATCAGCCTCGCGCGGCGGATCGGCGGCAGGCGCGACCACGCCGGGAAGGCGGCCTTCGCCGCCGCAACGGCGGCATCGACGGCGGCACCGTCGGAGAGGTCGACGCGGCCGGTGACGGCGCCGGTGGCGGGATTGAAGACGTCCTGGCTGCGGCCGCCCGCGGCCTTCGCCCTGCTGCCGCCGATGTAATTGCCGATCTCGGTGATGGACGGGGCGGCGCTGCGAACGTTCATGTCGGTCCTCCACGGGCTACGGCTGGGTGCCGTGCCGTCCTCGGACGATCCTCGGCACCCCGCGCCATGCGTTTGAAGGCGACTATGGCCATGCTCTAGCGCACAGCAATGGGCAAATTCTTATTTTGATCGGTCAGACGACGCCTGGAAGGCCGACGGCCGGTTACACTACCGAATACCGCGAACGTCACCCTGTCCCAGCCCCTGCCGAACCGGGGCTCGCATTGTCCTCCGGCGCTGCTATAGAGAGCGCCTTCCACGGAGCTTTTGACGCATATGTCCGCCGACCGCTGGGCGCCGCAGAGCTGGAGGGGCAAGCCCATCCAGCAGGCGCCCGACTTCCCAGATGCCGCCGCCCTCGCCGACGTCGAGCGCCAGCTCGCGACCTTCCCGCCGCTGGTCTTCGCCGGCGAGGCGCGCAAGCTCACCAAGGCGCTGGCCAAGGTGGAAGCGGGCGAGGCGTTCCTGCTGCAGGGCGGCGATTGCGCCGAGAGCTTCGCCGAGCACGGCGCCGACAACATCCGCGATTTCTTCCGCGTCTTCCTGCAGATGTCGGTGGTCGCCACCTTCGCCGCGGCGCTGCCGGTGGTGAAGGTCGGCCGCGTCGCCGGCCAGTTCGCCAAGCCCCGCTCGGCGCCGATGGAGCGCATCGGCGACCAGGAGCTGCCGAGCTACCGCGGCGACATCGTCAACGACATCGCCTTCACGGCTCAGGCGCGCATCCCCGATCCGCAGCGCCAGCTCGACGCCTACCGCCAGTCGGCGGCGACGCTGAACCTGATCCGCGCCTTCGCGACCGGCGGCTACGCCAACCTCGAGAACGCGCATCGCTGGATGCTCGGCTTCGTCAAGGACTCGCCCCAGTCGGCGCGCTACCAGGAGCTGGCCGACCGCATCTCGCAGACGATCGGCTTCATGCGGGCGATCGGGCTCGACCCGGAAAACCATCCGGAGCTGCGCCAGACCGAGTTCTACACCTCGCACGAGGCGCTGCTGCTCGGCTTCGAGGAGGCGCTGACACGCGTCGATTCGACGACCGGCGATTATTACGCGACGTCCGGCCATTTGCTGTGGGTCGGCGATCGCACGCGCCAGCTCGACCACGCCCACATGGAATACGCGCGCGGCATCCGGAACCCGCTCGGCCTCAAGTGTGGGCCGTCGCTGAAGCCCGACGAACTGATCCGCGCAATCGACATCCTCAACCCTGAGAACGAGCCGGGTCGGCTCACCCTGATCTGCCGCTTCGGCGCCGAGAAGGTGGGCGACGCGCTGGCGCCGCTGCTGCGCGCGGTGGCGCGCGAAGGCCGCCGCGTGGTGTGGTCGTGCGACCCGATGCACGGCAACACGATCAAGGCGACGTCCGGCTACAAGACGCGGCCGTTCGAGCGGATCATGAGCGAGATCCAGACCTTCTTCCAGGTGTCGCGCGCCGAGGGCACCTACGCCGGCGGCATCCACCTCGAGATGACCGGCCGCGACGTGACCGAGTGCACCGGCGGCGCCCGCGCGCTCTCCGACCTCGACCTGCACGACCGCTACCACACCTATTGCGACCCGCGGCTCAACGCCGAGCAGGCGATCGAGGTGGCATTCCTGGTGGCGGAGTTGCTGCGCGAGGAGCGCGTCGCGCGCGGCATCCCCGTCGTGCATGCCGCGGAATAGGCTGGGCTTCGGCCTTCTCCCGCAAGCGGGAGAAGGAGATGACTCCGACCGTCCGCTTCGCGCCGTCGCCGACAGGCTTCATTCACATCGGCAACGCGCGCACGGCGCTGTTCAACGCGCTGCTCGCGCGCAAGGCCG
>CAZZZM010000157.1:0-7146 GCA_964658465.1 uncultured Nakamurella sp.
CGCTCGCCGCGCGTCTCGATCGCCAGCGGGATGATCGCGATGCCGACCAGGAACGCGATGGCGGTGAACGCCACCGGCATGCCGATCGTGTGCATCGACGCGACTAGCGCGGCGAGCCCGAAATTGACCCCGGCGCCGATGAAGCGCCCGACCGACGTCGCGAAGGCGAACGCCGTGGCGCGGACCCGCGTCGCGTATTGCTCCGGCAGCCACAGGCTGAAGGCGGCGAAATTGCCGCCGCCGAAGCCGAGCACGAAGAGCAGGGCGACGAACGGCACGAGACCGCCCGGCAGGTAGAAGGCCCAGCCGAACGCCAGCGGGATCGAAACGAGCATGATCGCGAAATAGACGGCGAGCGTCGCACGCCGGCCGATGCGCTCGGCGAGGACGGGCAGGGCGAGGCAGCCGAGGATCGTGCCGATCGACAGGACCGCCGTCGCCAGCGAGACGATCTTCGCGGCGCCGGCGTCGTCGAAGCCGGCCTTCTTGGCGAGCAGGCTGACGGCGGCGGGCTCGTAGACGGCGCCGGCCCACAGGCCGACGATCGCCACCGTGATCAGCGCCGAGTTGACGAGCGTGCGCTTGCGGTAGACCGGCCCGAAGATCTCGGCGAGCGGCGCCGGCTGCTTGTCGCCGGCATGCGACTGCCAGCGCTTGGGCTCGCGCACCTTCACCAGCGTGTAGAGCGCGACGACGACGGGCGCGAGGCCGCACAGGAACATCGCGCGCCAGCCGAGATGCGCGCCGACCGTGTAGTTGAGCGCGGCGGCGACGAAGAAGCCGGCGTAATAGCCGGTCTGAAGATAGCCGGCGCCCATCTTGCGCCGATCCTCGGGCCAGGCTTCGGCGACGTAGGTGCCGGCCATCGCCCATTCGCCGCCGATGCCGATGCCGGCGAGGAAGCGGAAGATCGCAAGCTGCCAGACGGAGTCGGCGAAGAAGGCCGCGCCGGTGAAGACCGCGTAGACGAGGATCGTGCCGGCGAGCGTGCGGGTGCGGCCGAACCGGTCGGCGATCGGCCCCCAGATGAAGGACAGGCCCCAGCCGACGAGGAACAGCGCGAAGAGGATCGAGCCGTAGGTGCCGATCGCCTGCGGCGTCGCGGCGATGCCGGACTTCGGCAGCAGCTCGGTCAGCGCGGGGCGCAGCACGAGCGCGTAGATGAAGCTGTCCATGCCGTCGAGCATCCAGCCCGCCCAGGCGCTCCAGAAGCCGATGATCTGGTCGCGGTCGAGCGGCGTGCGGCCGCCCGCTCCCGCCTCGATCGAACGCGTCTCGTCCAAAGCCTCACTCCCGCCCGTCCGGTCTCGCGCCGGATCGATGTCCGCTTTGTGCGGGGCCGGCCTCTTCAGCGCAAGGGGCCGCGGCAGCGCCGGTCGGCTGTGCCAAAACGAAACGCGCCGACGCCGCTCCAGAGGGCGTTGCAATTTTTAAGGTTAAATCTTGAGGTTAAGCTCGCCTTAAAGTGTTGCGCGTAAGGTTCCAGGCATCGAGTGCTCGGGCATCGGAAGCCCGGTTCGAAAACTGGGGGTTCCTTCCATGGCCAGCTTCAAGGCTTTCTGCCTGGCCGGCGTCGCAAGCCTTGTCGCGACCGCCTCGGCCCACGCCGCCGACCTACCGATGCCACTGCCGCCGCCGCCGCCGGTCTACGCGCCGGCACCCGCCCTCGGCGGTAACTGGTACCTGCGCGGCGACGTCGGCGTCGGCATCGCCGACCTCACGACGCAGGCATCCACCTTCAGCCCGGGCAACGTGCCGCCGGACGCGCGCATCCAGCAGAGCTCGCTCGACGATTCGGCCTTCATCGACGGCGGCGTCGGCTATCGCTTCAACCAATACTTCCGCGTCGACGTCACCGGCGAGTACCGGGCGGCCGCGCAGTACAGCGCGATCGAGACCTACAACCAGGGCTTCTTCTTCGTGCCGAAGACGGGCCAGCAGAACGCCGACGTCTATCGCGGCAACGTCCGCGTCGTAGACGGGCTCGTCAACGGCTACGTCGATCTCGGCACCTGGTACGGCATCACGCCGTTCATCGGCGGCGGCGTCGGCCTCGCCAACATCAACGCCGGCTCGGTCATCGACAACGGCGAAGGCGGCGGCATCGGCTACTCCTACTCGAAGAGCAAGACCAACTTCGCCTATGCGGCGATGGCCGGCCTCGACTTCCAGGTCACCCGCAACCTCGTCTTCGAACTCGGCTACCGCTACCTCAACGCCGGCAGCTTCTCGTCGGGCGCCATCGCCTGCCAGAACGAGACGCCGTGCCCGTACGAGGTCCAGCACCACAAGCTGGCCTACAACGACATCCGGCTCGGCCTGCGCTACATCCTGCCCGACTTTGCGCCGATCGGCCCCGCGCCGGTCCTCGTCACCAAGTACTGATCGATCCACACGATCGTTCGACACAAACATCTTGAAGAGCGGGCCCTGCGGCCCGCTCTTTTCGTTTTCGAAGTTGGCTCGCATCGACACCCGCGTGGTTAAGCTCGCTTTAAGTTTTATAGTTGAGATTTTCTTACCAGACGACGGGCGTGGGCCCGATTCGCCCGGTTGGGACCAAACTATGATGCTGCGCAAATTCTCGTTCGGAGCCGCCGTCGCGCTCGCGATGCTCGGCACCGGTCCGGTCAAGGCGGCCGATCTCGATCCCGCGCTCGAGGATCCGGTGCAGGACATCTCGTCGATGCCGGTGGCGAACGTCGTGTTCGGGTCGGGCTGGTACGTGCGCGGCGACTTCGGCGGCGTGCAGCTGTATCAGGCCAACCCGTTCTACACCGGCGTCCTGAACGTGAATTCGGCGTCGACGTTCAGCAGCAATGCGCCGGGCGTCACGCTCAAGCAGAGCCACGAGCTCGGTTACGTCGGCGGCATCGGCGGCGGTTACGCTTTCACGTCCCACCTGCGCGCCGACGTGGTGGTCGACTATCAAATGCCGGTCCATTCGAACGCCTACGGAAAGGGCTTCCCCTGCCAGAACGGCTTCGGCCCGGTCGTAGCTGGCATCTCCAATCCGACCTACGGCACGTGCACCGGCACGTACCAAGCCAATCTGAACAGCTACGACGCGCTCGTGAACGGGTATTACGATATCGGAACCTGGTATGGCGTCACACCTTACATCGGCGCGGGCGTCGGCCTCAGCTTCGGGCACTACCAGACGTCGTCGACCTACAATCAGGCCGACGGAACGTCCTACAATGTCACGGTCACCAACCCGGCCAGCGGTCAGACGTACTCCATCAACTACGATCGCTCGTCGAGCCACACCTATTACAACTTCGCCTATGCCCTGATGGCAGGCGTCGCCTTCCCGATCTTCGATCACACGAAGGTCGACATCGGCTACCGCTTCCTCGACCTCGGGTCGGTGCTCGGGACCAACGTGCGGGAGCAGCAGGTGCGGGCGGGCATCCGCTACTCGATCGATAATTGATCGCGCATGCCGCTCGCCGCCTCGCGCCAGCACGCTCCCGCCCTGTCCCCTCGCGTCGAGCGCCACGTCCTGCAGGTAGCCGTGGCGATGGCGGGCTTCGTGCCCGTCCTCGCCGGGCTCGCGGGAACGTTGCTCGGCGTTTCCATGACGGGGGAGGGCGCGGGCGCCATCGCGCTCGACAGCCAGGTGCGGGCGCTGTCGGGGATGCTGCTCGGCGTCGGCCTCGCCTATTGGGAGGCGATCCCGCAGATCGAGCGGCGCGGCGAGCGCATCCGCCTGCTCACCGGCCTCGTCGTGCTCGGCGGCCTGATGCGGCTGATCGCCATCGCCATCGTCGGGATGCCGGGCGTGCCGATGATGTGCGGGCTCGTCATGGAGCTCGTCGTCGCGCCGGCCGTGTGCTGGTGGCAGGCGCGCGTGGCGCGCCGCTGCGGGATGTTTCTGTAGACATCTGGCACGGGCGCCTCGTCGCCCTCGTGCGGAAGGCGTGCTCCGCCTTACGTCATCCCGCCGATCGAGCCTTCGCCGGCATGCGCCGCGACCTGCGCCAGGTCCTTGTCGCCGCGGCCCGAAATGTTGACGACCATCAGGTGGTCCTGCGGGCGGTCCTGCGCGACGTCGAAGACGCGGGCCAGCGCATGCGCCGGCTCCAGCGCCGGGATGATGCCCTCGAGCTTGGAGACGAGATGGAAGGCGTCGAGCGCCTCCTGGTCGGTCGCCGAGAGATAGGTGACGCGCCCGCTCTCCTTCAGCCAGGCGTGCTCCGGGCCGATGCCCGGGTAGTCGAGCCCGGCCGAGATCGAATGCCCCTCCTCGATCTGCCCGTTCGCGTCCATCAGCAGATAGGTCCGGTTGCCGTGCAGCACGCCGGGGCGGCCGCCGGCCAGCGATGCGGCATGCGCCTTGTCGAGCCCGTAGCCCGCCGCTTCGACGCCGAAGATCTCGACGGACGGATCGTCGAGGAAGGGATGGAACAGGCCGATCGCGTTGGAGCCGCCGCCGATGCAGGCGAAGATGGAATCGGGCAGGCGGCCCTCGGCGGCGTGCATCTGGCGCTTCGTTTCCTCGCCGATGATGCATTGGAAGTCGCGCACCATGGCGGGGTAGGGGTGCGGGCCCGCGGCGGTGCCGATGCAGTAGAACGTGTCGTGGACGTTGGCGACCCAGTCGCGCAGCGCCTCGTTCATCGCGTCCTTGAGCGTGCGCGCGCCCGACTGCACGGGCACGACCTCGGCGCCGAGCATGTTCATGCGGAAGACGTTCGGCTTCTGCCGCTCGACATCGACGGCGCCCATGTAGACGATGCACTTCAGCCCGAAGCGCGCGCAGGCGGTCGCCGTGGCGACGCCGTGCTGGCCGGCGCCGGTCTCGGCGATGATGCGCGTCTTGCCCATCCGTCGCGCCAGCAGGATCTGGCCGAGCACGTTGTTGATCTTGTGCGCGCCGGTGTGGTTCAGATCCTCGCGCTTGAAGTAGATTTTGGCGCCGCCGCTCTTGCCGGCGGCCGCCGCCTTTTCGCGCAGATGCGCGGTGAGCCGCTCGGCGTGATAGAGCGCGCTGGGGCGGCCGACGTAATGGGTCAGCAGCGCATCGAACTCGGCCTTGAACGACGGATCGGTCTTCGTCGCCTCGTATTGGCGCTCGAGCTCGAGGATCAACGGCATCAGAGTCTCGGCGACGAAGCGGCCGCCGAAGAGGCCGAACCGGCCACGCTCGTCCGGCCCGAGCCGGAAGGAATTGGGAACGCTGATGGTCACTGAACCGCGCCTTTCGCTTTGCCTGTCCCCTTAGCCGATCGCCGAGGGAGACCGCAAACGCGACAATGCGGCGCGCCTACCCCGCGGCGGCGGCGGGCCGGATGGCGGCGGCGCGGAACGCCGGCGCGGCGGGCTGCCGGCGGGGCGGCGCCGGGCAGAGCCGCTCAAGCGCGTCGTCGAGCTTCTGCAGGATCGACGCCACGGTGCGCGGCGAGGACCGGAACCGCGTCGCCGCGAGGTGCGCCAGCTCCTTGATCACGGCGACATCGACCCGAGCGATGCGCTCCGGCCCGATGTTGCGCGCCGCGCAGAAGGCGACGACGTCGAGCCGCGCCGCGGCGGCCTGGCGATCGCGCCCCGCGTAGCTCTCGAACAGAGACAGCGCCTGCAGCCGGGCCAGCGTCAGCCGCTCCGACCAGGCGCCGAGATCGGGATAGCGCTCGCAGACGATGTCAATGACGAGCGGCTCCGGCCACGTGAAGTCGGCGTCGTCGACGTGCTTCGATTTCATCATGGCCGCGAATCACCGGTCGTAACGTCAACCAGGATCGCGGCGCGACCGTTAACGGGATGTTAATACCGGCAGCTGTCTGCGCGGTATCCGGGCGCGGCGCGAACGCCGCGCGTTTCGCGCGTGCCTGCCGATCCGCGCGTTCACCCTTTGAAGTGCACGACGATGCCGCGCTTGACCATGTGCGCGAGTTCGGTCGCGTCCCAGTTCGTCATCCGCACGCAGCCGTGCGAGGCGGTCTTGTCGATCTTGTCGGGGTCGGGCGTGCCGTGCAGGCCGTAGGTCGGCTTGGTGAGCGCGATGAAAACCGAGCCGACCGGGTTGTTGGGCCCGGGCGGCAGCTTGAGCTTTTCGTGGTTGTCGCCCTGCACGAAGTTCCTCGGGTTGTAATAGTAGATCGGGTTCCAGGCGACGCCCTTGACCTTGTAGGTGCCGGACGGCGACGGCAGCTCGCGACTGCCGATCGTCGCCGGGAAGGCCGCCAGGATGTGGCCGTGTCGATCGTAGGCCAGCACCTGGCCCTTCTTCTTGTCGACGACGACCGACTTGAGCGTGCCGTGGACCGGCGGCGCCGCGACGTCGGCGACGATGATCTTGCCGCCGGCCTTGCCGAGATCGACGCCGGGGTTGAGCGCCGCCAGCAGCCGCTCGCTCATGTGGAACATCGCGCCGAGCTTCTGCGCAGGGCTGCGGAAGGCGAGGCTCTTCATCTCCGCCTGCTTGGCGTAGTCCTTCGGGATGTCGGGCGTGAACGGCCCCTCGACGTCCTTGTCGCTCAGCGTGTGGACGACGAGCACCGGGCCCGGGCTCTCCTTCAGCAGCGCATCCCACAGCTCGGCGTCGAGGCCGTGCCCCTTCAGGTGTCGCTCCTTGGCGAAGGTGGCGAGCGCGTCCTCGAAGTTCTTGCCCTCCTCACCGTCGATGACGCCGGGCGAGACGTGCACGCGATCGAGCATCACCTCCGCCCGCAGGATCGCCGGGCTGACGCCGCCCTTCGGCGCCGAATCGCCGAGCTTGGCATTGTTGACGAGGTCGAGCGTCGCCTGCGCGGGCTCCGGCTGCGGCGCGGGCTGCGAGGGGGTAGCTGGCGGCTGCTGCTGCTGTTGCTGCTGCTGCGGCGCCGCGGCGCCGGCCGGGGCGGGTGGCGCCGGCTGCGCGACCGCCGGACCGAGCCCCGAGAGGACGGCACACACCACAAAAGCCCACCGCATCGACGTCATCTCCAAGCCAAGCTCGTTTGTGGCCGTCTTTTGCGCCCAATTCCATTGGTCTCGAGCCCCTGCGACACGATTGTCCCCGCCGGCGCCCGCGCTGTCGCGGTAGACCCCGCTTGATCGCGCCGCCCGCACCCCGTAGTCTCGCCGGCATGCGGGTGTAGTTCAATGGCAGAACGGCAGCTTCCCAAGCTGCATACGAGGGTTCGATTCCCTTCACCCGCTCCA
>CAZZZM010000158.1:0-7128 GCA_964658465.1 uncultured Nakamurella sp.
GGACTCGAACCTGCAACCAGACCGTTATGAGCGGCCGGCTCTAACCATTGAGCTACCGGCCCGGCCGAGCGGTGCGGTCGGCGCCGCGGGCGGGCCGGCATTACACCGGATTTGGCGGCGGTTGCAATCGGCGCGGTCGCCGTCGATCAGCGCTCGTCGGCCCTGGCGCTCGGCACGAGCGTGCCGCGCAGGCTCCAGGCATGGCCGAGCGCGACGGAGTCGTCGCTGACGAAGCTGACCAGCGCCGCCAGCGACAGGAACAGCGCCGCCGCGCCGATCGCCAGGGTCGAGCTCGCGGTTCTGCGTGTCGTCATTGGGTGAGCCTCAAGCCCTGGATGTTGGCGGTGATCTGCTGGAAGGCGGACACGAGCCCGGCCGCGTCGCTCGCCTGGAAATAATTCGACGCGCTCGAGGCGCAGCTCTGCAGCAGCGAGATGCCCTGCGCGTCGATCGGGTCGCTCGCGATGGTGAAGCCGACCGTGTAGATCGTGATCCCGGCCGCCTTGGCGTTCCTGCAGGCCTCGCGGGTCACGTTGTCGAGCTGGCAGCGGTAGCTCGCCGCCGTGGTGGCGACGAAGTATCCCGCGTTGTTGCAGTCGCCGTAGGAGGCGATGCGGTTGTTCACGTAATAGCCGAAGGCTTCGTAGGTCGAGCCCCAGGGGCTGTAGGGGTTCTGGGTCCAGGAATTGAACCCGTCGGTCATCAAGATGAGGTACTTCTGGTTCGTCGCGGAGGCGCCGGTGGAGCTCGCGTAGGATTTCGGGTTCTGCTGGCCGATCGTGCCGGGCGAGGCGACCGGAAACATCGCCGCGGTGGGCGAAAGCGTGCGCCAGGCCCACATCGCGCCGGCCGCCAGATCCGTGCTGCCGCCGGCCTGCATCGCACTGATCGCCGAGGTGAGCACCGAGCGGTCGGTGGTGAGCGGGGTCAGCGGCGGCCCGCTGCACAGGAAGTTCGGCCCGGTCGTCACGCCGGGGCCGGAGGTGGTCGAGACGACCTTGCCGCCGTTGTACTTGCAGACCATCGTCGCGCCGGCGGCGGGCAGATAGTTCGGCTGGTTGTCCGAGGCCAGCAGCGGCAGCTGGATCGTGTCGTTGGTGACGGACTGGGGATTGAGCAGGCACGGCAGCGAGACGTTCACGGCGCCGGTGTCGTAGAGATACGAATTGTAGAACGCGTGCGTGTTCAGCAGCCCCGGCCCGAGCGTGCCGAAGGAGCAGCTGGTGATCACGAGCTGCGTCGCCGGGTTCACGAAGAAGCAGTCGTTCGGGTTGGTGTCGCCGGGGTCGTCGGGCGACAGGAACGGCACGAACATCGTGTCCGGCGTCGCGGAGTTCGCCGGCGTGTCGGTCGTCGTGTAGGGCGCCGGCCGCTCCTCGACGCAGCCGGCCCAGCTGGCGTTCTGCAGCGCCGCGAAGAGATCGAACTTCGAGGTCGGGTAGAACGGCGCCAGCAGCGGGATCGGCGGCGGCCGGTGGAAGTTCTGCCAGTGGATCGAGGACTTGCCCTGCGTGTCGAGGAAGGCCGCGGTCTTGCTGGTGCCGACGTTGACGACGGCGGTGAAGGGCACGATCGAGATGGCCGCCTTCGGGCTCGTCGTGCCGGCGGGGTTCAGCGTGTCGACGAGCTGCTGGGCCCCCTGCATCAGGGCCGCCATCTTGGTCGAGCCGCCGGCCGACTCGCTCATCGAGCCGGAGTTGTCGAGCGCCATCGCCACTTCGATCGTGGTGCTGCTCGGCGGCTGCGCGCAGGAATAGGCGCCGACGGGCATCGAGGCGACGTTGGTGATCGCGGTGATCGTCGTCGGCACGGTGAACGTCGTCGCCAGGCAGAGCCTGCTGTTGCCGCTCGCCAGCGTCAGGCCGCCGGTCTTGATGGTGGCGCCGGGGAGCAGGCCGCCGAGGTAGGTCTGGACCGGGCCGGTCAGCGAGGCGACGGTGCTCGTCGCCGACAGCTCGTTGTGGGCGATCGCCAGCACGGTCGCGTCGGTGGCCTGCTGCAGCGAGGCCCGCTTGGCCACGGCGCGGCCGTAGTCGAGCGCGGCGCCGACCATCAGCAGGGCGGGGATGAAGGACAAGGCGAACGTCAGGGCGACCTGTCCTTCACGATTGGCCCGAAACCTCGTCCCGAGCGCCGAGGCGCGCCGCAGCAGCCCACGCATTCTCACTCTCCGATGTCGCACGGAGCGTGGAAGCGGCTTGGTAAAGGCCGTCTTGGCGTGGCCGGACCCGCGTCGACATGACGAAAGGTCAGATCGGCCGGTTTCGGCGTCTATGGTTGACGATCGGTTGGTGCGATCGGCACGATCCGCGCGCATCGACCCGCCGTCGTCGCCATTTCCGGTCGAGGCGATGAAGAGAGGCTTAAGAACGCCGCGGGCCGCCGGGGCCGCGGGAAAAGTTGCTTTACGTAGCGTTACCGGCGCGACGGGCTCGACGTTACGGCTTGCCCCGGGCGCCCGCTGCGGCTAAGGGAACCGCCGCCGTGCTTGTTTCCGACACCCCTGGAGGCGTGGGCGCGGCCTTAGCACACATCAAAAGGACACCAGATGGCCGAGACGAAGTCTTTGGCGGCCTCGGTGCGCAGCGGGACAGGCAAGGGGGCCGCCCGCAGCGTTCGCCGTGAGGGTCGCATACCAGGCGTGATTTACGGGGGCGGCGAGCCGCCGGTTCCGATCTCGCTCCTGTGGCACGATGTGAACGTGCTCATCTACCACGGCGGATTCCTGACGACGACGTTCGACCTCGACGTCGACGGCACCAAGGAGCTCGTGATCCCGCGCGACTACCAGCTCGATCCGGTCAAGGACCGTCCGCTGCACGTCGACTTCCTGCGGATCAAGAAGGGCTCGAAGATCGACGTCGAGATCCCCGTCCACGCGATCAACGAGGACGAGGCGCCCGGCCTCAAGAAGGGCGGCGTGGTCAACATCGTCCGTCACGTCATCGAGCTGAAGGTCGCCGCCGACGCCATTCCCGACGCGATCGAGATCGACATCGCCGGGATGGAGATCGGCGACGTCCGTCACATGAGCGAGCTCAAGCTGCCGCGCGGCAGCAAGCTGTCGTCGCCCGGTGACGATTTCACCGTGCTGACCATCGCGCCGCCGGTCGAGGAAGTCGTCGACGAAGAGCCCGAGGTCGCTGCCGACGCCGTGCCGTCGGAGGGTGACGCCGAGGCGGACGCCGCCGAGGATGGCGACAAGGACGAGAAGGCCGACAAGAAGGACGACTGAGGTCGTCTTCCTCCAAACTGCGAACCCTTCTCCCGCCCGCGGGGGAAGGTGGCCTCGCGAATCGGGGTCGGATGAGGGCTGGCGCCGCTCCTCCCGCTAGCGGGAGACGGGGACGCGGCGAGCCTGTCAGAAGGGGCTCCAAGGGGCTTTCCATGCGTCTCTTCGTCGGTCTCGGCAATCCCGGGCGCGAGCACGCCGGTCAGCGCCACAACATCGGCTTCATGGCCGTGGAGGCGATCGCGCGCCGCCACCGCGCGACGCCGCCGCGCGCCCGCTTCCAGGGTCTGGTCAGCGAGGCGACGATCGGCGGCGAGAAGGTCGTGCTGCTCGAGCCGCAGACCTACATGAACGATTCCGGTTGCTCGGTGCAGGCGGCGGCGACCTTCTACAAGCTCGCGCTCGCCGACATCGTCGTCTTCCACGACGAGCTCGACCTGCTGCCCGGCCAGGTGCGGGTGAAGACCGGCGGCGGCAACGCCGGCCACAACGGCCTGCGCTCGATCACCCAGCTGATGGGCAACGACTACCGCCGCGTGCGCCTCGGCATCGGTCATCCCGGCACGAAGGAGCGGGTGCTCGGCTGGGTGCTCGGCAATTTCGGCAAGGACGAGCAGGGCTGGCTCGAGGCGCTGTGCGACGCGGTCGCCGCCGACGCGGCCGATCTCGCGCTCGGCCAGGACAACCAGTTCCAGAACAAGATCCACCAGGCGATGGCGCCGCATCTCGCGCCGTGAGGCCGGCCGCACCGCGTTGCGCGAATGCCATCGCGTCCGGATTTCGTGACGGTCCGGCCCTTAGGCGGCCGCAATCCGCGCCTCGTTAAGGAAGACATGCTAGAGCTTGCGCTCTGCGTTGCGAGATCAGGGACCGGATGGACGCGACCGTGCCAGGCAAGGCGACGGGCTTTGGACGCCAACTCGCGCGCGCCGCGCGGCTCAGCTTGCCGCTCGTCGCCACGCTGGCGCTCGGCGGCTGCTTCACGCCGATGTACGGCCAATTCTCGGAGGGCGGCCAGAACCTGCAGAGCGACCTGCAGGCGATCGCCATCGAGCCGATCCCCGATCGCATCGGCCATTACCTCGGCGACGATCTCATCTTCGATCTCAACGGGACCGGTTCGCACGTGACGCCGAAGTATCGGCTCTACGTCACGCTGACCGAGACCTCGCAGACCCCGCTGATCGACACGGTGTCGGGCATCGCGACCTCCTCGTCCGTCATCGTCAACGCCGATTACCGGCTCGTGCAGGTCGGCACCGGCCTGCCGGTCACCAGCGGGCACGCCTTCGTCTTCAAGAGCTACGACCGCAATTCCGACCGCTACGGCAACGTCCGCGCCGCGCGCGACGCCGAAATCCAGGACGCCAAGGCGCTGTCCGACCAGCTGCGCATCCGGCTCGCCGCCGCCCTGTCGCACCACCCCGCCGGGATGTAGCGCCGCGGCCTGGCTCAGGCGCTGCGGCGTCGTCGCCAGTGCCGGGCGTGCCAGGCGTAGGCGTGCATCGACCTCCGCAGGGCGCGGCCGGCGACCCGGACGCGATGAGCGCGGCGCGTATGACCGATGTCTACCGCTGGCTCGATCGGGCCCGCGCCGGCTAGATCGCCCGCCTCGTGGTGCGCGCCGGGCCGGATCGGCGGTCGCAACCGCGCGATGATCGTCTCCGTCTCCGAGTGCCATTCGCGTCCGGCGAGGGTCAGCGCCGGCGCCGGGGCGGCGGCGTCATGGACGAGATGGATGACCGTGTAGCCGCGGTGCCGCAGCTCGGCGAGCAGGCCGGGGAGCATCGCCGCCGTCGACGGCACCGTGTCGTGCAACAGGAGGATGCCGTTGTGGTGCGGCGTCGCATCGAGCAGCCGCAGCACGTGCGCACGCTCGAAGTCGGGCGTCATCGGCAGCCAGTCCTCGGCCCACAGGTCGGTGCCGAAGACGACGTATCTGCGCGCGTCGAGCGCGCCGAGCAGCGCCGGCGTGTCGGCGAAGCCGGGGAAGCGGAAGAAGGGCGTGTGCGGATGCGCCGGCGTGCCGGCGTCCTTGCCGTAGAGCGCCGCCTCGTCCGCCGCGACGCCGGCATCGATGTCGCGCTCGGCCGAAGCCTCGTCGAAGCCGCGCAGCGTGAAGGCGGGATGGGTCATCGAGTGGTGGCCGATCGTGTGGCCGTCCGCGCGCTCGCGTCGCGCCAGTTCGGGCGCGGCTTCGCTGCGCCGGCCGACGAGGAAGAAGGTCGCATGCACGCATTCCCGCTTCAGCGCGTCGAGCACGCGCGGCGTGGTCGCGGGGCTCGGGCCGTCGTCGAAGGTGAGGACGACCTCGCGATCGCGCAGGGCGAACGTCTGCGGATAGGTCTCGAGCCCGACATGCAACGGGCCGTCCGACACGTTCAGCGTCCGCTCCCAGGCCGGACACGTCGGGGTGGCCGCGGCGGCCGTGCCGGCGTGCAGAACGGCGAGGAGAAGCAGGGGCGGGAGGCGGCGCACGGCGCGTGTTCTAGCAGCATTCCGGTGCGGCGTGGCGCCGGCGATTCATGGTCAATCGCAGCGATATCTTAACGCTCGAACTTTACCGTTCGCGATGTCCCGTTTGCGTCGAGCGTGCTGCATGCGTCCCTCTCCGAGCCGCGCCATCCCAGACCGTCCCCGCGAGGGGCGGCTGCGCGGGGCGGGGCTCACCAGTGCCCGGGCGCTGAGCCGCCTGATCGTCGCGCTGATCGAGAATCTCCGGACCCAGGACGAGGTCGGCCCGCGCGCCGAGCCGGGTTGGCCGCACGGCACCCGCCTGTCGGCGTTCGGCCCGACGCCGCTCGGCGTCGAGATCGAGCGCGCCGCCAAGAAGGCCGCCAACCCGCTGCGCGTCGACGCCGTGCGGCGCGATGCGGTGACGGGCCAGCCCATCGTGGAGCCGGCCGTCGTGCCGCGCGCGGCGGCGCCGTCGCAGCCGGATGCCGCCGCCGCCCCCGCGCCGCCGCCGGCACCGCCGCCGATCCAGACGCCCGCCGTGACCGTGCGCGAAGCCGCGCCATGGATGCCTGACGATGCGCTCCCGAGCTGGCAGAAGCCGTTCCTTGCGCTGCCCGGTGTGCGCTACGTCCGCACCCCCGACCATCTGCTGCGCCGCGCGCATGAGATCGACCTGCCGATCGGCCCGCTCGCCTCGCCCGAGGCGGACGGCGTCGCGGCCGCCGATCCCTTGCCGATCGCGCCGTCAGAAAGTGCCCTCGACCTCGCCTTCGACGACGAGTTCGACGGTCCCGAATTCGACTTCATGGATGAGGTTGCGGACTTGAGTATCGAAGAACAGGCTGCATTCGAGATGCGTCGCGGCTCGCCGTGGCGTCTGCGCATGACGAGCGGGTTTGCGGCCGACGTGCCGCAGCCCGCCAACGACCTTGCGCGGGCGATCGCGGCGACGCTGGCCCCGGTCGCCGAGGCCGCCGTGCCGAAACAGCCCTTTGCCGTCGCCGTGCGCGCCAAGCCGAAGGCGGCGCCGGCTCCCGAGACGTCGGTCGCGGCCGTCGCCGCCGCGGCATCCAGGGTCACGCTGGCCGCCGCGCCGGCGCCCAAGGCCGCGCCGCGCCTCGTGTCGATCGAATGGGAATATCCCTCGGTCGACCTGCTCGCGGAGCCGCGCAAGCCGGAGGGCCATGCGCTTACCGCCGAGATGCTCGAGCAGAACGCGCGACTGCTCGAGACGACGCTCGAGGATTTCGGCATCCGCGGCGAGATCATCCACGTCCGCGCCGGCCCCGTCGTCACGCTCTACGAGCTGGAGCCGGCGCCGGGCGTGAAATCGTCGCGGGTCATCGGCCTCGCCGACGATATCGCCCGCTCGATGTCGGCGCTGTCGGCGCGCGTGGCGGTAGTGCCCGGCCGCAACGCCATCGGCATCGAGCTGCCGA
>CAZZZM010000159.1:0-5613 GCA_964658465.1 uncultured Nakamurella sp.
AGGTCCATGCCGGCGAGGTAGCGGTCATCGCGCAGCGCGAAGAAGGTCGGCTCGGTGAGCCCCTTCAGCCAGGCGAATTGGCCGTCGTCGCGATCGGTCGAGAGCCCAACCGTCTCCGGCTCGAGGCCGGCCGGCAGCATGTCGACGGCGAGGATCTTGCGCTGGAACTTCTGGTCCATCGCGCCCTCGACCGTCACCACCAGCTCGTCGTTCTGGTGCACGTCGGCGAGATTGGCCGGCTTACCGTCGAGGGCATAGTAGCTGCGCGTAACCGAGAAGCCGGCGCTCTCCGCCGGCTGCGCGCCGGCGGGGATGCCGGTCGCCGCGAGCGCCACCGAGATCGGCGACGCGCCGTCGTTGGAGAGCTCGGTCTTCAGACCGCGGGCGAGCGTCATCACGCTGTGCACGGTGCGCGAGCCGGCGGGCGTGGGGCGACCGTTCATCGTCACCGCGAGCGGAGTCGGCGCGGTGAGATCGAAGGCGGCGCGCAGCAGCCACGCTTCCTCCTGCGTCGAAAGCCACGCGGTCTTTGCCGAGACGCGCGCGAGGTCGTCGGCGCGGGCGATCAGCCTGGTCTGCGGCTCGAGCTTCTCCTCGGCGGCCAGCGACAGGCTCATCGCCTGGTCGCGGATCTGGCTGCCGTAGTCGTTGAGATAGACCGCCGGGTTGCGGACCACGACGGCCGACTGCAGGAAGTCGGTCGCCATGTCGCGCTCGCCGACGTGCGACAGCGCCGCCGCCATCTGCAGCCGCGCGAGATCGCTCGGCAGCTTGCCGCGGACGCGCGTCGCCACGTAGCGGAGCTGCGAGAGATCGAGCTTGTCGGCGCGCGACAGCACGATCGCCGCATAGGCGGCCCCCGCCGTGTCGCGCGGCTCGAAGCCGACGGTGGCGAACTGCCCGGCGAGCCAGGTGGTCGCGCGCGCCTCCATGTCCTGCGGCACGTTCACGCCGGCGGCGCGCGCGTGCTGCATGAAGTCGACGGCGTAGGCGGTAAGCCAGAAGTTGCCGGTGTCGAACGACGTCCAGTAGCCGAACGAGCCGTCCGACGCCTGCAGTGAGTAAAGTCGCTGGATCGCGCCTTGGCCGGTTACCGCCTCGGCGACTTGGGCCGGGAGCCTTGCGCCGAGCCGCTTGGCGAAGAGCTCGGGGAAGGCGCGGCTGATCGTCTGCTCGGCGCAGCCGTAGGGGTATTGGCGGAGATCGGCGAGCAGGCCGGGCACATCGATGGCCGGGCCGGTCGAGGCTGTGATGTCGAGCTTGGCGGTGCCGGGCACGAGGTCGGCGCCGAGCGTGTCGTCGATCGCCAGCTTCTGGCCCGGCGCCAGCGTCACGATCCGGCGCTCGGTCGTGAAGGCGTTCGGCGAGCGCACCGCGATCTCGAAGTCGCGGGCGACGCTGGTGCCGTCGGCGCCGGTGACGGCCATGTGGATGCGGCCGACGCCGGGCGTCGCCCCGGCGACGATGGTGCGGTCGACGAAGCGGCGGCGGTCGCGCTTCACGTCCTCGAAAAGCGCGTCGTCGCGATCGAGCGCGATGGCGCCGGTCGCCTTCATCGCGACGTGCCACGTCTGCTCCGGCGCCTCGAGGTCGGTGACGAGGATGCGGGCGCGGATCTTGTCGCCGGGGGCGAGGAAGCGCGGCAGCGTCAGTTCGGCGAGCAGGGCCGGGCGCACGGTGACGGGCTTGTCGGCGGCGCCGAAGCGCGTGCCGGTCCAGGCCTGCGCCATCAGCCGCAGCCGGCCCGAGAAGTCGGGGACGGCGAGCGAGATCTTCGCGTGGCCGGCGGCGTCGAGCTTCACCGGGCCCTTGAACAGGGCGACCGTCTTGAAGGTCTTCACGTCGAGCCCGCCCATCTTCAGGTTGGCGTTGCCGTCGCCGCCTTGCGTGAGGCGGCCCGGCTGGCCGGCGGGATCGATGAGCTGGTTGTAGACGTCGCGCAGCTCGACATCGAGCGCGCGGCGGCCGTTGAAATGGTCGGCGGCGTCGGGCGTCGCGAAGTCGGTCATCCGCAGCACCGCCTCGTCGACAGCGGCGAGCGTGACGAAGGCCTCGTCGCCGGGTGCGGCACCCTTCACCGCGACGTCAACGTCGAGCGTAGTTTGTGGGCGAACCTTCTCCGGCGCCGATATCGCGACGTCGAGCTTGCGGCTGGCGGCGGCGCCCGCCACCCAGGCGATGCCGACGGCGCGCACCGGCAGCCGCGGGACGACGGCACCAGCCGGCGAGATCGCGACCGCGACGACGTAAGCGCCGGAGGCCGGCACGTCGGCGGCGTCGAACTCGACCGCGCCGCCGCCTTTCTTCATGTCGAGCTCCTGCACGCCGTGCAGGCCGTTGCCGTCGAGCATGACGAGCACCCGGCCGGCGAATGACGGCTCGACCATCGCGCGGACCTTGCCGGCCGGCGGGGCCTCGTCGACCGTCACATTCATCACTTCGGGCTTGCGCGACTCGGCTTCGGAGGAGGCCCACCAACCGGCGTCGAAGCGCACGCTCGTCGCGGTCTTGCCGGCGGCGTCGTAGGCCTCCAGCCGCCAGCGGCCGTTGGTCACCTTGGCGGAGACCGTGCCGCGGCCGCGCGCGTCGAGCGTCAGGTCGCCGCCGTTGACGCGGGAATCGGTGATCGTCTCGTGCGACTGCCAGCGGCCGTCGCGGTAGAAGTAGTTGTAGTCGTAGTCCTCGCGCACGAGATCCCATTTGAGCGTCTCGGGCGGCAGCGCCTTGCCGTCGCCGTCGACGAGGGCGATCTCGAACGTGGCGGTCGAGCCGTCGGCGAGGTTCTCGCTCGTCTGCTTCAGGCCGATGAAGCGGTCGGCGGTGTGCAGCAGCTTGGTCGTCTCGGCGACGACGGCGCGGCCGTCGACGTCGTTGACGGTAGCGCGCAGCGCGACCTCGAGCGGCCCGGTCGTGTCGGGCGTCTGCTCCGGCTTCAGCTCGACCTGCGCCTTGCCCTTGTCGTCGGTGGTGAAGTCCTGCGCCGGCAGCGACTTCGCCAGGAACGGCTCCTGCGTCAGGCCGAACGAGAAGCCGTCGAGATCCTTGAACGGCGTTTCGGCCGCCTGCAGCGTCGCCTCGAGCGAGCCGGTCAGGCCGGCGCCGGGGCTGCCGTAGAAATAGTCCGCCGAGACGTCGGCAGTGATCGGCCCGTCGGCCGCAACGGGGCCGGTCGGCGCGCTGACCTTGGCATCGAGCCGCGGCGGCACGAAGTCCTGCACCGACACCGAGGTCTCGCCGACCTGCGTCTTGTCGGCCGTTCCCGCCCACAGGCGCCACGTGCCGGAGAACGCGTTGTCGGCGGTCTTGATGTCCATCGTTCCGCCGCCGGCCTGGGCGAGCGGCAGCGGCCGCGCCTCGACCTCGACGCCGTCGGGGCGCACGATGTGAAGCGTCAGCGGCACGCCTTGCACCGGCATGCCGTTGCGGTCGCGCAGCAGGGTGCCGAGGTGGATCGTCTCGCCGGGGCGGTAGACGCCGCGGTCGGTCCACAGGAAGGCGTCGTTGGTGGTCGGCGGGGCGCGGCCCTTGATGTCGAGGTCGGAGAGATCGAGCGCCGGCTGGTCGAGCTGGATCCAGCTGAACTGACCGGAGCCGTCCAGCGCCGAGAGGATCTTCGGCGCATCGCCGTGCTCGCCGCGCAGCAGCGCGCCGGGGATCATGACGCGGCCCGCGTTGTCGGTCCGGTAGGTGCCGAGCACCTCGTTGGCGCGCGAGACGAGCCGCAGCTCGACGCCGGCCATCGGCTTGGCGCTCTGCAGCGAATGCGCGGCGACGAGCAGGCCGGAATCGGTCTTCACCGTCACGAGGCCGATGTCGGAGACGCTGAACCAGACGGTGGCGCGCTCCTTCTCGCGATCGAGCCGATCGGAAGGCGTGGTGGCGACGGCAACGTAGACGCCGGGCTCGAGCGTCTTCACGAGCTGGTCAAGCGGCAGCGTCGTCGAGATTTCCTGGTTGCGCACCTGCGCGATGTCGACCGAACCGTCGAAGAGCTTCTGGGCACGGTCCTCGATCGTCTCGAGGCCGTAGCCGCTCACGCCCTGGCCGAACCAGTCGTTGGCGAGATGGTCGACCATCGTGCGGTCGGAGAAGCGGTACAGCGTCACGTGCGCCTTGGCGACGTTGACGCTCTTCAGCGGCAGGCCGACGCCCTTGGTGTATGGGAGCAGCGTCTTGCCCTGGTCGAAGCTCACCTGCGCCTCGCGGTCGGGGATGTCGACCGCAACCGGCACGTCCTTCGCCAGCACGGTGCCGTCGGCGCCGGGCAGGCCGGCCTTCAGGCGGACGGCGTAGTGGTTGCCGTGCTTGAGGCCGCCGACGCAAAGGTCCTTGCCGCGCGCCTCGAGCGAATGGTCGGTCGCCGGCGTGATCGCAACGAAGGGCTCGAGCGACTGCGCCTTGCCGCGCGGCAGCTCGGCCGTGAACGAGAAGCAGGCCGAGGGCACGGCGCGATCGGGCTGGACGTCGACGTTGAGGTAGTCGAGCGCGAGGGCGGGAGCCGATGCCAAGCCCATGGCGAGGAGTCCGGCGACGAGGAGAATTCGGGGACTCAGGCGCATCGTCATCTCCATCGCGGCGGGCCGGGCGACGCGGCGATCTTTGCCCGCCGCGCGTGTCGCCGCAACGAACATCGCCTCGTGCTTTCTGCCAACTGGACGCTTTTGCCGGTTTCGGCGCGCGGCGGGGCGCGGTCCGCACGGCACCGCACGGATGCGCACCCGCCTTCAACGGACGTCGACGAGCCGCGCCTACGGTTTTGCGAGGCGGCGAGTAAGGCAAAGGCCACGAAGCGCGCCCGCAAGCGCGCGTAGAACCTCAGCGCGCGGCGAGCTGGCGCGGATCGACGCCGGTCTCCGCCCGCACCAGCCGCGCCACATGCGCGCCGAGCGCCTCGACCTGTGCGCCGGAGGCGCGCGGCTTGCGGCCGATGGCGCTCACGGAGGCGACGAGGCGCAGGCTGTTGGTGACGAAGACCTCGTCGGCGCGCTCGAGGTCGGCGAGGCCGAGGCTACGCTCGACGCCTTCGAGCCCGAGATCGTCGCACGTGTTGAGCAGCATGCGCCGCACGATGCCCGGCACGACGCCGTCGTCGACGGGCGGCGTCGCCAGCGTCTCGCCGATCAGCACGAAGACGTTGCCGACGCTCGTGCAGGCGACGTTGCCGTGCGTGTCGAGGAACAAAGCGTCGTCGCAGCCGGCGGCGAGCGCCTCGCGGCTCGCCAGCACGCCATCGAGATAGTTGAGGCTCTTCATCCGCGAGCTCGGCGAGGTGTCGTTGCGGCGGATGTCGGTGAGGTGGAGCTTCAGCGGCGCGAAAAGCGCCTGCGGGCGCAGCGGCGCCAGCGTCACGAGCAGCGACGGCTTCGGCTCGGCCGGCGGCGCCAGCCCGCGCGGGCCGGTGCCGCGCGTCGCCGTGATGCGGAGCGAGCCGTGCTGTGCGCCGGCGAGGACGGCATCGATTCCTTCGGCGACGCGGGAGGGATCGAGGGCGAAGCCGAGCGTCGTCGCGGCGTCGAGGAGGCGGGCGACATGCGCCTCGCGCCAGACCATCTTGCCGCCGAGCACGAGCGCGGTGTCGAAGACGCCGTCGCCGAGCAGCAGGCCGCGGTCGGC
>CAZZZM010000159.1:5713-7114 GCA_964658465.1 uncultured Nakamurella sp.
GCGAGCCCGTGCATCGGCTGGCGTGCCCGCGCGATCCTGCCGCCGAAGGTCGCGCCGATGCACTGATGGCCGAGGCAGACGCCGAGGATCGGCACGTGGCCCGACAGGTGCTCGACGATCGCGTTGGAGATGCCGGCCTCCGCCGGCGTGCAGGGGCCGGGCGAGATGACGATCGCCTCCGGCGCCAGGCGTCGGATGTCGTCGAGCGAGAGCGCGTCGTTGCGGACGACCTCGACGTCCTTGCCGCGCATCGCGACGTAGCGAGCGACGTTGTGGACGAAGGAATCGTAATTGTCGACGACGAGGATCACGCCTCGGCCTCGGCCGGCGCGCGCGCGAAGGCCGAAAAGATCTTCTCCGCCTTGGTCAGCGTCTCCTCGTATTCCTGCGCGGCATCGGAGAGCATCGTGATGCCGCCGCCGGTCCGCAGCTCGATCTTGCCGCGCTCGATGACCAGCGTGCGGATCGCGATGTTGAGCGCGATGTCGCCGGAAAAGCCGATCGCGCCGATCGCACCGCAATAGGCGCCGCGCGCGCACCCTTCGATCTCGGCGATGATCTCCATCGCGCGCAACTTCGGTGCGCCGGTGATCGAGCCGCCAGGGAAAGCGGCCGCGATGAGGTCGACCGCGTCCGCATCGTCGCGCAACGTGCCGGTCACGGCGGAGACGAGATGATGCAGCCCGGCATAGCTTTCGATCTCGCAGAGCATGGGGACGTCGACGGACTCAGGCGTACAGACCTTGGCGAGGTCGTTGCGCAGGAGGTCGACGATCATCACGTTCTCGGCGCGATCCTTGCGCGACGCGATGAGCGCGGCCCGCCGGCCCGCGTCCTGCGCCGCGTCGGCGTGCCGCCGTGCGGTGCCCTTGATCGGTCGCGTCTCGACCGCCCGCCCTTCGGTGCGCAGGAAAAGCTCCGGCGACGACGACAGGATTTTTTGTTCGCCGCAATCGAGATAGGCAGCGAACGGAGCCGGATTCTCGGTGCGCAGCGCCTGATAGAGCGCCCACGGGTCGGCGCCGTGCGGCAGGTCCGCGACGAAGCGCTGCGCGATGTTCGCCTGGTAGATGTCGCCGGCGCGAATGTAGTCCTGCACGCGCGCGATCCCGGCGGCGTAGGCATCGCGCGAGATCGTATGCTTCCAGACGATATCCGGCACGCGGCCGGGATCGGGAGCGCGGCGCGTGAGCGCGTCCGCGACTTCGTCGAGCCGCACGGCCGCCCGGCGGCGACGCGCCGTGCCCTCCGCCGGCAGGCCCGACGACATCAGCCAGCACAGGCGCTCTACATGATCGAAGACGAGCACGACGTCGTAGAAGGCGAGGTGCAGATCGTCTCCCGTCCCGGGCTGCGGCGGCGACCGCCCCTCGAGCGCCCAGCCGAATTCATAGGCGAACG
>CAZZZM010000160.1:0-7109 GCA_964658465.1 uncultured Nakamurella sp.
GATTGGAGGCCTCGCCCGGAATCGAACCGGGGTGCAAGGATTTGCAGTCCTCTGCGTAACCACTCCGCCACGAGGCCTCATGTGCCAGCGGCACGCGGTGGCTATAGCAAAGGGTGCCGCGAATGAGCAATGGCGAACCTTTCGGGCGTCAGCCGTGCGGCAAAACCGCGAAATGGCTGCGTTGCATGGGTTTGCAAGCGTCGACGAGCTTGCTATATGCCCGGCCTCGCCTCGGCGATGATCCCTGATAGCTCAGCTGGTAGAGCAGTCGACTGTTAATCGACTTGTCGCAGGTTCGAGTCCTGCTCAGGGAGCCAATTGCATTTATTGGGAACTGTTCGCGCTAAAGTGGCTTTCCCAACTGCTCAGCCCGAACAGGAGAGCGTCATCACCCTTTCGTCGGTCGTCATCCGGTTCGCGACTCTCTCGGCTGTCGTGGGCCTCTCGTCGGGCGCGCTCGCGCAGTCCGATCCGTATCGCATCACGGCCAACGAGAAGGCCGCCTGCACGACGGACGCGATTCGCCTTTGCTCGGACGCCTATCCGGACGAGCACAAGCTGCTGACCTGCATGGCCGCGAATCGGGTGTCGCTGAGCCAGTCGTGCCGCGTCGTCTTCGACGCCGGCGTGAAACGGCGCCGTCTCGTGTCGCGCTGAGCGCGACCGGCCTCAATCACCCGTCAGGATGTGATCGATCGCGTGGGCAAACCACGCCTTCTGCGCTGGCGTAAGCTGCCGCGCAGCGGCGGGCGGCGCGTTCTGCGCTTGCGTGGAATGCGGTGGATCGTTGACAGGCGCCGCCGGCGGTTGCGCGGCGGCCAGGACGATCCAGACCAGGGCCACTAGGTTCACCATGATGACCTCCGAGGCTAACCGAACTCTTCAGTTCGGATAGAAACGTGGTGAGCCGACCTCGCAGGTCAATGGTCGCGACCGCCGAATTGCCGATCGGCGGGCCTGCTTGACCCGCCCGGAGATTTCCTCGACTCCACCGCCTCCGTTCCGTCGAGCGCTTGCCGTGTCCGCCCCATCCTCCGATTTCCTGCAGATCCTCACCGAGCGCGGCTTCGTCCACCAGTGCTCGGATCTCGCCGGCCTCGACGCGAAGGCGCTGAGCGGCGACCTCGTCGCCTATATCGGCTTCGACTGCACGGCGCCGTCGCTGCACGTCGGCTCGCTGCTGCCGATCATGCTCCTGCGCTGGCTGCAGAAGACCGGCGGCACACCGATCGTGCTCGTCGGCGGCGGCACCACGCGCGTCGGCGACCCCTCGGGCAAGGACGAGAGCCGCAAGCTGCTGACGCTCGAGACGATCGAATCGAACAAGCAGGCGCTGCAGCGCGTCTTCGCCAGCTTCCTCGACTTCGGCGACGGGACGGGCGCCGCGCGGATGGTCGACAACGCCGACTGGCTGACCAAGCTCGCCTACATCGACTTCCTACGCGACGTCGGCCGGCATTTCTCGGTCAACCGCATGCTGACCATGGATTCGGTGCGGATGCGGCTCGAGCGCGACCAGGAGCTGTCGTTCCTCGAGTTCAACTACATGTGCTGCCAGGCCTACGATTTCGTCGAGCTGAACCGCCGCTTCGGCGTGACGCTGCAGATGGGCGGCTCCGACCAATGGGGCAACATCGTCACCGGCATGGACCTCGGCCGCCGCATGGGCACGCCGCAGCTCTATGCGCTGACCTCGCCGCTGCTGACGACCGCCTCCGGCGCCAAGATGGGCAAGACGGCGCAGGGCGCGGTGTGGCTGTCGTCCGAGATGCTGCCGGTCTTCGAGTACTGGCAGTACTGGCGCAATTGCGAGGACGGCGACGTCGCGCGGTTCCTCAAGCTGTTCACCGAGCTGCCGCTGGACGAGATCGCGCGGCTTGCGGCGCTCGAAGGTGCGGAGGCCAACGAGGCGAAGAAGGTGCTCGCCACCGAGGCGACGGCGCTGCTGCACGGCCGTGCGGCGGCGGAGGCGGCCGCCGAGACCGCGCGGCGGACGTTCGAGGAGGGCGCGCTCGCCGCGGACTTGCCGAGCGTGGCGATCTCGGGCGCCGAACTATCGGCCGGGCTCGGCGTGCTCACCGCCTTCGTGAAGGCCGGGCTCGTCGCCTCGACCGGCGAGGCGCGCCGCCAGGTGAAGGGCGGCGGCCTGAAGGTCAACGACGCGGCGGTGACGGACGAGCGCGGCAAGCTCGGGCCGGCCGACCTGCGCGACGGCGCGATCAAGATGTCGCTCGGGCGCAAGCGGCATGTGCTGCTGAGACCGGACTGAGGCGGGTGCGCCGCCCGCCGCTTCAAAGCCGCTTGAACCACCCCGTGACTGCGCCGCCGGCGTAGGTGAACGGCCGGCTCACCGTCGCCATGTCGGGCAGGTGGTTGAGCGGGTTGAGCATCCCGATCAGGCTGTGGTGCTCGCGAGCCGCCTGCGCCCGCTCCGCCGCCATCGCCTGACGATGCCCCGCCGCCTGGGACGATGATGCCGCAGCAAGCGCCTTCAGGGCGCAGGACTGCGGCTCGACGCAGGGCCGCTGTTTCGGCAGCGTCTTCGGCACCATCGGCAGCGCCAGCTGCGCCTTCGGCACGGTGAGGCTCGCCGAGGTCATCGGCTCGGCCGGCGCGGGCGCGGCGGCGGGCGTCACGTCGGCGAGATGGCCGGCCCAGTCCTCTTGCGGCGAGGCCTCGGGCGCGGCGAGCTCGACCTGCTGCAGCGGCGCCGGCGCCGAGATGTCGGCCTCGTGCTTGGAATGCACGGCGGTGGCGAGCGCGAAGGTCACCGCGGTCGCGGCGACGACGAGCCCGAGGGTCTCGCGGCTGGTGCGAATGACGATCGTCTTGGAGGCGCCGGCGAAACTGGCCATGCCCGACCTTCCCATCGGTGGTGGTGGCCACTTAAGGCTGGGCTTTGCGTCAAGACTCTGGCGGCCCGGGTTGCCGCCTGTGGAAGCCGCCGCGCGCGGCTTTCGCGTCACGCTTGGGGCCGGGCCGACCTTGGAGCCGTTCCAACGTTTCGCTTCGTTAACAGTCTGTGTGTTGCCGCGCGGGGGCGCCGCGATATCGTTGCCACACCGGCCGCTTCGCGCTGCCGCGCCGCGGCGCGCCACCTTGCGACCCAGAAAATGCACAATTCGGCCGGCACAGGGACGGGGCGGTCCCGAGCCGGTATTGGGGGTTGAACGAGATCATGAGTGCGATTTCTTTGAACGCCATGCCGTGGTGGATGCCGCTGTCCGTCTTCGTGTGGGCCGTCCAGATGGTCGTGTTCCACGGCGTCGGCTACGCGTTCGAATATTGCGACCGCACGAAGACGCTGCGCCGCTTCAAGGTCCGCGACATCGACCGCAAGAGCTATCGCCAGCTGCTGCCGCGGGTGCTCGCCAACCAGGTGTTCATCCTGCTGCCCTGCATGGTCGCCGCCCAGGCGATCGGCATCTGCTTCGCCGGCACGCCGCATCTGCCGCTGTGGCGCTTTCTCGGCAGCCTGCTGGTGATGGGCATCGGCCACGACGTTGTGCAATACGCGACGCACCGCCACCTGCTGCATCGCCCGAGCTTGATCCGCAAGCTCAAGCACTCGATCCACCACTCGACCGGCGCCTCGAAGGGCATCTCGGCCTGCTACATGAGCGGGCCCGACTTCTTCCTCGAGATCGTGCTGCCGTACCTGCTGCCCCTGGCGCTGATCGGCGGCGGCGGCTCCGACATCCTCTTCCACACGATGATCGCCGGCCTCGGCGCCGTCGGCGGCGTCTACGAGCATTCCGGCTACGATTTCGCGGTGCTGCTGCCGAAGACGAGGCTTGCCGAGCGCGCGCCGTGGCTCGCCAAGCTGCTCGCCGGCCAGATCACCAGCCACGCCCACGGCGAGCATCACGCCAAGGGCAACGTGTCGTTCTCCGACGGATTCGGCAGCCCCGGCGTCTGCGATTCGGCGTTCGGCACGCGCTGGGACCTCGTCGAGGCGCGCAGCCGCGCGGCCGACGCCCACGCCGCGGCCGCGACGCCTGCGGAATAGCGGGCGGGAGGAGACCGCGTTCGCTTGGGCCGCCCGCTCGGGTGGCCTGACGCGCAAGCCGCAATGCAGCCGGAGTCTTGTGGTGTCTCCCGCCGGGTAGGGCATCAGGACCGGCCCACCGGACATGGCATGACATCGAAGACGCTGATTCGGACCGCCTGCGCGGCCTGCTCGCTGATCGCGCTCGCGGCCCCCGCCCGCGCGGACCGCATCTCGCATCCGACCGCCGTCTTCTCCGGCCTCGACAAGATCACCGGCCGCATCATCTCGTTCGAGGTGGCGACCAACGAGACGGTGCAGTTCGGCTCGCTGCAGATTACCGAGAAGGCCTGCTACACGCGCCCGGCGACCGAGGCGCCGCAGACCACCACCTTCGCGCAGGTCGACGAGATCGACGCCAAGAAGCAGTACAAGCGCATCTTCTCGGGCTGGATGTTCGCCTCGAGCCCCGGCCTCAACGGCATCGAGCATCCGGTCTACGACATCTGGCTGACCGACTGCAAAGGCGGCAAGGAGCTGCAGAAGACGCCGGAGACCGCGGCCGCCGAGCCGTCGACGGGCGACAAGCCCGATGCCGCGAAGGCGGATGCCGGCAAGCCCGGCGACGCCGACCAGGCGCCGAAGCCCGAGCGCAAGCACCGCGTCGCCAAGCGTCGGACCGCGCCGCCGACCGACGATGCCGGCGCGATGACGCCGGACGATGCTGCGCCGCGCCGCCAAGCGCCGGCGCGCAGCTTCTTCCCCGACGCCGCCAACAATCCGGACGGCGGCTTCTACTGACGCTCAGATCAGCGGCCGCTGCGTGGCCAGGCTCGAATCGATACGACCGAGGCTGATAAGCCGCGCCTCGTCGCGCACGTGAAGCGCGCGGTCCTGGATGTCGATGGCGCCGTCCTCGCGGATCTTCTGCAGCGTCTTGTTGGTGTGCACGAGGGAGAGGCCGAGCGTGTCGGCGATCTGCTGCTGGCGGATCGGCAGGTGCACCTTGTTGTCGACGACGAGCCCGACGGTGCGCGCGCGGTCGAACAGGTGCCACAGCAAATAGGAGATACGCTCGAACGCCGTGCGCTGCCCGAGCGTCAGCAGCTGCTCCTCGAAGGAGCGTTCATGGCGGGCGGCGATCCAGGTCATGTCGTAGGCGAGGCGGGGATGATCGGCGTAGAGCGACCACAGCTTGCGGCGGTCGAAATGGCAGAGCGTGACGTCGGTCAGCGCTTCGATGCCGTGGCTCGTCACGTCGTCGAGGGTGGCCTGCAGCCCGAGGAAATCGCCGGGCAAGCCGTAGTTGACGATCTGGCGTCGATTGCCGTCGAGCGTGCGATAGCGAAACACCCAGCCCGACAGGACGGTGAAGAGCAGGTCGTTCTGGATGCCCTCGTCGACGATCGTCTCGCCGGCGAGCGCGGTCCGCTCGCCGTCCTTGAAGCGTTGGATGAACGAGACTTCGCTGTGCGTACGCTGCTTGAAGACCTCGAAGTCCCGCAGGGGACATTCGGCGCAGGCGGTGACGAAGACCTCACGCGTCATGAACTCACACCGGTAGCCGGACGGCTCTAGACAATAGAAGGCAGCCGCTCCGGTGCGTGGGTCAGTCGCGTTCGACGGCCGGCTCGCTTCGTGTTGGCGTCGGCAATTTGGGCGGATTGCCGAGGCGCTTGTCAAGGTATTGTCGCACCTCCTCGATCAGCGGTTCGACGCGGTTTTCGAAGAAGTGGTTGGCCCCGGCGACGACGGCGTGCTCGATCAGGATGCCCTTCTGGGTCTTGAGCTTCTCGATGAGCGCGGTGACCTCCTTCAGCGGCGCGACGCGGTCGAGATCGCCGTGCACGAACAGGCCCGAGGACGGGCAGGGCGCCAGGAACGAGAAGTCGAAGCGGTTGGCCGGCGGCGCGACCGAGATGAAGCCCTCGATCTCCGGACGACGCATCAGCAGCTGCATGCCGATCCACGAGCCGAACGAGACGCCGGCGATCCAGCAGGCGCGGGCCTCCGGGTTGATCGTCTGCAGCCAGTCGAGCGCCGCGGCGGCGTCCGAGAGCTCGCCCGCGCCGTGGTCGAAGCCGCCCTGGCTGCGGCCGACGCCGCGGAAGTTGAAGCGCAGCACCGAGAAGCCGCGCTCGGCAAACGCGTAATAGAGATTGTACACGATCTGGTTGTTCATCGTGCCGCCGAACTGCGGATGCGGATGCAGGATGATGGCGATGGGCGCGTTGCGCCGCGTCGCCGGATGGAAACGGCCTTCCAGCCGACCGGCCGGACCGTTGAAGATCACCTCGGGCATTTTGTCTCCTCGAGCCGGGCCGTTGCCGCGGACCCGCTCTCTTGACGCGCTTCCGTCGCGTGCTAAACCGTTAGAATAATTCTAACACCTTGTCGCGCCTACCCGTCGCGGCGATGCGGAAGCCGTGTCGTAGATGGTCTCGTGACCGGAATGGCGCGAGGCTTCTAGCACGGCGAGCGACGGCGGGTGCAAATGTTTCGACGTGCTTCCGCGCGTCGGATCGGCAAGCGTGGGGCCTTGCGATCGAGGCGCCGGACGTGATGAGGATCGACGCGCAGATGCGCCCGCGGACCTACCTCGACCACAACGCGACGACGCCGCTGCATCCCGCGGCGCGACAGGCTGCGCTCGCCGCGTTCGACCTCGTCGGCAATCCGTCGTCGGTGCACGCCGAGGGCCGGCAGGCGCGCGCCGTGCTCGACGAGGCGAGGCGGGCGGTGGCAGCGCTGGTCGGGTGCGCGGCGGAGGGCATCGTATTCACGTCGGGCGGCACCGAGGCGCTCAACATCGCCCTTACCCCCGACATGACGCTCGACGGCCGCGGCTTCGACACGCTTCTGATCGGCGCCGGCGAACATCCCGCGGTGTTGGCCGGTCACCGCTTCGGCGATGCCGTCGAGACCGTCGCCCTTGATCCGCACGGCCGCCTAGATCTCGCTGCCCTCGCTGCGGAGCTCGATCGTCACGCCGACCGCCGGGTCATGCTCGCCATCCAGGCCGCCAACAACGAGACCGGCGTGATCCAGCCGGTCCGCGCCGCAGCTGATCTCGTGCACGCGGTCGGCGGCTACGTGGTCTGCGACGCGGTGCAGGCGGTCG
>CAZZZM010000161.1:0-7106 GCA_964658465.1 uncultured Nakamurella sp.
GGGGCACGGAGACCGTGATGGCCGGATGCGGCGGCTCGATCCCGATCGTCGGCGCCTTCAAGAGCACGCTGAAGATGGATTCGCTGATGATCGGCTTCAGCCTCGAGAGCGATCGCATCCACTCGCCGAACGAGAAATACGAGCTGACCTCCTTCCACAAGGGCGCAAGGTCGTGGGCGCGGGTCCTCAACGCGCTGAGCAGCTGACCGTCGCCGCCAGCACCGGCCGTTACTTGCCGGCTACTCGCTCGCTACTTCTCTAAGCGCCGCCATGACTTGCGCCGGTGGTCGAGGCCGGTGCATCCGGGCCCCGGCGGCGAATTCTTGCTGTTGTCGTTAATAAATCCTGGACAAATCGATTCGTTCGGATTCAGATGGGTCGATTCGGGGAAGATGCGGCACATCCGCCCCGGATCGCTTCGAGGGGGCCATTCCATGTCACTGGCGGACGTGGCCGGCACCGCTGCGCGTGCAGCGGTACGGCGAATTATTGCCTGTTCGCGGCCAACTCTGCGCGACCGGATCGCCGGCATTCTCGCCACGCTCCGGCAGCGCGACTTCGAACCTCTCATGCGCTGGAGCGTCCCGGCAGCGCTCGCCATCTTCGTCGCGATCCTCGTCGGCGCCTCCGTCGTCTTCGCGCTCGCCGAGCAGGAGCGGATCATCGCGACGGCCACGGGCGAGGTCGACATGGTCGCCTCGGTCGTCGCGGCTGACGTCGGCGCCCGCCTGCTGGCGACGCCGCGACCCGACCCGCAGGAAGCGCTGGCCGCGGCGATCCCGCACCAGACCCTCGGCCGCGGCCAGCGCGTCTTTCTCAGCGACCCGACCGGCGCCGTCATCGCCAGCTTTCCCGACACCGAGAGCAAGGGCTCGATCGGCGATCATCTCGGCGCGGCGCAACCTCTCACCGTCTTCGCCGAGAAGGCCGGCGTGATGCGCCTCACCGTCCCGAGCGGCGGCGAGATCCTCGCCACCGTCCGCGCCCTGCCGGAGCCGCTCGGACAGGTCACGCTCATCCACCCGATGGCCGATGTGCTCGGCGACTGGCGCGCCGGCGTCGAGCGGACCGCCGTGCTGATCGCCGCGATCGCCGCCGTGCTGACGGCCCTGGCGCTTGCCTATCTCGTGCAGGCGACGCGGGCGCGCGAAGCCGACACCTCGTGCCGGATGATGCGCGACCGCGTCGACATGGTGCTGTCGCGCGGGCGCTGCGGCCTGTTCGATTGGGATCTCACGACCGGCGCGGTCGACTGGTCGATGTCGATGTTCGAGATCCTCGGCATGACGCCGCGCGCGCAGACGCAGGAAGAGGTCGCCGCGCTGCTGCATTCCGCCGACGGCGGCTTCGCCGAGATGGCGCGCGTCCTCTCGACGGGAAAGCAGACCACCGTCGATACGACGTTCCGCATGCGCCGGCGCGACGACTGGGTCTGGCTTCGCGCGAAGGCGGAGCTCGTCCGCGCCGCCGGCGGCAGCCCGCATCTCGTCGGCATCGCGATCGACGTGACCGAGACGATGGCGCTCGAGGAGCGCACCGCCACCGCCGACATGCGGCTGCGCGACGCGATCGAGACGATCTCCGAGGCCTTCGTCGTCTGGGACGCCGACAATCGCCTCGTCATGTGCAACTCGAAATTCCAGCGCTTCCACAACCTGCCGAACGAGGCCGTCGCCGTCGGCACGCCCTACGCCCAGGTCATGGAGAACGGCACCGCCCCGCTGATCCAGTCGCAGGTCGTGCTCGGCGAGGCCCTGCCCTTCGGCGCCCGCACCTTCGAGGCGCAGCTCGCCGACGGGCGCTGGCTGCAGATCAACGAGCGCCGCACCAAGGACGGCGGCTACGTCTCGGTCGGCACCGACATCACGGCGCTGAAGCGCCACGAGGAACAGCTCATCCAGTCCGAGACCGAGCTGCGCGCCTCGGTCGCCGCCCTCAATCGCTCGCATCAGACGCTCGAGGCGCAGAAGCAGCAGCTCGTCGAGCTCTCCGAGCAGCATCAGGAGCAGAGGGCCGAGGCCGAGAAGGCCAATCGTGCGAAATCCGACTTCCTCGCCAACATGCAGCACGAGCTGTTCACGCCGCTCAACGCGATCCTCGGCTTCTCCGAATGCATGATGCAGGAGCTGTTCGGCCCGCACGGCTCGCCGCTCTACGGCGAGTACAGCAAGGACATCCACACGAGCGGCACCTACCTGCACTCGGTCATCGCCGACGTGCTGGAGATGTCGCGCCTCGACGCCGGGCGCGTCATCCTCGACCGGCAGGAGTTCGTCGCCGAGACCGCCATCGAGACGGCGATCGCCGCGGTCTCGACCACCGCCGTGGCGAACAATCTGACGATCGAGAGCGAGCTTGCGAGCGAGACGCCGCTCGTCGCCGATCGCATCGCGGTCGAGAAAATCCTGACCATCGTGCTCGCCAACGCGGTGAAGTACACGCCCGCCGACGGGCGCATCGTGGTGCGGTCGCGGCCGGTCCAGGGCGCCCTCAACGTCTACGTCGAGGATACCGGCGTCGGCATCGCGCCGGAAGCGATGACGCGGCTCGGCCGCCCCTTCGAGCAATCCGACAAGACGCTGAAGAACGGCATGCGCGGCTCCGGCCTCGGGCTCGCCATCGCGCGCTCGCTCGTCGACCTGCACGGCGGCCGCCTGACGATCCGCTCGCAGCAGGGCGTCGGCACGGTCGTCCATATCCATCTGCCGAACCGCCGCGTCGCGCCGCCGAAGCTGCACCTCGCCGTCGGCGGTCGCGCCGGCACCCGTCCGCAGCGCGTCGCGGCCGAGACGGCTCGGCTGCCGCGCACGGCCTGACCGGCTCGCTCAGGCCGGCGTCGTCGCGGGCTCGCGCGGCGGCGGAAGTGCCGCCGGCTGCGGTCCGCGCACCGCCGGCAGGGCGATCACGATCCGCAGGCCGGGGTCGTTGTCCTCGACGCGCAGCTCGCCGTTGTGGAGACGGCAGACCGCCGCGACCAGCGACAGCCCGAGTCCGGAACCCGGACGCGTTCGCGAGTTCTCGAGCCGCACGAAGCGATCGGTGACGCGGCCGCGGTCGCCGGCGAGAATGCCGACGCCGCGATCCGCGACGGCGATCTCGATCGCGCTGCCGCGGCGCGCCGCCGACAGCGTCACGCGCTTCTCGGCGACGGGTTCGGTCTCGCTGCCGACGCCGTATTTCAACGCATTGTCGACGAGGTTGGCGATCGCCTGGCCGACCAGCTCGCGGCTGCCGTGGACGTAGAGGTTCGGGTCGATCTCGCCCTCGAACGTCACGTCGCGGCTCTCGGCGAGAGGCTCGTACAGCTCGCCGACGTCGCTCGCGACCGCGGCCGCGTCGAAGTCGACCATCCCGTCGCGTCCGGCCCCGGCCTCGGCGCGGGCGATCATCAAAAGCGCGTCGAAGATGCGGATCATCGAATCCGCGTCCTCGATCACCTTCTCCAGCGCACCGCGATAGGTTTCCGGCGATCCGCCCGACAGCAGCGTCTGCTCGGCGCGGCTGCGCAGGCGCGTCAGCGGCGTCTTCAGGTCGTGCGCGACGTTGTCCGACACTTCCTTCATGCCGGCGACCAGCTCGGCGATCCGCGCCAGCATGGCGTTGAGGTTCTCGACGAGCCGGTCGAGCTCGTCGCCCGTACCGGCGAGAGGAAGCCGGCCGGTCAGGTCGCCGTCGGCGATCCGGCGGGCGCCGAGCGCGATCGAGTCGACGCGCCGCAGCACGCGCCGTGCGACGACGAGGCCGCCGATCGTGCCGATCACGGTGAGCCAGATCAGCGACGTGACCAGCGCGTGCCAGAGGATCGGCCGCAGCGTGTCGCCTTCGGCGAGGTCGTGGCCGACGAGCAGGCGGAAGCCGCCCGACAGCGCGAAGATCCGCGCGAGCGCGTGGCGGCGCTCGCCCTTCACCTCGTAGCTCGTCTCGACCACCCCCTCCTTGTCGATGACGCCGAGCGGCAGCGACGAGACGTTGCCGACGATCGGCTCGCCGGCATGCGTCGTCAGCAGATAGAGGCCGGCGCCCGGCTGCTTGACGCGCTGGTCGATGATCTCGGCGAGCCGCGTGATGCCGCCGTCGACATATTGCTCGGAGAGGCCGACGGTGTCGGCATCGACGGTCTGCGCGACCGACTGGTCGACCACGTTCTTGATGTTCCAGCCGACGCCGAGAAGCACGATCACGGCGCCGATCGAAGTGATGACCAGATAGGCCAGCGAGATCTTGAACGCGGTGGTCCGGAACAGCTTACCGAGCGCTGTCACGGATCGTGTACCCCGTGCCCCGGACCGTCTGCAGGAGCGGCGGATCGAAGCCCTTGTCGATCTTGGCGCGCAGCCGCGAGATGTGCACGTCGATCACGTTGGTCTGCGGGTCGAAGTGATAGTCCCACACGTTCTCGAGCAGCATCGTGCGCGTCACGACCTGGCCGTGGTGCTTCATGAGATATTCGAGCAGCCGGAACTCGCGCGGCTGCAGCACGATCTCCTTGCCGTCGCGCGTCAGCTTGTGCGCGAGGCGGTCGAGCTCGAGCCCGCCGACCTTGTAGACCGTCTCCTCGCCGTTGCCGGCGCTCTTGCGGCGCGCCAACGCCTCGGTGCGCGCGAGCAGCTCGGAGAAGGCGTAGGGCTTCGGCAGATAATCGTCGCCGCCGGCGCGCAGGCCCTTCACGCGATCGTCGACCTGGCCGAGCGCGGACAGGATGAGCGTCGGCGTCGTCACCTTCTGCGCGCGCAGGCCGCCGATGAGCGACAGCCCGTCCATGCGCGGCAGCATGCGGTCGACGATGAGCACGTCGTAGGTCTCGTCGCGGGCCATGTCGTAGCCCTCGAGCCCGTCGCGCGCCGCATCGGCCACGTGCCCGCTCTCGCGGAACGCCTTGACCAGATATTGCGCCGCCTCGACGTCATCTTCGACGATCAATATTCGCATCGGCGACATATAGACTGATCCTCGCGAAACGCAGCAGGCCGGGCGTTGAGCCCGGCCTGCATGCCCGGTGCCGTCACCGTCGGGGGAGGAGTTTCACCGGCGACGGCGCCGGATGGCGTCAGCCGTTGGCGGTGGTGCCGAGCGCGACGAAGTGGACGCCCTGGTCGTTCTTGACCCGCAGGAGGACGGCCTTGCGACCCTCCTTCTTGGCGGCCGCGATGACCGAGGTGATGTCGCCCGGCTTCGAGACCTTCTGGCCGCCGGCCTCGAGGATCACGTCGCCGACCTTCAGACCCTTCTGCGCGGCCTGGCTGTCGGCCTCGACATCCGCGACCACGACGCCGTCGGAGCCGGCACCCGGGATCGACGCCGCCGGGGCGAGCTGCAGCCCGAGCGCGCCGACCGTGGCCTTGTCCTCGTCGCCCTGGATCTCGGCCTTGGCGACCTGATCGCTGTTCGGCAGCTGGCCGAGCTTCACGTCCGCCGTCTTCTCGGCGCCGTTGTGCCAGTAGGTCAGCGTCGCCTTGGCGTCCGGGCCGAGGCTGGCGATCGTGCGGGCGAGCTCGCGCGGGCCGTCCACCTTCTTGCCGTCGACGCCGAGGATGACGTCACCCGACTTGATGCCGGCGGCCGATGCCGGTCCGGTCGGCTGCGCCTCCGCGACGAGCGCGCCCTTGGTCGACTTGAGGCCGAGGCTGTCGGCGATCTCGTCGGTCACGGGCTGAATCTGCACGCCGATCCAGCCGCGCGACACCTTGCCGTTCGTCTCGAGCGACTGGATGACGTTCTGCGCCACCTCGGAGGGGATCGCGAAGCCGATGCCGACGCTGCCGCCGGACGGCGAGAAGATCGCCGTGTTGACGCCGACGACCTGGCCCTGCGCGTTGAAGGTCGGGCCGCCCGAGTTGCCGCGGTTCACCGGCGCGTCGATCTGCAGGAAGTCGTCGTAGGGGCCGGCGCCGATGTCGCGGCCGCGGGCCGAGACGATGCCCGCCGTCACCGTGCCGCCGAGGCCGAACGGGTTGCCGATCGCCATCACCCACTCGCCGACGCGCGGCGCCTTCTCGGCCCAGTGCACGAAGGGATAGGTGCCGGGCTTGGTCACCTTGAGCAGGGCGAGATCGGTCTTCTTGTCGGTGCCGATGACTTTGGCGGGCAGCGTCGTGCCGTCATCCGTCACAAGCGTCACCTCGGTGGCGTGCTCGACGACGTGGTTGTTGGTGACGACGTAGCCCGACGGCGTGATGAAGAAGCCCGAGCCCTGCGCCTGGGTCACGTGCGGGCGCATCGGATGGCCGTGCTTCTCGCCGAACTGCTTGAAGAACTTCTCGAGCGGGTCGCCCGGCTTCAGCTGCGGCATCTGCTGCTGCTCGTCGCCGCCGCTGCCGCCTTCACCCTCCTCGTTGTCGGAGGTGTCGGTCGAGTTCATCTTCACCTTGACCGAGACCACCGCGTTGCGGACGTGCTCGACGACGTCGGCGAACGAGGTCGGCGTCACGGTGATCGCGTTCTCGGCGGCCGCCGGCGCCGTATCGGCGACGGCGCCGTGCATCGCGAAGCCGCCGACCACGGCTCCGGAGAGCGCGAAGGCTCCCGCCGTGCCGAGCAGGATCGCCCGTGCCGTCCTCCGCTTGCCGAAACGCGTCTGATTGGTCTCGCCCATGGTCGTCTCCGTTGCACGGCGGCAGACTCTCGCCACCTGTCGAGGCGCAGACTGGCCGAGCGGGACTTACGCGCCGATGTCCGACGCATGAAAACTTCGTAAGATTGTCGCGCGGCGTCCGCCGCCCGGAGGCGGCTTGCCGGATAGGGTCGCGCGCGGCATCCTGTCCCGTCAGCTGAGGGAGAATGCGATGAGCGAGACCTCGACGGACCAGTGGCGGCCGATGGCGAGCGCGCCGAAGGACGGCACGCGCATCCTCGCCGTCATCCGCGGCACCGAGCAGGGGCCGGCCGACGTCGACGTGGTGCGCTGGACCCATCACAGGCGCGACGCCGAGCCCTGCTGGGTGTCGACCGATTCCTCGGCCGATTGCGCGATCGTCTACGAGGGGTGGGAGGTGGCGTTCTGGATGCCCCTGCCCTCCTCGATCGCGCCCGTGCGCACGCCGGGCCTCGCGGCGCGCCTGCCGGAGTTTCCGCGCGACGGGCAGGAGATCGGCGGCTCGGGGATCTGA
>CAZZZM010000162.1:0-4954 GCA_964658465.1 uncultured Nakamurella sp.
TTTGCCTACAACGAGCCGACGACGAACCAGCGAGGCGCCATGACGGCTCAGGACCAGACGACGGCTCGCGGCGAAGCGCGCCCGGCGCTCCGCGCGGATTCGGTGGCGGCGGTGGTGCTCGGCAACGCGCTCGAGTTCTACGACTTCACGATCTACGCCTTCTTCGCCGAGCCGATCGGCAAGGCGTTCTTCCCCAACAAGGACCCGCTGCACAGCCTGCTCGCCTCGCTCGCCCTGTTCGGCCTCGGCTACGTGATGCGGCCGATCGGCGGCGTGCTGATCGGCGCCTTCGCCGACCGCGCCGGGCGCAAGCCGGCGATGCTGATCACCATCGCGCTGATGGCGCTCGGCATGCTGATGCTCGCCGCGACGCCGTCCTATGCGAAGATCGGCGTCTGGGCGCAGGTCGTCGTCATCGCCGGGCGGCTGATCCAGGGCCTGGCACTCGGCGGCGAGGTCGGGCCGTCGACCGCCTACCTGCTCGAGGCGGCGCCGCAGGACCATCGCGGTTTCGTCGCGAGCTGGCAGATCGCCAGCCAGGGCTGCGCGGCGCTGTTCGCCGGCGTGCTCGCCAAAATCCTGGTGATCGTCATCGGCGAGGCGGCGATGGCGGAATGGGGCTGGCGCGTCATGGTGCTCGTCGGCCTCACCGTCGTGCCGGTGGGGTGGATCATCCGCAATCAGCTGCCCGAGACGGCCGGCGAGGAAAAGGACGGGCAGGCCGAGCATTCGATCGGCGGCGTGCTGGGCACGCTGCTGAGGGAGCATGGGCGCATGCTCTTTCTCTTGTTCCTGGTGATCGCCGCCTCGACCGTGTCGAACGCCATCGGCACCAACATGCCGGTCTACGCCAAGTCGACGCTCGGCCTTACCGAGGGAGTCTCGGCGGCGGTGCCGATCGCGCTTGGCCTCGCATCGGTGATCCTGCCGCTGGTCGGCGGCTGGCTCGCCGACCGCGGCGGCCGGCGCCCGATCATGATCTGGCCGCGGGCGATCATCGCGCTCGTCGCGATCCCGGCGTTCGTCTGGCTGGTGGCGCATCCGAGTGCCGGGCCGGTCTACGCCGTCACGTTCCTGATGTCGGCCCTCTCCTCGGTCAACGCCGCGGCCATCATCGTGGCGATCCCCGAGGCGCTGCCGCGCGAGGTCCGCAGCGCCGGCCTGTCGATCGTCTACGCCCTGTCGGTGTCGATCTTCGGCGGCAGCACCAATTACATCGTGAACAAATTAATCGCCTCGACTGGCGATAAGCTGGCGCCGGCCTATTATCTTGTCGGTTTCAGCATCGTCGGCACCGTTGCCGCCTTCCTTCTCCCAGAGACCAGGGGACGCCGCCTGTAGGATTCCGTAACGCAACTCGCAGATTGCATTATGTGAAAATACACGCTACGTGCTCGTTTTCGCGATCATTCTCGTCTATCAGCATATAGAGATGGGCGAGTAAGCGGCTTAGGACGGTGTCTACGGCAGCCGCGCACGGGTAATCCATCGTGATCGACAAGCTCACATACGTGTTGGCCCTCGCCAGGGAACAGCACTTCGGGCGGGCGGCGCTGGCCTGCGGCGTCACGCAGCCGACCATGTCGGCCGGCCTCAAGCAGCTCGAGGACACGCTCGGCGTCGTCATCGTGCGCCGCAGCTCGCGCTTCCAGGGCTTCACCGCCGAGGGCGAGCACGTGCTCTCTTGGGCGCGGCGGATCGTCAGCGACGCGCAGGCGATGCGCCAGGACCTCGACGCGCTGAAACGCGGCCTCGCCGGCCATCTGCGGCTCGCCGTCATCCCGACGGCGCTGACGCGGGTGCCGTCGCTGACGACGCCGTTGCGCGACCATCATCCTGCGGTGCGGCTGTCGATCACCTCGAACACCTCGACCGAGATCCTCAGCCGCCTCAACAATCTCGACGTCGAGGCGGGCATCACCTACCTCGACAACGAGCCGCTCGGCGACGTGAAGACGGTGCCGCTCTATCACGAGAGCTACCGCCTGCTCGTCTCCGTCGACAATCAGCTGGCCGATCGCGAGCACGTCACGTGGCAGGAGCTCGGCGACCTGCCGTTGTGCCTGCTCACGCCGGACATGCAGAACCGCCGCATCATCGACCAGATGCTGCGCGACGCCGGCTCGCGGCCCGACGCGGCGCTGGAGTCGAACTCCGTCATGGTCCTGGTCGCGCATGTGGCGACGGGCCGCTGGGCGTCAGTCGTCGCGGCGTCGCTCGTCGAGGACCTGTCGCTGGCGACGATCCGCTCGGTGCCGATCGTCTCGCCGAAGGTGACGCACCTCGTGGGTCTCGTCGTGCCGCAGCGCTACGCGATCAGCCCGCTGACCAACGCTCTGGTGCGCGAAGCGGAGCGCATGGCGGCCCGGCTCGGACCCGTGCTGGTTCCCGCAACGGCAGCTCAGTGATAGGTTTTCTCTATCGCAGCACCAGACAGCGGCCTTGATTTTCGTTTTTTAGAGCGCATTCTTTTTGTAATCTAGAACGAGACCAACAAGGGGTGGAATATGCCCGGATACGCGCGATGGGATTTCGCGCAGGCGTCCGAAATCGTCGCGGCTCGCGCGTCCGAGAAGGGCGCCACGCTTCCCATCTTTCACGACCTCATGGAACGCTTCGGCTACGTCGACCGCGCGATCGTCCCGGTGGTCGCCAGTGCTCTGAACCTGTCGCGCGCCGAGGTGCACGGCACGCTGACCTTCTACCACGATTTCCGTGATCATCCGCCCGGCCGCCGCACGCTCAAGGTGTGCCGCGCCGAGGCCTGCCAGTCGCGCGGCGCCGTGCAGATGCACGACGCGCTGAAGCGCAAGCTCGGCGTCGACTGGCACGGCACGACGCCGGACGGCGCGTTTACCATCGAGCCTGTCTATTGCCTTGGCCTTTGCGCCTGCGCCCCTGCGGTGCTGATCGACGAGGAGCCGGTGGGCAACGTGACCGTCGAGACGCTTGACGACATTCTGGCGGAGGCGCGGGCATGAGCGAGGCGCGCATCAAGGTCTACGTCCCGCGCGACGCGGCGGCTCTCGCCGTCGGCGCCGACAAGGTGGCGATCGCGCTCGCGGGCGCGGCTGCCGACCGGATCGAGATCGTCCGCAACGGCTCGCGCGGCCTGCTGTGGCTCGAGCCGATGATCGAGGTGGCGACGCCGCAAGGCCGCATCGCCTACGGGCCGGTCAAGCCGCAGGACGTCGACGGCCTGCTCGCGGCCGGCCTGCTGGAGGGCGGCGATCATCCGCTGCGCCTCGGCAAGCCTGAGGAGATCCCCTATCTCGCCCGGCAATCGCGCCTCACCTTCGAGCGCTGCGGCATCATCGATCCCATCGACATCGCCGACTATCGCGCGCACGGCGGCTTCGTCGGGCTGCGCAACGCGCTCGCGATGAGCGACGAGGACATCACCGAGGCGGTGACCAAGTCCGGCCTGCGCGGGCGCGGCGGCGCCGGCTTCCCGACCGGCATCAAGTGGACCACCGTCCGCAAGGCGCAGGCCGACCAGAAATACATCGTCTGCAACGCCGACGAGGGCGATAGCGGCACCTTCGCCGACCGCATGATCATGGAGGGCGATCCCTTCGTGCTCATCGAGGGCATGACGATCGCCGCCGTCGCCGTCGGCGCGACCGAGGGCTACATCTACATCCGCTCGGAATACCCGCACGCCTTCCGCACCATGCAGAGGGCGATCGAGATCGCCACCGCCGATGGCGCGCTTGGCGACAGCGTGCTCGGTTCCGGCAAGGCGTTCCGGCTGCACGCGCGGCTCGGCGCCGGCGCATACATCTGCGGCGAGGAGACCTCGCTGCTCGAAAGCCTCGAGGGCAAGCGCGGCGTGGTGCGCGCCAAGCCGCCGATCCCGGCGCTGAAGGGGTTGTTCGGCAAGCCGACGGTTTGCAACAACGTCATCTCGCTCTGCTCGGTGCCGTGGATCATGGCGCACGGCGGCCAGGCCTACGCCGACTACGGCTTCGGCAAGTCGCGCGGCACGCTGTGCATCCAGCTCGGCGGCAACGTCAAATACGGCGGCCTCATCGAGGTGGGCTTCGGCGCCACGCTCGGCGAGATCGTCGAGGACTGGGGCGGCGGCACGGTCAGCGGGCGCCCGGTGCGCGCGGCGATGGTCGGCGGCCCGCTCGGCGCCTACTTCCCGACGTCGCTGTTCGACACGCCGCTCGACTATGAATCGTTTGCTGCCAAAGCCGGCCTTGTCGGCCACGGCGGCATCGTGGTCTTCGACGACACCGTCGACATGGCCGCGCAGGCGCGCTTCGCCTTCGAGTTCTGCGAGGCAGAGAGCTGCGGCAAATGCACGCCGTGCCGCATCGGGGCGACCCGCGGCAGGGAGACGATGGACAAGGTCATCGCCGGCATCGAGTTCGACAAGAACCTCTCCCTCGTCGAGGAATTGTGCGTGACGATGACCGATGCGTCGCTCTGCGCGATGGGCGGCCTCACGCCCGTGCCGGTGAAGAGCGCGATGACCCACTTCCCGGAAGATTTCGTGCCTGCGCATCAGCGCCAGGCCGCCGAGTAAAATCGGCCGAACAGGAGCCTATCATGTCCCTCATCGAGGAACTCGACACCGGCACCCCGATCCGCCCCGCCGCCGAGACGGTGACGCTGACGATCGACGGCGAGCAGGTGACCGTGCCGAAGGGCACGAGCGTCATGGCGGCCGCCATGTCGATGGGCACGAAGATCCCGCGCCTGTGCGCGACGGATTCGATCGAGCCGTTCGGCTCGTGCCGGCTCTGCCTCGTCGAGATCGAGGGGCGCCGCGGCACGCCGGCGTCGTGCACCACTCCCGCCGACGAAGGCATGGTCGTCCACACGCAGAACGACCGTCTGGCGCAGCTGCGCAAGGGCGTGATGGAGCTCTACATCTCCGATCACCCGCTGAACTGCCTGACCTGCTCGGCCAACGGCGATTGCGAGCTGCAGGACCAGGCCGGCG
>CAZZZM010000162.1:5054-7074 GCA_964658465.1 uncultured Nakamurella sp.
ACCGCCACGCTCAACGAGAAGAGCGTGATCGAGATGGGCAAGCCCGAGCACTCCGCCTACACGACCTGCGCCTATTGCGGCGTCGGCTGCACCTTCAAGGCCGAGATGCAGGGCGAGAAGGTCGTCCGCATGATCCCCGCCAAGGAGGGCAAGGCCAACGACGGCCACAGCTGCGTCAAGGGGCGCTTCGCCTACGGTTACGCGACCCACAAGGATCGCATCACCAAGCCGATGATCCGCAAGAAGATCACCGATCCCTGGCGCGAGGTCTCCTGGGAGGAGGCGATCGCCTATGCGGCCTCCGAGTTCAAGCGCATCCAGGCGCAGTACGGCAAGGATTCGATCGGCGGCATCACTTCGTCGCGCTGCACCAACGAGGAGACCTACCTCGTCCAGAAGCTGGTGCGCGCCGGCTTCGGCAACAACAACGTCGACACCTGCGCCCGCGTCTGCCACTCGCCGACCGGCTATGGTTTGAAGACCACCCTCGGCACCTCGGCCGGCACGCAGGACTTCAAGTCCGTCGAGCAGGCCGACATCATCCTCGTCATCGGCGCCAACCCGACCGACGGCCACCCCGTCTTCGGCTCGCGGATGAAGAAGCGGCTGCGCGCCGGCGCCAAGCTGATCGTCGCCGATCCGCGCAAGATCGACCTCGTCAAGTCGCCGCACGTCCAGGCCGACTACCACCTGCCGCTGAAGCCCGGCACCAACGTCGCGTTCATCAACGCGATGAGCCACGTCATCGTGACGGAAGGCCTCGTCGACGAAGAGTTCGTCAAGGAGCGCTGCGACGAGCACGATTTCGAATCCTGGGCGCGCTTCGTCGCCGAGGAGCGGCATTCGCCGGAGGCCCAGGCCGACATCATCGGCGTCGATCCCGCGCAGCTGCGCGGCGCCGCGCGCCTCTATGCGACGCGGGGCAAGAACGCGGCGATCTTCTACGGTCTCGGCGTCACCGAGCACTCGCAGGGCTCGACGATGGTCATGGGCATGGCCAACATCGCCATGGCGACCGGCAACATCGGCCGCGAAGGCGTCGGCGTGAACCCGCTGCGCGGCCAGAACAACGTGCAGGGCTCGTGCGACATGGGCTCGTTCCCGCACGAGTACCCCGGCTACCGCCACGTGTCGGACGACGCGACGCGCGAGATCTACGAGAGCCTGTGGGGCGTCAAGCTGGACAAGGATCCGGGCCTGCGCATCACCAACATGCTCGACGAGGCCGTCGGGGGCTCGTTCAAGGGCATGTACATCCAGGGCGAGGACATCGTGCAGTCCGACCCCGACACGCACCACGTCACCGCCGGCATGCGTGCGCTCGAGTGCATGGTGATCCAGGACATCTTCCTGAACGAGACGGCGAAATACGCCCACGTCTTCCTGCCCGGCGCGTCGTTCCTCGAGAAGGACGGCACCTTTACCAACGCCGAGCGGCGCATCGGCCGGGTGCGCAAGGTGATGAGCCCGATGGCCGGCTACGGCGACTGGGAGGCGACGCAGCTGCTCGCCAACGCGCTGGGTCAGAGCTGGACCTACACGCACCCGTCCCAGATCATGGACGAGATCGCCGCGACGACGCCGTCGTTCTCAGGCGTGTCGTTTGAGAAGCTCGACGAGATGGGCTCGCTGCAATGGCCGGTGAACGAGGCCGCGCCGAACGGCACGCCGACGATGCACATCGGCAAGTTCGTGATCGGCAAGGGCAAGTTCATGATCACGGAATACCACGCGACCGAGGAGCGCTCGGGCCCGCGGTTCCCGCTGATCCTCACCACCGGCCGCATCCTCTCGCAGTACAACGTCGGCGCGCAGACCCGGCGCACGGCGAACTCGCTGTGGCACGAGGAGGACGTGCTCGAGATCCATCCGTTCGATGCCGAGCAGCGCGGCATCGTCGACGGCGACCTTGTCGCGCTCGAGAGCCGCTCCGGCGACATCTCGCTGAAGTCGCGGATCTCCGAGCGCATGCAGCCCGGCGTCGTCTACACGACGTTCCACCACGCCAAGACCGGCGCCA
>CAZZZM010000163.1:0-4693 GCA_964658465.1 uncultured Nakamurella sp.
GGCCCCAGCCGGGTGCCCGCCTTCTCCCGCGAGCGGGAGGAGGGATATCGGCGCGCTTCGGCCCCATGATAGGATGCTCTGATGGCCGATATCGTCTGCCTCGGCGAAGCGCTGATCGACTTCGTGCCGACCGTCACCGGCGTCGGGCTCGCCGCCGCCGAGACCTTCGTCAAGGCGGCGGGCGGCGCGCCGGCCAACGTGGCGGCGGGCGTGGCGCGGCTCGGCGTCCCGGCCGGGTTCATGGGTGCGGTCGGCGACGACGGCTTCGGCCATTTCCTCGCCGACACGCTCGCCGCGGCCGGCGTCGCGCTCCCGGGGCTGCGCTTCACCAAGGCGGCGCCGACGGCGATCGCGGCGGTGTCGCTGCGCGCCGACGGCGACCGCGAGTTCGTCTTCTACGGCAACCCCGCCGCGCATGCGATGTACGCGCCAGAGGACGTCGACGAGGCGGTGATCCGTCACGCCCGCATCCTGCATTTCGGCACGATCAGCCTGATCGCCGGCCCGGCGCGCGCCGCCACGCTGCACGCGATCGACGTCGCGCATGCGCACGGCGTCCGCGTCAGTTTCGATCCCAACCTTCGTCTGTCGCTGTGGCCGGACGCCGAGGCCGCCCGCGACGGCATGCGCCTCGGGCTGTCGAGAGCCAACATCGTCAAGATCAGCGAGGACGAGGTGCATTTCCTGCAGGGCGACGGCTGCGACACGATCGAAAGCGCGCGCGCCCTCTGGCACCCGGCGCTCGAGCTGATGGCGATCACCCGCGGCCCGCGCGGCGCGCTGTGGCTCGACCCCGACAGCGAAGGCGAGGAGGCGGGGTTCAAGGTCGCGGCGATCGACACGACGGGCGCCGGCGACGCCTTTATGGCCGGCCTGCTCGCCGGCCTCGTCCTTCACCCGGAGGCGGTGGAGAACCCCGCGATGCTCGGCCGCGTCGTCCGCTTCGCCAACGCCGCCGGCGCGTTGACCACGACGACGCGCGGCGCCATCCCGGCGCTCCCCGATCGCGCGGCCGTCGAGCGGTTTATGGCCGAGCAACCGATCTAAGCGCGCCCGTTTCAGCCGGTTTCAGGCCGGCGGCGCGGCCTCAATCGTGGCCGTGCGCCTCTTCGTTGATGGTCAGGGTGCGCATCTGCGAGAAATCGACCGCGACGGGCTGGTTGTTCTTGCCGGCGGCGAGCTGCAGCGTCTTCACGACGTGCTCCATGCGCCGGTAGACTTCCTTGTAGTCCTCCGAGGCGGCGTCGAGCTTCAGGGGCGCCAGGCAATATTCGATGATCTGCTTCGGCCGTTCGAACTTCGTGCTCATCACGTTTCCCTCAAGCCTTCGGGCGGCGTGTCCAAGCATTGCACCAGCCCGAGTCCCTTGGCAAACCCGGCCTCGGACGGAGCGGCGCCGATCAGAGCTCGCCGGTCAGGAACTGCGCGCGGCCCTTGCCGAACGACCAGTCGGCGTCGCCGTTGATGACGATCGAGACCATCACGTCGTCCGGGCTGATGCCGCAGGCGGCTTCGAGCTTTTCGACAAGCAGGCGGTAGAAGGTCTCGTTCGCCTCCCTGCCGCGTGGCCGGCTGGTCACCTGCAGCAGCACGACCTTGTCGGTGCGCGGGATGCCGAGGCCCGTGTCCTCGACGATCAGGCGCGAGGGCTTGTGCTCGTTGACGACCTGGTAGCGATCCCGCACCGGCACGCCGAACGCCTCGACGACGGCCTCGTGCGCGGCATCGAGAAGGGATTTCAGCTCGGCGTCGGAGCGGCCCTCGACGAGATCGAAGCGGAGAAGCGGCATGGTGGAAGCCTTCAGGTTGCGCCGCGCAGGCGGACGAGGCCTTCCTGCATGACGGTGGCGACGAGCAGGCCCTGCCGATCGAACAGGTGCCCGCGGGCGAGACCGCGCGCGCCCGACGTGTTGGGACTGTCCTGCGCATAGAGCAGCCAGTCGTCGATGCGGAACGGGCGGTGGAACCAGATCGCGTGATCGAGGCTGGCCGCCGAGAAGTCGGGCTCGAACAGCGAGCGCCCGTGCGCGGCGAGCGTCACGTCGATGAGCGTGAGGTCTGAGGCATAGGCCAGCACCGCGCGATGGATCGCCGGATCGTCCGGCAGCCGCTCCTTGACGCGCAGCCAGACGTTCTGCTCGGGCGACGGCGGCTTCGAGCGGTCGTAACGCGAGAGGTCGCAGGGGCGCAGCTCGATGGCGCGCTCGCCCTTGAACCAGGCTTTCAGCGCCGGCGGCAGCAGGGCGCCGTAGCGCTGCTCGATCTCGTCGTCGGAGGGCAGCGCGTCGGGATCCGGGACGGACGGCATGGCGACCTGGTGGTCGAGGCCCGGCTCGTCGATGTGGAACGAGGCGAAGAGATCGAAGATCGGCCGGCCGGCCTGGACGGCGACGCAGCGGCGCGTCGTGAAGCTGCGGCCGTCGCGCACCCGCTCGACCTCGTAGACGATCGGCAGCGACGGGTCGCCCGGCAGCACGAAATAGGCGTGCAGCGAATGCGGTGCGCGACCCTCGACGGTTCGCGCGGCGGCGACCAGGGCCTGCGCGACGACGAGACCGCCGAACACGCGCTGGCGCCCGACCTGCGGGACGCGGCCGCGGAAGATGTTGAGCTCGATGCGCTCGAGATCGAGCGCGCCGACGAGATCGGCGACGCTACGCGCCATGGCGGCCGGGCCGTGAACTTCCCATGGCGACGGATGTAGCCATACCGGGAGCGCGCGGCAACCGACGTCGCGCCGCCGTCAGTAGAAGCCGATCGGAAACCACTTCAGATAGAGGTCCGCATAGGTGCCGTTCTGCGCGAGCTTCGACAGTTCGAGGTCGAGCACCTGGCCCAGCGCCGCATTGTCCTTGCCGACGACGATCGAAACGCCGTTGCCGAAATAGCGGCTCTCGGTGAACGGGCCGCCGCGGAAGGCGCAGCAGCCGGCGGAGTCCGCGCCGTTGAGCCAGAGCGCGAAGCCGATGGCATCGCCGAAGGCCGTGTCGATCTGCCTGGCCTTCAGGGCGGCGAGCAAGGCCGCCCGGGTCGGAAAGGTCTTCAGCTTCGTCTTGCCAAAGAAGGCCGCGAGGTAAGCCTCGTAGGCGGTGTCGGCGACGACGCCCACCGTCTTGCCCGACAGCGCCTCCGGCGTCGCGGGGGACGCGGCATTGCTGGCGAGCGCAATGAACCGCGCCGGCGTCAGGTAGTAGGGCGCGGTGAACGCCACCGCCTTGCGGGTCTCCGCGGTGTCGGCGATCGCGGCGATCGCGGCGTCGTCGCGGCCCTGCACGATCTGCGGCAGCACGGTGTCGAAGCGGCGCGCCTGGATCGTGCAGGCGAGCTTCAGGTCGGCGCAGATCGCCCGCGCCAGATCGATGTCGAAGCCGGCGAGCGAGCCGTCGGCCAGCGCGAAATGGAACGGCGGGAAATCGTCGGTGGTGAGGAAGCGGATCGACTTGACGTTGGCGATCCCCGGCGCCGCGACGCGGTGGCGCGGGTCGAACAGATCGGGGATGAAGGGACGCGGCGCCGGGCTCGCGGCGAGCGCGGGGCCGCCGAGGGCGAGGCTGGCGAACACCAGCAGCAGAAATCGGCGCATCGTCGCCCCATCTTTCGCGCGGTCCGGCCTCGCGACATTTCCTCGGTGCATCCTCCCGCGCGGCGAGGTCAAGTCTCGCGCGGAACGGCGACGACCGATTTCGCTGGCATGCGCGGCGTCCGGCGTTAAGAGCGGCGGATGACATCCGCGCTTCCCGAGACGCAGGACGACGACCAGGACAGCCTCGCCGTCACCGCGGCCACGCCCGGCCAGCGGCTCGACGTCGCGCTCACCGAGGCCGCGCGCGACGCCGGACTCGTCCTCTCCCGCACCCGCATCAAGGCGCTCATCGAGGCCGGCGCGCTGACGCTCGACGGCGCCGTCGCCGAGGACGCCAACCGCCGCCTCAAGGGAGGCGAGGCGCTGCTGCTGGTCGTGCCGCCGGCGGAGGACGCCGAGCCGCAGGGCGAGGACATCCCGCTGTCGATCGCCTTCGAGGATTCGCATCTCGTGGTGATCGACAAGCCGGCGGGGCTGGTGGTGCACCCGGCGCCGGGCCACCTCTCCGGGACGCTGGTCAACGCGCTGATCGCCCATTGCGGCGACAGCCTGTCGGGCATCGGCGGGGTCCGGCGTCCCGGCATCGTCCATCGGCTCGACAAGGACACGTCCGGTCTCCTCGTCGTGGCGAAGACCGATCAGGCCCACCGCGGCCTCGCCGCGCTGTTCGCCGACCACGGCCGCACGCTGCCGCTGACCCGCACCTATCGCGCGGTCGTCTGGGGGACGCCGGAGCGCGTCTTCGGCGCGGTCGACGCGCCGATCGGCCGGCATCCGACCGATCGGCTGCGGATGGCCGTGGTGCACGAGGAGCGCGGGCGCGAGGCGATCACGCACTGGCGTCGCGAAGAAGAGCTCGGGGCGCACGCCAGCGCGCTCGCCTGCAACCTCGAGACCGGCCGCACCCACCAGATCCGCGTGCACATGGCGAGCATCGGCCATCCGGTGATCGGCGACCCGCTCTACGCCAAGGGGTTCGCGACCAAGGCGAGCAAGCTCGCGCCCGCGGCGCGGGCGGCCGTCGAGGCGTTCGGGCGCCAGGCGCTGCATGCCGCCGTGCTCGGCTTCCCGCATCCGGTCACCGGCGAGGAGATGATGTTCGAGAGCCCG
>CAZZZM010000163.1:4793-7069 GCA_964658465.1 uncultured Nakamurella sp.
GGCTAGGCCGCGAGGTCCGCCACCACGGTGTCGAGCAGCGGAAAGCCGGCCGCGCTGACGCGCAGGCGGCCGTGCTGGGTCATCTCGACCATGCCCTCTTCCATCAGCGAGGCGATGCGGCTGCGGTCGAGCATGCGGCTGGCGAGCGCCTCGAACTGGCTCGGCTCGATCCCCTCCGCGAGGCGCAGGCCCATCAGCAGGAATTCGTCGCCCTGCTCCTCGGTCGAGAGCAGCTCGTCCTCGATGAGCCCGTGCCCCTCGGTCTCGACGCAGGTGAGCCACATCTCGGGATGCGGCTCGGTGGCGTGCGCGCGGCGACCCTTGGCCGCGAGGATGCGGCCGTGCGCGCCGGGGCCGACGCCGACGTACTCGCCATAGCGCCAGTAGATCAGGTTGTGGCGGCTCTCGGCGCCGGTGCGGGCGTGATTGGAGATCTCGTAGGCCGGCAGGCCGGCGCGATCCATCACCTCCTGCGTCACGTCCCACAGCACGCGGCACTCGTCGGCCGACGGCACCTTCAGCTTGCCGGCGTTGCGCAGCCGCTCGAACATCGTGTCGGGCTCGATGGTGAGCTGGTAGAGCGACATGTGGTCCTTGGCGCGCGCCAGCGCCTGGGTCAGCTCGGCCTTCCAGGTCGCCGGCGACTGGTTCGGGCGGGCATAGATCAGGTCGAACGAATAGCGCTCGAAGATGGCGGCCGCGATGGCCACGGCCTTCACCGCCTCCTCGGCGGTGTGCAGGCGGCCGAGCGCCTTCAGGTCGGGATCGTTCAAGGCCTGCACGCCGAGCGAGACGCGGTTGACGCCGGCGCGGCGGTAGCCGGTGAAACGGTTGGCCTCGACCGATGTCGGGTTGGCCTCGAGCGTCACCTCGGCGCCGGGCTCGACGGTCCAGTTGGCGGCGATCGCATCGAGGATGCCGGCGACCGTGCCCGGCTTCATCAGCGAGGGCGTGCCGCCGCCGAAGAAGATCGACGAGACGGTGCGCCCCTTGGTCAGCCTGGCGCGATGCGACAGCTCGCTGCGGAAGGCCTGGACGAAGCGCTCCTCGTCGATCGCCTGCGCGCGCACGTGGCTGTTGAAGTCGCAATACGGGCACTTCGACTGGCAGAACGGCCAGTGCACGTAGACTGCGAAGCCGGGATTGCCCGGCCTGTAGATGTGGCTCGCCATACCTGCCCCGTGAGATCGGCTCGACCTCTAACATGGTTAGCGTGCACGCCGGGTCTTAAGAATGCGTTCACCACGTTTCGACCCACCGCATTCGTCGGCTGTGGTTAAAACCGGGCCGTGCGGGCGCTTGCGCCGCGCCCGATTTCGGCCGCCGACTCGCGCGATGGTCCCGCCCGAGGCCGTGGCGGCGCTTAGGACGCCGTTAACCATGTTCTCGCTACCGATGAGGGGCTTGGCGGCGTGACGGCGCTGCGAGGGGTGGGGGCAGAGGCCGGTCTTGAGCTATTTGCAGCCGCCGCCGAACATGTCGCCGGTCGTCGTCGTCAAGGATTACGGCGGCTACGTCGACCAGTATGCGGCGGCCACCGAGAATTACCGGCGCACGGGGCGCGAGGTGCGCATCCACGAGTGCCATTCGGCCTGCACGATGGCATTGTCGCTGCCGAACGTCTGCGTCTACCGCGACTCGGTCTTCAAGTTCCACCAGGCCTACGACCCGCGCAACCACGTCACCAATTGGGCGGTGTCGGACCAGCTCTTCGCCACCTATCCGGAGGCGGTGCGCGACCGCCTGGGCACGCTGACCAAGCAGTTCACGATCATCCGCGGGCAGGAGCTGATCGACCTCGGCGTGCGCGACTGCAACGCGCCGGAGCCGCGCATCATGGTCGCGCAGGCGCGGGTCCGGCCGCTGCCCGAGGCCACGACGCCCGGCGCGTCGACGCTCGCCATGCTCACCGGCAAGCTGCAGGGCATGGTGCCGAGCCTCGGCGCCAAGCCGGAGCCCGTGCCCGGCGCCAAGCCGCGCTACGCGCCGGTGGTGCCGGACGGCATGCTCGAGCCGAAAATTCCGCTGCCGCCCGAACGCCCGGTCGAGATCGCGACGGCCGCGCCGGGTGCCCCCGAGACGGCGGCCCCGACCGAGCCCGCGCCGCACGCGCCGGACGCGATCACCGCCGCGCCGACCGACGGCATCCCGCTGCCGCCGCCGCGCCCGAAGCTGCTGGTCGCCTACGTGCCGGAGCTGAAGCCGATCCCGTACTTCCAGCGCATCGCCGGCTCGGCGACGATCCTGCCGGCGCGCTTCATCCCGTTCCCGCGCCA
>CAZZZM010000164.1:0-6986 GCA_964658465.1 uncultured Nakamurella sp.
GCGGCCGACGTCGAGGCGCTGCCGCTCATCCTCGTCGCCTACAGCGGCGGCTACCTGGCCACGGCCTTCAGCCTGCCGGCGCAGAGCGGCACGCATCGGCGCATCGCCGGGATCGTCCTGCTCGATGCGCTGTTCGGCGAGGAGCAGAAATTCGCCGACTGGCTCGCGACGCGGCCCGACGCCTTTTTCGTCAGCGCCAATTCGGCGGCGTCCGCCCCGCTGAACGGCAGGCTCGCGGACGATCTCGCGCGCACCGGGGTGGCGCCGCTGCATGCGCTGCCGGCAAGCCTGAAGCCGGGCGATGTCGTCCTTCAGCCGGCGCTGGCGGCGGTGCACAACGACTTCGTCACCGCCGCCTGGACCCGCGATCCTCTCGCCGCCGTGCTGAGGCGCGTCGAGCTCGGCCCCGAGCGCTGATGGCTCGCGCCCGCCTGCGGACGTGCTACGGGGGCGCATGAACTCCGACACGCGAGCCTGGGTCCGCCTTCCGTCCGGCAAGCGGCTCGACCTCCTGCACCCGACGCCCTTCGACTGGGACGACGAGGACCTGGCCGTCGGGCTCGCGCGCACCTATCGCTGGGGCGGCCATTCGGCGTGGCCGCTGCCGCTGTCGGTGGCGCAGCATTCCCTGATGGTGATGGCGATGCATCGCCGCGCGGCGCCCCGCCGCGACCGGGCCGCCGAGCTGCGCGAGCTGCTGCACGACGCCGACGAAGGCCTGCTCGGCTTCGACTGCATCTCGGTCGTGAAGCCGTTCCTCGGCGAGGCGTTTCGTGCGCTGACGTCCGACCTGCAGCGCGCGGTGGCCATCCGCTACGCGATCAGGCCGTTCGATCCCGCGACGCAGAAGGCGCACAAGCGGGCGGACCGCGTCGCCGCGGCCTCGGAGGCGGTGCACGTCGTCGGCTGGACGCGCGACGAGGTGCGCCACACGCTGCGCATCCCCTACGAGCCGCTCGTCGTCGATCCGCTCGTCGCGCTCTACGACGGCCGGCCGTGGGAGCCCTGGCCGCCGGCTGTGGCGGCCGAGCGGTTTTTGTCGGAGCTGCGCGCTTTGATGAAATCCTGAGGACGCGTCGTCGATCGAAAGTCTTCGCCGTTGGTCGCTGCCGCCCTGATCAGAACATCGTCGGTTTGCCGTCGAACCACACGCAATTCTGCGCCGCCTTGATGGCATCGAAGCCGGGCGGCGTGCTCGTCGGCGCCGTGTAGCGCCCCTCGGCGGCGATGTGCAGCGTCTTGAAGCTCTGCTTGTCGATGCCGTCGGCGTAATAGCAGTACTGGTGCTCCGGCACGCTGCCCTGCGGTGCGAAATTGTAGCCGGTGACCACTTCTCCGCCGGCGAAATGCACCGCCTTGAAGATCGTATAGTTGGTCTTCACCTGCGCCTTGCTCGCCGGCGTCGCGTCCTCCTTCAATTGCGCGGGAGTGGGGCGCGGCAGCGCCTTGTCGTCGGCGAGGTGGACGGTCGCGGCCGGGTCCATCGCCACCTGAGCGGCGGGGTCGAGCCTCACGGTCGAATTCGGATCGAGATCGGCGTGCAGGCGGGCGCGCTCGAGCGCCTTGGTCAGCGTGTCGGCGAGGCGCTCGGCGGCGCCGCTCGCATCCTTGCTGCGCGCGTAGCCGAGGAAGGCGAGGCCGACGCCGGCGCCGATCATGATCGCCAGCACGCCGACGGCCGTGCAGCGGATCAGCCACGCCTTGGCCGCGACCAGGCTCGCCTCGGCGCCGACGCGCCGATTGACCGCGCCGGCCAGCTCCCGGTTGGCCTTGCTGCCGGCGATCAGCACGGCTCAGGCCGCTCCCGGCGGCGGGTTGGTGGCGACGAGAGTCGGGCGTGCCGGGCCGAAGGGGCGCGTCGGCTCGCTCGGCTCCTCGATCTTGGACGCCGCTTCCGCGGCGGCCGGCACCGCGGGCTTGGGCGGTGGCGGCATCGAGGGGGCCTGCGGCTCGACCTTCTGCGCGACGAAGGCCCTGGCGACGGCGATGCTGGCGGCCTTCTCGGCATGCGCGTCGAGCGAGCGCGTCAGCGGCGACAGCAGCTGGTCCACGAGGGCCTGCTCGTCGACCTCCACCGCCTCAGGCGCCGCGCGCAGCGGCGTCACCGAAGCGAGAGCCAGCGCCGTCGCGGCGAGCGAGGCGAAGATCGCCGGGAAGAAGACGAAGAAGCGCAGGAAGCTGTGCAGCTCGCCCTCGGTGACCTCGGTCGGATCCTTGCCGAAGAACATGCCGGTGAACGAGTGGAGCTGCGAGTTCAACACCGCGTCGCGGCGGGCCAGCTCCATATCCGCGACGCGCTTGGCGACCGCCGTGGCATCGAGGGCGTCGCGCACCTTGCGCGCCGCGTCGAGCTTGTCTGAGGCGTCGGCGCGCGTCTTCTCGGCGTCGGCGAGGTTGACCGACATCACCTTCTGGCGCCCGTCGGCGTGGCACTCCTGCGAGGAGAAGCGCCGGCCGAGCGAGTTCAGGTGCCAGACGCGGGCGCATTTGTCGGCGGGCAGGGCGCCGAGCTCCGAGTTGACCGCCTTCAGGCGCGCCTGCGCGTCGCTAAGCTCGGCGGTGCGCTGGGTCACCACCGCGTCGGCGTCGTGCACCTTGCCGGCGAAGGCGGCCTCTGCACTCTGCGCGTCCTTCAGCGCCGCCGTGGTGCGGGTGACGTCGATGAGCCGCGGGCGGAACATCACCTCGCCGAGCTGCGACAGCGACTTCACGCTGACGGCGACGGCGCACAGCACCATGATTGCGAAGACCAGCTTCCAGAAGAACGAAGGCTGCGTGCGCAGCGCGAGCGCCAGCGGCACGCGAGCGATCTCGATCCCGGCGTAGGCGATCGGCGCCAGCATCATCATCGCCATCGTGTCGAAGTCGTTGTGGCCGTAGATCTTGGCGAAGAACCAGGCCGACAGCAGCGACGTCGCGACCACGGCCGCCTCGATGCCGTAGGCCATGCCGAGATATTTGTAGTCGATGCGATAACCCTGCGACGCGTTGAACGCGGTCTTCTTCGCGAAATAGCCGAGCGCGGCGTCGCTCATGTGCGGGACCCCAGGTTCGGTGCGAGACAACCAGCCGCTTGTGGCGCGACAAGGGCAGGCCCCAAACTCGGCGAGCCTCGTGCCGGGACGCGTGAGAGGCGTCCGGCCGGTCGGCTGTTGCAGGAAAAGCTCAGCATCCCGCCAGTCGATAAAGCCGCCGGCCGGCGGTGCATGCCGACTAACTTTTGCTGTTTTCCGACCGATCACTGCGGGCAGAGTGCTGACGCATGTGGTCCGGGGTAGGGACGATGGCCGACATTGTACTGATCAATCCTCGTTTCGAGGCGAGCTATTGGGGGCTCGAGCACGCGCTGCATCTCGCCGGCAAGAAGGCCAACATGCCGGTGGCCGCCTTGCCGCTGCTGGCGGCGTTGACCCCCGCCGGCCATACGATCACGGTCTACGACGAGAACGTCGAGGCAATCGACTACGAGCGCTGCGCCAAGGCCGATATCGTCGGCCTCACCGGCATGATCGTCCAGCGCTTCCGCATGACCGAGATCCTGACCGAGCTGAAGGCGCGCGGCTGCTTCGTCGTTCTCGGCGGTCCGTGGGTGTCGGTGAAGGAGGACTATTTCGGCGATCTCGCCGACGTCGTCTTCGTCGGCGAGGCCGAGACGAGCTGGCCGCTCTTCCTGCAGGAATGGGCGTCGGGCCTCCACGCGCGCCGCTACGAGCAGGCGGAGCGCACCGACATGTCGACGGTGCCGGTACCCCGCTTCGACCTGCTCAAGATGAAGAAATACGCGCTCGGCACGCTGCAGTTCTCGCGCGGCTGCCCGTTCATGTGCGAGTTCTGCGACATCATCGTCACCTTCGGTCGCAAGCCGCGGCTGAAGACGCCGCCGCAGATCACCGCCGAGCTCGACGCGCTTTTGAAGACGAAGATGCGTGCGGCCTTCATCGTCGACGACAACCTGATCGGCAACAAGAAGGCGGTGAAGGAGCTCTTGAAGGCGGTGATCGACTGGCAGGAGCGTCACAAATATCCGCTCACCTTCATCACCGAGGCCTCGCTCGATCTCTCCGACGACGAGGACCTGATGGAGCTGATGGACCTCGCCAACATCCGCTCGGTCTTCGTCGGCATCGAGACGCCCAACGAGGACGCGCTCAAGGAGACCAAGAAGACGCAGAACCTGCGCGGCCACAACCGCTCGATCCCCGAGAAGGTGGCGGCCATCCAGGCGCACGGCATCGAGGTCTGGTCGGGCATGATGCTCGGCTTCGACACCGACACGCCCGACATCTTCGAGCGCCAGGTGAAGCTCGTCGAAGACGCCAAGATCATCCATTCCTCGGTCGGCATGGTGACGGCGATCCCGAAGACGCCGCTGCACGCGCGGATGGAGAAGGCGGGTCGCCTCGACGTCGCCGACAAGACGGAATGGGGGACCAACGTCGTGCCGGTCTCGATGAGCCGCGAGGCGCTGCGCGACGGCTACATCAAGGTGCTGGCCGAGCTCTACAGCGCCAAGAACTACTTCAAGCGGATGGACTCGCTCTACCTCGACAAGACGCTCGGCGAGTCCAAGCTGCGGCAGGCGACGCTGCGCACCAAGCCGGTGCAGTACCTGCTTTCCTGCGGCGGCGCGCTGCTCATGTCCGCAGCGGTGTTCGTGCGCCTGCAAACCGCCGTGAAGGACAAGGAGCTGCGTCGCGACTACCGCCGCTCGACCTGGAACGTGATCCGGCGCCGGCCGAACCCCTTCGTGCTGCAGACCTACGCGCTGAAGTCGGTGATGCACTACCACTACCACCGGCTGCTCACCGGCATGGTCGTCGACGGGCACCTGCTCAACATGTTCTGAGCCGGGTCGAGAGCGCCGCCGGTTCGGGCTCGTAACGCGAAACCGAAACGTTCTTCCGGCGCCGGCGGCGGAGCCATTTCGCCTCTGCGTCGTTGCCGCCTCAAGCAGACTGGACTGCATCGAGGCTCCCCAATGTCCGACGCCGGCCCCAAGCCGAAGATGCCCTATTGGCACGTCTTTACCGATGCCGAGGGCGTCAGCCGGCAGCAGAAGTTCGAGCTCGAAAACTTCGAGCTGAAGGGCATCGACCCGCAGACCGCGCCGCAGTGGAACGACAAGCAGGAGAAGGCGCCGGCCATCGTCACCTTCACCGTGCTGCCGGTCGGCTGGGTCGGCGAATGGCACGAGAATCCGCGGCCGCAGTGGATCGCCGTGCTCTCCGGCCGCTGGTTCGTCGAGACGATGGACGGCACCCGCGTCGAGATGGGTCCCGGCGAGCTGATGATGGGCGAGGACCAGGGCACGCGCGAGCGCGACGGCCGCAAGGGGCATCTCTCCGGCACCGTCGGGAACGAGCCTTGCACGATGATCGTCACCGGTCTCGACGTCACGCCGACGGTGAACCAGCCCGGCCGTTTCAAGTAGAGGCGCGGATGACCACGCATTACGACATCATCGTCATCGGCTCGGGGCCGGGCGGCGGCTCGCTCGCGCAGAGGCTGGCGCCGACAGGCAAGAAGATCCTGATGCTGGAGCGTGGCGGTTACCTCCCGCGCGAGCAGCGCAACTGGGATTCGAAGTCGGTCTTCGTCGACGGCATCTATCAGACAACGGACACCTGGTACGGCGCCGACGGCTCGACGTTCCAGCCCGGCCTGCATCGCTGGGTCGGCGGCAACTCGAAGCTCTACGGCGCGGCGCTGTTCCGGCTGCGCGAAAAGGACTTCGGCGAGGTGCGGCACCACGACGGCATCTCGCCGGCCTGGCCGCTCGGCTACGACGTGTTCGAGCCCTATTACACCGAGGCCGAGGAGCTGTTCCACGTGCATGGCCTGCGCGGCGAGGACCCGCTGGAGCCGTGGAGCTCGGCGCCCTACGCCTATCCGCCGGTGTCGCACGAGCCGCGCATCCAGGAGCTCTCCGACGGCCTGTCCCGCCAGGGTTTGCACCCCTTCCATCTGCCGCTCGGCATCCTGCTCGACGAGAAGGACGGCAAGCCGACGCAGACGAGCCCCTGCATCCGCTGCGACGCCTTCGACGGCTTCCCGTGCATCCTCAACGCCAAGGCCGACGCGCAGGTGATCTGCGTCGACCCGACGCTGAAGCTGCATCCGGACAATTTCACGCTGCTCACCAACGCGCTGGTGACGAAGCTCGAGACCGACCCGTCGGGGCGCAGCATCACCAAGGTGCTGGTGACCCGCGACGGCGCCGAGGAGAGCTATTCCGCCGATATCGTCGTCGTCGCCTGCGGGGCGCTGTCGTCGGCGCTGCTGCTGCTGGCCTCGGCCAACGACAAGCACCCGCACGGCCTCGCCAACGGCTCCGACCAGGTCGGCCGCAACTACATGCGCCACAACATGAGCGTGCTGATGGCGCTGCTGCGCAAGCCAAACCACACGCAGTTCCAGAAGACGCTGGCGGTCAGCGACTTCTACTTCGGCTCGCCGGAGACGGACTACCCGCTCGGCCTGATCCAGATGTGCGCGACGTCGCATGCCGACCAGATCCGCGGCGAGGCGCCGCTCTCCAAGCTGATGCAGTTCATGCCGGAGACGCCGTTCGAGAAGATGGCCGAGCACTCGATGGACTTCTGGTTGCAGACCGAAGACCTGCCGAGCCCGGACAACCGCGTCTATTACGACGGCGACAAGGTCGTGCTCGCGCTGACGGAGTCGAACGAGGTCGAGGCCAAGGGCCTGAAGAAGAAGCTCGAGCAGATCCTCAACGCCTGCGGCGAGACGCCGTTGTTCGTCGAGCGCTCGCTCTACCTCGGCAAGAACATCCCCGTCGGCGGCACCGCGCACCAGGCCGGCACCTGCCGCTTCGGCGCGGACCCCGCCACCAGCGTGCTCGACCTCGACTGCAAGGCGCACGAGATCGACAACCTCTACGTGACCGACGCGAGCTTCTTCCCCTCGATCGGCGCCGTGAACCCGACCCTGACGATCATCGCCAACGCGCTGCGGGTGGCCGACCA
>CAZZZM010000165.1:0-5639 GCA_964658465.1 uncultured Nakamurella sp.
CTCGCGACGACGCGCCGCTTCGCGTTGGAGAGGTGCGACGGACCGGGACGGCCGAGTGCGCCGTCCCGCCATCGACCTCAGATGCCGTCGAGGTTCAGTGCGTGGCCGCCGGCTTCGCCGGCGCGGCTTTGCCCGGCGCGCTCGCGGCCTCGGCCACGTCGTAGCGCGTCGACGCCTGCACCTGGCGCAGCATCTGGCTGCCCTCGTAGTACTTGCCGCTGTCGATCAGCTGCGCCGCCTGATGGACGTCGGCGAGCGTCTGGTCGAGGGGCACGACCGCCATGACATAGGTCACGGCGACGTCGGCGAGCTTGAGCTTTTCGCGCGCGCCGGCCTTGTCGCCCTTCTCGAGGCTCTTGTTGGCATCGGCGACCGCGGCGGCCTTGGCCGGGTTCGCGGTGAAGTCCTCGTCGACCGACATGTCGGCGTCGACGGGCAGCCAGCGGATCGGCGTCGTCGACGCATATTGCTTGGCGGAGTTCTCCTGCTTCGCTCCGTTCGGATCGGCGACGTCGGTTCCCTTGTCGCTCGTCGCCGTCTTGTCGTTCGAAGTCGTTTGGTCGGCAGTCGCGTCGTCAGGCGACTTGAGGTCGGCTATCGCCTTCATGAAGACGCTGTCGTCGGTCTTCGCCTTGCCGAAGGCGGCATCCGCCTCGTCGATCAGCTTCTTCGCGTCGGCGATCCGTCCGTCGTAGATGGCGAGCCGCGTCAGCGCGAGGTCGTTGTAGGCGCGGGCGCCGTCGGCGGAAAGCTTGCCGGCGTCCTTCTCCGCCGCCGTCTGCTGGCTTGGCTGCCCTGCCTGATCGGCCGCATAGGCGACGCCCGCGGTGAGGAACGTCGTGGCCATGAGAGCGGCGATGAGGGTTTTCTTCTCGAGCATCCTGCAAATCTCCTCTTCGACCGGCGGTCGTTCCGGCGAGGGATCGCGCCGTGCCGTCCGGTCTGCGCGAGCAATTGCCGCGCTCCTCCCGGCGTTGCATGAAATCGCGTTCATCCGCGCTGTGATCGCGGCGAACGAAAGCGGCGACCCTTCGATCGGCGCGCCGTGAATCGATAAGAAGGCTCGTGCGCGTCAGGCCGGCTCGAGCGCCGAGGCCAGGGCGACGTTCGGCATGAACTCGGCGGCATGCGCCGTGGCGAAGTCCCAGATCGCCTCGCCGACCGGCGTCGGCGTCCAGTTGGCGCGGCGCACCAGATACCATTGCCGGATGATCGGCAGGCCCTTGACGTCGAGGATGGCGAGACGCCCCGTCGCGACCTCGGCTTCGATCGTGTGCGCCGAGATGAGGCTCAGCCCGAGCCCGGCCATCACCGCCTGCTTGATCGTCTCGTTGGAGCCGATCTCGAACTTGATGTGCGGGCGGTGCACCTGCACGCCGTCGAAGAAATAGTCGAACACGGTGCGCGTGCCCGATCCCTCCTCGCGGATGATGAAGCTCTCCGGCGCGAGATCGCCCTTGTCGAGGCCGCGCCGGCCGACGAGCGGATGGTCGACGGGCGCGACGATCACCTGCGGGTGCGCGCCGATGGCCTGGCTGACGACCGGGAAATCGGTCGGCGGCTGCCCCATCAGCGCGATGTCGATCGCATAGTCGCGCAGCGAGCGGATCGTCTCCTGGCGGTTGCCGATCGCCAGCTGCAGCTCGATGCGCGGGTTCTGTTTCGAATAGGCCGCGACGAGCCGGGTCGCGAAATATTTGGCGGTCGAGATGATGCCGACCGAGATGCGGCCGGCGTGCTTGCCCTTGATCGCGGCGAGCGTGTTGCCGAGCTCGACGAGAAGCATTTCCATGCGGATCGTCGTGTTGACGACCTCCTGGCCCGCATCCGTCAAGCGGAGCCGGCCGCCGGCGCGATCGAAGAAGGCCAGGCCGACGTCGCTTTCCAAAAGCTTGATGCGCGCGGTCAGCGCCGCGGGGGTGACGCGGAGGATATCGGCGGCGGTGGCGATCGTCCCGCTTTCGGCGACGGCGCGCACGGTCTGCAATTGCTTCAGTGTCAGGCGACGCATAAGACCTTCCTTGCGAGCCCGTTCATAATTTTTTTTAGCGACGGGCTCAATACGCTTCATTTTCATTGGGTTGTGAGCGCGGGAGATCCCGCCGCGCAGGGAGGACCGGATGACGGACGCCACGGACACGAGCCTCGACGCTTACCTCGACAAGGCGGTCGCCGCGGATGCGAGCCTCGTGCCGGTGGCCGAGACGCTGCGCGCCGTGGCCGGCGCCGCCGCCCGAGTCGCCGAACAGATCCGGCTGGGGCCGCTGTCGCCCGAGGCGATGCCGCAGGGCGGCTCGACCAATTCCGACGGCGACGTCCAGAAGGCGCTCGACCTGCTCACCGACAAGATCTTCATGGAGGCCATGGCCGCGACGCCCGTCGCGGTTCTGGTCTCCGAGGAGCTGGCCGAGCCGAAGCGGCTGACCGCCGGCGCGCCGCTCGTCGTCGCGATCGACCCGCTCGACGGCTCGTCCAACATCGACAACAACGTGTCGATCGGCACCATCATCTCGATCCTGCCGGCGCTGCCCGACGCGGCCGACGACGCCGCGCACTTCAAACAGCCGGGGCGCAACCAGCGCGCCGCCGGCTTCGTCGTCTACGGGCCGCAGACGATCTTCGTCCTGTCGATCGGCAAGCCGACCGAGGCGTTCATCCTCGACCCGCGCAGCGGCCAGTTCGTCGCGATGGGCCGCGCGCTGCGCATCGCCGAAGACAGCCACGAGTTCGCGGTCAACGCCTCGAACTACAGGCACTGGGACCCGGCCGTGCGCGCCTATATCGACGACTGCTTCAAGGGCGAGGAGGGCCGGCTCTCGCGCAATCACAACATGCGCTGGATCGCCTCGATGGTGGCGGACGCCTACCGCATCTTCATGCGCGGCGGCGTGTTCCTGTATCCCGGGGACGAGCGCAAGGGCTACGCGCAGGGCCGCTTGCGGCTGCTCTACGAGGTGAGCCCGATCTCCTTCCTCGTCGAGCATGCCGGCGGCAAGGCGACGGACGGCCACCAGCGCATTCTCGACAAGGTGGCGAAGGACGTCCACGAGCGCTCGCCCCTCGTGTTCGGCTCGGCGAAGGTGGTCGACACGATCGCCGCCTATCATGCCGACCCGAGCCTCGGCGGCCGCTCGCCCGCCTAGCGAGGGATGGGCACCCGGCAGGTGGGACGCTATGTGCCGGCAAGTCGAGCGTCCCCCGCGCGCGAACCGACGAGAGCACAGATCGCATGAGCCTCGAAGCCCTCATCTTCGACGTCGACGGCACGCTGGCCGAGACGGAGGAATTGCACCGGCGCGCCTTCAACCGGTCGTTCGCGAAGCTCGGGCTCGGCTTCGAATGGGATCGCGCCCTCTATACCGAGCTGCTGCAGACGACGGGCGGCAAGGAGCGCTTCCTCCGCTACGTCGAGGACCATCGGCCCGACCGCCGCGACCTCGTCGCCCGCGTCGGCGAACTCCATGCGGAGAAGAGCCGCGCCTATCTCGAGCTGCTTCATGACGGCGCGCTGTCGCTGCGCCCCGGCGTCGCGCGGCTGATCGCCGAGGCGCGCATGGCCGGCATCAAGCTCGCCATCGCCACGACGACCACGCCGGAGAATGTTGCGGCGCTGCTCGTCTCGACGCTCGGCGCCGACAGCCCCGGCTGGTTCGCGATCTCCGCCGGCGACATGGTGGCCAGGAAGAAGCCGGATCCCGCCGTCTACACAGTCGCGCTGCAGATGCTGATGGTCGAGCCCGGGAACGCGATCGCCTTCGAGGATTCGGTGAACGGCATCTCCGCCGCACGCGCTGCGGGCCTCGGCGCCGTCGTGGCGACGCCGAGCCTCTACCTCAAGGACGAGGACCTTTCCGCCGCGACGGCCGTAGTCGACGATCTCGGCGAGCCGGATGCGGCGACGCGCGGGGCCGGGGGCGAGCGCTTTCCCGACGGCTACGTCGACCTCGCGGCCTTGCGACGGCTCCTCGCAGAAGCCTGACCGCCGGGCGATGCCGGCTTTTGGAGCTTCCCGTCAGCCGCGGCCGATCGCGTGAGTGCGCGTGCGCGGTTGACAATGCCCGCTGGCGCGCGAGTTACGGTATAACGTAGGCCTCCTCACGAGGCCGCGTCGAACCCAAGGAGGAAAACCAAGCATGGCAGTTATTTCCGGAGACGGTGTCTTTTCCCACGTCTTCCTCGGCGCGAAGGATGTCGCCTCCTCGACGAAATTCTACGACGCGGTCCTGGCACCGCTCGGCGTGAAGAACCTCGGTCCGTTCGGTGACGGCTGGGTCCTGTACGGCAAGGACAAGCCCGCCTTCCTCATCGCGAAGCCCGGCAACGGCCAGGAGGCTTCGAGCAACGGCGTGACGGTCGGTTTCGCGGCCGCGACCACCGCCGACGTCGACGCCTTCCACGCCGCCGGGCTCGCCAACGGCGGCACCGACGAGGGCGCGCCGGGCAAGCGCAGCCATCTGCCGGGCGCCTATGCCGCCTATCTGCGCGACCCGGCCGGCAACAAGATCTGCACCTACACCTTCACCGAGTAGACCGAGCCTGGCGGAACATCCGCCGGCACGACGGGTAGTCGCGGGTTCGACCCGCGGCTACTTGCGTTGACGGGCAGCCGCCTCGGCAGCCGCTGCTGAAGACGACCGAGAGCCGTTCGACGGCCCGAGTTTCGGAGCATCCATGACCGAGCCGCGTAAAGCCGATCATCCCATCGACCCGATGTTCCTCGAGCGTTGGTCGCCGCGCGCCTTCGACGGCAAGCCGATGCCGCTGGCCGATCTCCTCTCCATGTTCGAGGCGGCCCGCTGGGCGCCGTCGGCCTACAATTCGCAGCCGTGGCGCTTCCTCTATGCGCTGCGCGACACGCCGAGCTGGGCGACGTTCCTGGGGCTGCTGGTGCCGTTCAACCAGAGCTGGGCGAAGGAGGCGTCGGCTTTGGTCATCCTGGTGTCGGACTCGACGATGGTGCCGCCGGGCAAGGACGAGGCGATCCCGTCCCACAGCCACTCGCTCGACGCCGGCGCCGCCTCGTCGAACTTCGCGCTACAGGCCAACAGGCTCGGCTATTACGTGCACGGCATGGTCGGCTTCGACATGGACCGCGCGTTCGCCGGCCTGCATGTGCCGAAGGGCTATCGCGTCGAGGCGGCCTACGCGGTCGGCCGGATCGGCGACAAGTCGAAACTGCCGGAGGGGCTGCAGGCCCGGGAAGTTCCGAGCCCGCGCCTGCCGGTCTCCGCGATCGCCTTCGAGGGCGGTTTCAATCGCGATTGATCACGCCGGCTCGTTCTGCGGGAACATGAAGCGGCGCGCTTCGGCGTCCATTTCGCTCTTCCATTGGTGGCTCGCCCGCAGCTCCTCGGCCTTCTGGGCCGCGGGACGGGCGTTGATCGCCTCGAAATGCGCCTTGACGGCCGGGAAGGCGTCCATCGCGGTCTCGTCCTTGAGCACGCGCGGAAGCATGCGCGCCCAGCCCCACAGCGCCATGTCGACGATCGTGTAGGTTTCGCCGAGAAGATAACGGCGGTGGCTCAGACGCTGCTCGAGCACGCGGTAGTGCCGTTCGACCTCGCGCTTGTAGCGGTTTTGCGCGTAGGCGATCTGCTCCGGCGCGGCGTGATGGAAATGCACGGACTGGCCCGAATACG
>CAZZZM010000165.1:5739-6911 GCA_964658465.1 uncultured Nakamurella sp.
TAGGCGATCTGCTCCGGCGCGGCGTGATGGAAATGCACGGACTGGCCCGAATACGGCCCGACCCCCGTGGCCACGAACATCAGCCAAGAGAGAAGACCGCCGCGTCCCGCCGGCGTGTCGGACGACAGAAACTTGCCGGTCTTCTCCGCGAGATAGAGCAGGATCGCGTTCGAATCGAAGACGGTGACGCCGTTGTCGACGATGGCCGGGACCTTGCCGTTGGGGTTGATCGCGAGATAGGCCTCGTCGTGCTGCTGGCCCTTGAGCATGTCGACGGGGATCGGCCGGTAGGGCAGTTCGAGCTCTTCGAGCAGAAGCGCGACCTTCATCGGGTTTGGGCCGCTGTTGAAGTAGAAGTCGATCATCGAGGACAGCTCCAGGTGCAGGTCCGGCGCCGGGCATCGAACCGTAGGAAGGCATAACGCGCCGATGACCGAAGAGCTGCTTGTCGACCGCGCCGACGGGATCGTGACGGCGACCTTCAATCGTCCCAAAGCCCGCAACGCCCTCACCTACGAGATGTACGACGGCCTCGGTGCGCTGCTCGCCGAGATCGAGACCGATCCCGACGTGACGGCGCTCGTGCTCACCGGTGCCGGCGGCGAGGCGTTCGCTGCGGGCACGGCGATCGCCCAGTTCGAGAGCCTGCGCACCCGCGAGGACTCGCTCGCCTACGAGGGGCGCATCGAGACGCTGCTGCACGCGCTCGAGCGCTGCCGCGTGCCGACGATCGCCGCGCTCGCCGGCGCCTGCACCGGCGGCGGCGCGATGATCGCGGCGTGCTGCGACCTGCGTCTCGCCGCGCCCAACTTGAAGTTCGGCTTTCCGATCGCCCGCACGCTCGGCAACTGCCTGTCGACGCAGAATCTCGCGCGCCTCGTCGCCCTGCTCGGCGAGCCGCGGGTGCGAACGATGATCTTTACCGCGCGGCTGATCGAGATCGACGAGGCGCTGGTCGCCGGGCTCGTCGCGGAAGTGACGGCGGATGCCGACGCGCTGGCGGCGCGGGCCGCGGCGCTCGCGCGCGAGGTGACGTCGCTCGCGCCGATCACGCTGCGGGCGACGAAGGAGGCGCTGCTTCGCCTGCGGCCGCCGGTCGAGCCCGCCAACGACATCGTCGGCGATTGCTACACGAGCCGCGATTTCCGCGAAGGCGTCGCGGCCTTCGTCGG
>CAZZZM010000166.1:0-6887 GCA_964658465.1 uncultured Nakamurella sp.
CAATCTGTCGACGACGTTTGTCACTCGGCGCCCCGCGGCATCAGCCGCGGCTGTTTAGCAAAGGACGGCGGCGCGAGGCTACAGGCGACCGGTCAGCAACATGATGATGAGGATGAGCAGGATCAGGCCGACGATCCCGGACGGAAAATAGCCGAGGCTGACGATGCCGAGGCCGGGGAGGCCGCCGATCGCGATGATGACGAGGACGATGATGAGGACAATAACAAGGGGGTTCATTTGGGCGCTCGGCGTGTAGAGACCCGCGTGCAAGTCCGCCGCATATGCCTTTGTTCCAAGGAAAACAGCGTCGTAAGACCTATCCGAGCCGCGACAGGGCGGCGATCTCGCGCTGCAGGCGCGGCAGGGCGTGCACGGCCAGGGCGCGCAGCGTCTCGTCGTCGCCGTTGAGCACGAAATCCTTGCAGGCGCGCTCGAGGCGGCGCAGCGCCGCCAGGTCGGTCTCGATGTACAGGGCGTCGAAAGGCGCGCCGGCGGTCGCGGCGAGATGCGCGAGGTCGGTGCGACCCGCATCGTCGAGCCGGCTCGCGGAGGGCAGGCGCGTAAACGGGTAGCCGGGCGCGGATGCGGTCCGCGCGACGGCCTCGAGCGGCACGGAGAGAGCGTCGAAGACCGGCCCGAGCCCGTCGATGGTCGGCGCATGCGCCGCCGCCACTTCGGCGCGCGCCTGCGCCTGTCGCCAGGCGGCAAGCTCTGTGGCGAGCGTTCGCGCAGTGGCCAGCTGCGCACGCGCCGCCGCGCGGACGGCGCCGCTCGGCGCCGCGGACAGCGCCAGCTCGCTTGATGCGGCGACATAGTCGGCCGACGGCCCGAGGATGGCGACGAAGTCGTCGGTGGTCACCGAGGCGCGCGCCGGCGCGGCGGCGAGGAGAAGCGCGAGCGCGGCCGCCGCGACGATGGTCCGAAACGTCATTCGCCTCTCCTGCCCGACGCGGGTCGCGGCGGGATAAGGCCGCAACAAAGCCGAAGGATCAAGGCGGCCGTTTGAGGCGGCCGGCGCCGGCGTTCACTCTTCCCTTCGCCGGGCCTTGCCGCTCCTCCCGTATGCCGCTAGGGCTCGCCCGCCCTTTTCCAGGGATGAGGAACCTAGTGGACTTCGACAGACGCACGATCGTTCAGGGCGCGCTCGCCACCGGCGCCAGTGCGCTCGCGCCCCATGCCGAGGCCCAGACCGCGCGTCCGCCCAATGCCAAGTTCGGCTACGACGAGGTCGTCAAGCGCGCCACGCAGCTTGCGGCGGCACCCTACCAGGGCGCGCTTCCGCAATTGCCCGACGAGCTCAACAAGCTCGATTGGGATTCCTGGTCGCAGATCTCGTTCAAGGACTCGAAGGCACTGCTGAGCGGCAACGGCAGCCAGTTCCGGCTCGAGCTGTTCCATCTCGGCTACCTGTTCAAGCGTCCGATCGTCATCAACACGATCCGCGACGGCATCCCGACGCCGATCCCCTACCAGGGCGCCGAGTTCAACTTCGGCAAGACGAAGTTCGCCAAGCCGCTGCCGGTGAACCTCGGCTTCGCCGGCTTCAAGATCTGGACGCCGCTGAACGATCCCAAGCGATACGACGAGTTCATCTCCTTCGTCGGCTCGAGCTATTTCCGCTTCCTCGGTCGCGGCCAGCGCTACGGGCTGTCGGCGCGCGGGCTCGCCGTCAACGGCGGCACCAACCAGGAGGAATTCCCCTTCTATCGCGAGTTCTGGATCGAGACGCCGCAGCCCGACGTCGACAAGGTGACGATCTACGCGCTGCTCGACTCCTCGGCCGCGACGGGCGCCTTCCAGTTCGATTGCTATCCGAAGGAGAACAGCGTCGTCGACGTGAAGGCGACGCTGATCCCGCGTCGCGACGACGTGAAGCTCGGCCTGATGCCGCTGACATCGATGTTCTTCATCGGCGAGAACAGCCCCGTCGCCAAGGACGACTACCGCTTCGAGCTGCACGATTCCGACGGGCTGTTCATGCACAACGGCGCCGGCGAGTGGCTGTGGCGGCCGTTGCGCAACCCGAACATCGCCAAGACGTCGTCGTTCGTCGACAAACAAGTCCAGGGCTTCGGCCTTCTGCAGCGCGACCGCGACTTCTCGCACTACGAGGACATCGATCTCGCCTATCAATTGCGGCCGAGCTATTGGGTCGACGTGAAGAGCAAGCTCGGCGACGGTCACGTCGAGCTGTTCGAAATGCCGACCACCGACGAGAGCAACGACAACATCGTCGCCTCCTGGGTCGCCGCCGACAAGCCGCCGGTCGGCAAGCCGCTCGAATACGCCTATTCGATCACCGCGGCGCTCGATCTCGAGGGCCTGACGAGCTTCGGCAAGGCCATCAACACGTTCCAGACCTCGGCGCGGGCGCTCGGCTCGAACGAGCCGAACTCGCCGACCACGCGGCGTTTCATGATCGACTTCAACAAGGGCGATCTCGCCTATTACCGGGACGACCCGGGTCTCGTGAAGATCAAGGCGAGCACCAGCGCCGGCAAGATCATCCGCGCCTACACGCAGCTCAATCCCTTCATCGACGGCATCCGCGCGACCTTCGACGTCGAGCTGGCGCCCGGCGAGACCGCCGACCTGCGCGCCTACCTGTACGACGGCCCCAACATCATGACGGAGACCTGGACCTTCCCGTGGACCGCGCCGGGGGCACCGCCCGCGTCGGCCCCGGCGCCTGCCGATCCGCCGAAGAAATAGCGGGCGGAGCGCCCGCTAGGCCTTCAGCGCCTCGACGCCCGGCAGGGCCTTGCCTTCGAGCCATTCGAGGAACGCGCCGCCGGCGGTCGAGATGTAGGTGAAGGCCTCCGCCACGCCGGCCTGGTTCAGCGCCGCCACGGTGTCGCCGCCGCCGGCGACCGTCACGAGCCGGCCGGCCTGCGTCAGCGCCGCCGCCGCCTGCGCTACCCGCATGGTGCCGCGATCGAACGGCGCGATCTCGAACGCGCCGAACGGGCCGTTCCACACCAGCGTCTTGACGTCCTGCAGCAGCGCCTCGATGCGGGCGACCGATTGCGGACCGATGTCGAGGATCATCTTGCCCTCGGGCACGGCGTCGACCGAGACGACCTCGTCCGGCGCGCCGGCGGCGAATTTCTCCGCCACCACCGCGTCCACCGGCAGCACGATCTCGCAGCCCGCCGCCTTCGCCTTCTCGATGATGTCGCGCGCCGTGCCGGCCATGTCCTTCTCGCAGAGCGAGGCGCCGACGGCGTTGCCCTGCGCGAAGAGGAACGTGTTGGCCATGCCGCCGCCGATGATCAGGCGGTCGACCTTGGTCGAGAGGTTGCCGAGCAGGTCGAGCTTGGTCGAGACCTTGGCGCCGCCGACCACCGCCGCGAGCGGGCGCTGCGGATGCTCGAGCGCCGCGCCGATGTTCTCAAGCTCGGCCTGCATCGTGCGGCCGGCATAGGCCGGAAGCACGTGGGCGAGCCCCTCTGTCGTCGCGTGCGCGCGATGCGCGGCGGAGAAAGCGTCGTTGACGTAGAGGTCGCCGAGCTTCGCCACCTCCGCGACGAAGGCCGGATCGTTGCCCTCCTCGCCCTTGTGGAAGCGGGCGTTCTCCAGCATCAGCACGTCGCCGTCGCCGAGGTTCCGGATCGCCGCCGCGGCAGGCTCGCCGACGCAATCCTCGGCGAAGGCCACGGGCCGCCCCAGTTCGGCCGCCAGCGCGGCGGCCACGGGGCGCATCGAGCTTGCCGCATCGACCTTCCCCTTCGGTCGCCCGAAGTGCGAGAGCACGATCACCTTGGCGCCCTTGTCGGCGAGCTCGCGCACGCCCGGCACGATGCGCTGGATGCGCGTCGAATCCGTCACGCGGCCGTCCGCCATCGGCACGTTGAGGTCGAGCCGCAGCAGCACGCGCTTGCCGCGGACGTCGACCTCGTCGAGCGAACGGAAGGCCTTCCTGCCCTCCGTCGCCATCAGATGAGCTTGCCCATGGCGACGGCGGTGTCCGCCATGCGCGAGGAGAAGCCCCACTCGTTGTCGTACCAGGAGACGACCCGCACCAGCATGCCGTCCATCACCTTCGTCTGGTCGAGCGCGAAGATCGAGGAATGCGGGTCGTGGTTGAAGTCCGTCGAGACGTTGGGCTCGGTCGTATAGGCGAGGATGCCCTTGAGCGGGCCCTCGGCGGCGGCCTTGATCGCCGCCTTGATCTCGTCGGCCGTCGTGGCCCGCTTGGCGACGAACTTCAGGTCGACGACCGAGACGTTGGGGGTCGGCACGCGGATCGCCGAGCCGTCGAGCTTGCCGGCCAGCTCCGGCAGCACCAGGCCCACCGCCTTGGCGGCGCCGGTGGTCGTCGGGATCATCGACAGCGCCGCGGCGCGGGCGCGGTAGAGGTCCTTGTGCATCGTGTCGAGCGTCGGCTGGTCGCCGGTGTAGGAATGGATCGTCGTCATGATCCCCTTCTCGATGCCGACGGCCTGGTGCAGCACCATGGCGACCGGCGCCAGGCAATTGGTCGTGCAGGAGGCGTTGGAGACGACGATATGGTCCTTGGTCAGCTTGTCGTGGTTGACGCCGTAGACCACGGTGAGGTCGGCCTTGTCGCCGGGCGCCGAGATCAGCACGCGCTTGGCGCCGGCCTGGATATGCGCCATCGCCTTGTCCTTGGCGGTGAAGATGCCGGTGCACTCGAGCGCGATGTCGACGCCGAGATCGCGATGCGGCAGCTCGGCCGGGTTCTTGATCGCCGTCACCTTGATCGGGCCGCTGCCGACGTCGATCGTGTCGCCCTCGACCTTGACCGTCCCCGGAAAGCGGCCGTGCACCGAATCGTAGCGCAGCAGGTGCGCGTTGGTCTCGACCGGGCCGAGATCGTTGATCGCCACCACCTCGATGTCGGTGCGGCCCGATTCCGCGATGGCGCGCAGCACGTTGCGCCCGATGCGTCCGAACCCGTTGATCGCCACCCGCACGGTCATCTCGAATAGTCTCCTTCTCGTCCGGCTAAATCCGCTCTCCAGATCGTGCCAAACTCTTCGCTTCGGGGCCATACCGCAAACGGCGGCGGCTGTCCCCCTTGATATGGTGTGCCCGGCCGAGGGCTACAGCAACGGCCAATGAAAGAATGTGTCTCGCGGCACGACCGATCTGGAGCGAGCTCGATGCCGACATTCGCCCCTCTTTGGGAGGGGATGGCGCTGCAGCAGGCCACGGTCTACGAGGGCGAGGCTTGAGATGGAATTGCTTTCGAACGCAACCAACTTTCGACGCCGCACCGTCAAAACAGTTTACGGAGATACCTTGAGAGCAGCAAATTATATGTGGAGCTTAATTGTGCTTGGTACGTCACGATGGCTGTTGGGTCTGTGTTACAGTGTGCCGACTATAACTTTACTTTTTGTGTCTGCGGTGTTGTTGCAGGCCGGTGGTCCGGACGACCTGGGCGAACGCATTATTCTCGCGCTCGCCTCGATTGTCTTCGTTGGCTGCATTTGTACGTTCCAGATGTGCGTGTGCTGTGGTCCACTGCTGCCGGTTCAGGCGTTCGCTACTGGCGTGTTTTTGAAAAAGCCGTCGGTGGGTCGCGCGCTCATGGCGGTCTGCCTGTCGAGCGTCTCCGCGATTGGAACCGCTTATCTCTACGATTACGGTGTCCCGGAAATCCGTTGGTACACCGATGAGAGGCCTGACTGGGTGCACGGCCTGACACCATACCGCTATCTGATGGCGTTCTCCGTCCAGGGCGTCGTCCTGTTGCTCGCCTGTGCGCCGCCGATCCTCGTGCGGCTTAGGCGGAGAAACGACCGCCAGCAATGATCGACGAGCCGCTCCCGAAACCTGCTGGCTTTTGCGGTTTCAATCCCGAACCCATGCCGTGAAGACGATCTCCATTCCCGCTCTCGCTTGGATCGCGCCATGCCCGTGCTCGCCGACGGGTGTATCAGCGTACATCGCGTCAGCGGCCACAGTCGTACGAAAGGTCCAGGTGGCGGCGACGGGATCGGCGTCGTGACCTGTGCGGCGCCGATCCGCAAGAATTGACGGCGGCAGGCGCGGCGCATCAAATGCGGCATCCGTCCGCGAGCCACGTCATCCGCATGCCGTTAACCGCTTCCCTCGACGCGGCCCTGAAGCGTCTCACCTCGGCGCTCGACCAGCTCGAGGCGGCGACCGAGCGCGTCGCGCGGGCCGGCGCCGAACGCCGCGACCTCGTCGACACGCTGACCGTGATGCAGGACGACCGCGGCCGCCTCGCCGGCGAGCTCGACGCCGCGCTCACCCGCACCCAGGTTCTGGAGCACGCGACCGACGAGGTGGCGCTGCGCCTCGGCCAGGCGGGCGCCGGGCTGCGGCGCCTGCTCGCGCATGCCGAAGGCGAGATCAATTGAGGGCGTCGAGCTGATGGCCACCGTTGGCGTCACCATCGCCGGGCGCACCTACCGCATGGCCTGCGGCGAGGGCGAGGAGGGTCACCTGCAGGACCTCGCGGCCCACGTCGACACGACGCTGGCCGGCCTGCGCAAGGGCTTCGGCGAGATCGGCGACACCCGTCTCGTCATCATGACGGCGATCACCGTCGCCGACGAGCTGTTCGAGACGCGTCGCCGCGCCGCCGCTCTCGAAGAGCAACTCGCCGATCTGTCGACGATGCGGACCGACGGCGAGGCGGCGCGCGACGCCCTGGCCGTCGACGTCGCCGACGCCCTCGACGCCGCCTCCGCACGCCTCGAGCGCCTCGCCCAGCACCTCAACGATGCCGGCAAGACCTGAGCGCTCGCAGCGATCGGCGCGCGCCGCATTGACAGCGTCGACGCCGCCCCCGTAAGAGGAGCGCGTTGCCCTGGTGGCGGAATTGGTAGACGCGCTGGTTTCAGGTACCAGTGGTGAAAGCCGTGGAGGTTCGAGTCCTCTCCTGGGCACCA
>CAZZZM010000167.1:0-6869 GCA_964658465.1 uncultured Nakamurella sp.
TATCGTGGTGGCTTCGGCGGCTATCGCGGCTACGGCTTCCGCGGCGGCTTTGGCGGCAGGCGCTTCGGCTACGGGTACGGCTACGGCCGCGGTTACGGCTGGCGCGGCGTAGGCCTCGGGTTCGGCGCCGGCCTGCTGGCGGGCGGCCTTGCCTATGGCGCCTACGGCGGGCCCTGCGGCTACGGTTACGGATACGGCTATTATGGCGGGTATTCGGGTTGCGGTTACGGCTACGGCTACTGAGCTTCCGGCTCGGTTCTTCCAGAGGGCCCCGTTCCGGCGGGGCCCTTTTTTTTGTGTCATCGGGTTGACAGCGCGTGAACCTTTTGCCTCGCCGCTCGTTCCTTGATCGACGCACCATGGGTGCAGGGGCATTTCGCGGAGACCTTCCTCCGCCTTCTACAGGGGGTCATCACATGGTTCAGACCCGTAGGCGCGTTCGCAAGACCGCTCTCCGTCTCTCGGTTGCTGCCATCGCCTTCGCGTCGCTCGGTGCGGCCGTCGCGGCGCCAATCGTATTCTCCGGCAACCGCGCCGAGATCGCCCAGAACCTCCGCCCGCTCGCCGGCGGCCCAACGCTGCAGCTCGCCAAGGCCGGCCCCGGCATGTCCGAGGATTGCGTCCGCGTCACCAGCATGATCGGCCCGGACGGCAAGTCCTATCCGACCAACGGCGTCGTCTGCAGCGGCGACTAAACGCTTGATCGACCTTAAAGGTCGGCTGGTTCTCGCGCCCGAGGGACTTTATTGTCCCCCGGGCGATTTCTTTGTGGATCCGGTCCGGCCCGTCCCCCGCGCCCTCATCACCCACGGCCATTCCGATCACGCCCGCGCCGGCCACGGCACCGTGCTGGCGACGCCGCAGACGCTCGGCATCATGCGCGTGCGCTACGGCGAGGCGTTCTGCGACACCGCGCAGCCGGTCGCGCCCGGCGAGACGGTGACGCTCGGCACGGCGCGCGCGAGCTTCCACCCGGCCGGCCATTGCCTCGGGTCGGCGCAGGTCCGCATCGGCTTGCCCGGCTGCACGATCGTCGTCTCGGGCGACTACAAGCGCGAGGCCGATCCGACCTGCGACGGCTTCGAGGTCGTGCCCTGCGACGTCTTCGTCACCGAGGCGACGTTCGGCCTGCCGGTGTTCCGCCATTCGCGGACCGATTTGGAGATCGAAAAGCTGCTGGCCTCGCGCGACCTGTTCCCCGAGCGCGCGCATCTCGTCGGCGCCTATTCGCTCGGCAAGGCGCAGCGCGTGATGGCGCTGCTGCGCCAGGCCGGCTACGAGCGGCCGATCTGGATCCACGGCGCCGTCGAGAAGCTCACCGCCTTCTACCAGGACCAGGGCATCGACCTCGGCGAGATCCGCAAGGTCGGCCCCAAGGACCGGGCCAACCTCGGCGGCGAGATCGTCATCTGCCCGCCCGGCGCGCTGCAGGACCTGTGGGCGCGCAAGTTTCCCGATCCCGTCGTCGCCTTCGCCTCGGGCTGGATGCGCGTGCGCGCCAGGGCGCGGCAGAAGGGCATCGAGCTGCCGCTGGTCGTCTCCGACCACGCCGACTGGGAGGCGCTCTGCACCACCGTCGCCGAGACCGGCTGCTCGCGCCTGCTCGTCACGCACGGCGAGGCCGACGCGCTGGTGCACTGGGCCCGCAGCCAGGGGATCGAGGCCGAGCCGCTGAACATCCTGGGCTACGGCGACGAGGACGACGTCGGGGCCGCCGAGGCGGCGTGACGCGCGTGACGGCGGTCGGACGGCCGTCGGCCGCGGGAACCGCACCATCCGCGCAAGGTTGCCGGCCTGCGTTTCCACGAAGGATCAGTCCATGCCCGGCCCGCTCGATGGCATCCGCGTCGTCGATCTCACCTCGATGGTGTCGGGGCCGCTGGCGACGATGATGCTCGGCGACCAGGGCGCCGATGTCGTCAAGGTCGAGGCGCCCGGCGGCGGCGACCATACGCGGGGCGCAGCCAACCGGCGCGGCGGCATGAGCGCGTCCTTCCTGCACAACAATCGCAACAAGCGCTCCGTGGTGCTCGACCTGAAGTCCGACGCTGGCCGCGCGGCGCTGCTGCGCGTGGCCGCCGGCGCCGACGTCTTCGTGCAGAATTTCCGGCCCGGCGTCGTCGAGCGGCTCGGGGTCGGCGAGGAGGCGATCCGCGCCGTCGCGCCGAAGATCGTCTACGTCTCGCTCTCGGGCTTCGGCGAGGTCGGGCCCTATGCGCAGAAGCCGGTCTACGACCCGCTGGTGCAGGCGGTCTCAGGCCTCGCCTCAGTGCAGGCGGGCTCGGACGAGGCGAAGCCGCGCCTCGTGCGCACCATCCTTCCCGACAAGTTGACTGGCATCGTCGCCGCGCAGGCGATCGCCGCGGCGCTGTTCTCGCGCGAGCGGACGGGCGAGGGCCAGCACATCCGCCTGTCGATGCTCGAGGCCGTCGCGGCCTTCCTGTGGGGCTCGGACATGGGCAGCCAGACCTTCGTCGAAGGCGACCTGCCGCAGCAGGAGGCGGCGAGCTTCGCCGACCTCATCTACGAGACCGCGACGACCCCGATCTCCGTCGCCGTGCAGTCGGACCGCGAATGGCGCGCGCTGGTGGCGGCGGTGGCGATGCCGGACTGGTCGGCGGACGAACGCTTCACCACCGTCGAGCTTCGCCAGCGCAACATCGATTCGCGGCTCGAGCTCACGCAGCAGGTCCTGCGCACGCGTTCCGCCGACGAATGGCTCGCGCGGCTGACCGAGGCCGGCGTGCCCTGCGCCCCGGTGCTGACGCGCACCGCGACGCTGACGCATCCGCAATTTGCGGCGCTCGATATCGTCACCGAGATCGAGCACCCGCAGGCCGGGCGTATCCGCGACGCTCGCCCCGCGGCGCGGTTCTCGGCGACGCCGGCGGCCTTGTCGCGGCCGGCGCCAGGCTATGGAGCCGACACGGCGGCGGTGCTGCGCGACGCGGGGCTTGGCGACGGCGAGATCGCGGCGCTCGTCGATGCCGCAGGCGGCTGAGGCGCGCCCGTCCTCTCGATGCGATTGGAGGCAAGATGATCGACTTCCACTACTGGCCGACCCCGAACGGCTGGAAGATCGCGATCATGCTGGAGGAATGCGGCCTGCCCTATCGCATGATCCCGGTCGACATCCGCACGGGCGCGCAGCACGCGCCAGACTTCCTCGCGATCAGCCCCAACGGCCGCATGCCAGCCATCGTCGACCATGACGCCGACGGCGGCCCGCGCTCGGTCTTCGAGTCCGGCGCGATCCTGCTGCATCTGGCCGAGCGAGCCGGCCGTTTCGCACCGACCGATCCGGCGGGACGAACGGCGCTGATGGAATGGCTGTTCTGGCAGGTCGGCAATCTCGGGCCGATGGCCGGCCAGCTCAGCCATTTCGTCAATTACGCCCAGGGCGAGCATCCCTATTCGCTGAAGCGCTACGCCGACGAATACGCGCGCTGTCTCGGCGTGCTCGAGCGCCGGCTCGAGGATCGCGCCTATCTCCTGGGCGACGACTATTCGATCGCCGATATGGCGAGCTGGCCGTGGGTGCTGATCGCCAAGCCGCTCGGGCAATCGCTGGACGACCTGCCGAACGTCGCGCGCTGGCGGGCCACGATCAAGGCGCGGCCGGCGGTGCGGCGCGGCGTCGATCTCGGCAAGGACTTGCGCCGCACGGCCCCCCCGACTGACGACGAGCGGCGCATCTTGTTCAACCAGACGGTCTGACATGTCGCGGTCGGGCTGGCGGGATCGCGGGCCCGCGGACAAGTTCGGTCACATGGTCAGCACGACCTTGGCCGAGATCGCGGCATCGCCTTCGCCGAGCCAGACCTCCCGATAAGCGCCGGCCGCCGGGGCTTCCTCGTAGCGGAGCGTGCGCCTAACGGTCGGGCCTCCCGGGCTCGGCGGCGGGGCGGCGCGGAGGCGCAGAAGCTTGATGAGCGGATTGATGCCCTGCGGCACGGCGACCACCAGCTCGACCGCGCGGTCTGATGCGACCTCGACGTCGACGATGACGAGGAAGCGATCTCGCCTCGGCGGCCCGGGTTGCGTTTCGAGGATCGCCCTTAGGCTTCCTGGAACAATCGCGATGCTGTTCGGCACCTGCGCATCCATCGTTTCCGCCGAGGCAATTCTCGACCGACGGTCCTAAATTTACCCCGCCGGGCGACGGCGATCCTTTGTCAAAAGAGCCTACGCCTTTGGTGGCGGCCAACCGAGGCCGCTGCTGTGGCGCAAGCGCATCGCATGGCCTGTCGAGAAGGCAGGCTCTCGGCTCCAGCACAATAAATACCCACCACGACGATCTATTGCGCGTGTGGCGGCATCGTATGGCAGCGTATTCGGCAGCAATGCGGCGAAGGTAGGCAGTGTCGCGCCCGGTATGCGGGCGGCCAGGACTGGCGGTATCGAGTTCGCTTCGATCGGTCCCGTTGCGTTAACCTTCGTTTAACTCTTGCACGCTTTTGTAAGCCATCGTTTCAAGAGGGCAACATCATGTCGTTCGAAGATCAGGTCCGCGAACGCGCCTATCACATCTGGCTGTCCGGCGGCATGGCCGACGGCATGGCGCATGAGCATTGGGCGATGGCCGAGCAGGCCGTGAAGGCGTCGGCGCCGCTCGTCATCCTCACCAAGGACGCGAAGAAGACCGCCGCGAAGCCGACAAGCGCCAAGTCCGGCGCTAAGCTCTCGAAGGCCGCCGCGAAGGTCGCCAAGCCCGCCGCCAAGGCTGGCGCGAAGAAGGCCGCCAGGGCCGAGATGACCGCCGCCCACTGACGCCGCCGCGAGCGCTCCGGTCGAGGCGTCGCACGCCCGCCTAAAGCTTCTCCTGCGAATCGATTGCGGCGCCGCGCCGGCCCGACTAGCTTGGGCCGCGCGGCGCCTGCTGTGGTGCCGCGCGTGGAGTATCCGGCATGGGCGCGGGACGCAGGTCACCGTCTGAGGTCGCACAGGCGCTCGGCGAACGACGCCGGGCCCGCAGCCGCAGCGAAAGCATGTGGCGCCGCGAGACCTTCACCCTCCCGCGCAACGAGGCGCGCGCGGTCGCGCACGAATGGTTTTCCGCCTTCCCCAAGGCGGCCTACATGACCGAGATCGAATCGTGGCGCGAGCTGTCCGACGGGCAGATCGAGTTCACCATCCGCCGGCTGCCGAGCGCCGATTGAACCCTTCCGAGCCGCGTCAGTCCTGCGCGAAGGGTGCGCGCCTGCGCCCGGCAGGCGGCGTCACCCGCCGCACCGCGCTTTCGATCGTGGCCGCGCTCGCCGCGACGCCGGCCTGGGCCGACGCCTTCTCGAGCTTTCTCGAATCGCTGTGGCCCGCCGCCAAGGCCGCCGGCGTGCGGCGCGAGACGTTCGAGAGCGCGATCGCCGGGCTGACGCCCGATCCGTCCGTGCCGCGCTCCTCCGGCGGCCAGCCTGAGTTCGAGAAGCCGCTGCAGACCTATTATCGCGAAGCGGTCTCGGCCGGCCGCATCGCCAAGGGCCGCGCGCTCGCCGCGCAATACCAGGGCGAACTCGCCGCCATCGAGCAGCGCTTCGGCGTGCCGGGCGAGATCTGCCTCGCGGCCTGGGGCATGGAGAGCGACTTCGGCCGCGCCCGCGGCGGCCACGACATCGTGCGCACGCTGGCGACGCTCGCCTACGTGCGGCCCGATCGTCCCGTCTTCCGCGACGAGTTCGCGGCGGCGCTGCTCATCATCGATCGGGGCGAGGTCGCGCGACGCAACCTCGTCGGCTCGTGGGCGGGCGCGATGGGCGATCCGCAATTCCTGCCGTCGGCCTACCTGAAATATGCGGTGAGTGCCGGGGGCGGCGAGGCGGCGCCCGACATCTGGACCAGCGCGCCGGACATCCTCGCCTCGATCGCCAGCTTCATGCACGGCAACGGCTGGGCCGCCAACCAGCCTTGGATCGAGGACGTCGTGCTGCCGCAGGGCTTCGCGTTCCCGACCCTGCACGCGAGCGCGGCGGACTGGGCGGCGCTCGGCCTGCGTCGTGGCGACGGCCGTGCGCCGGCGGGCGACGGCGAGGCGGCGCTGTTCCTGCCGTCCGGCGCGGCGGGGCCGGCGTTCCTGCTGTTTCCCGATTACTTCGTGATCAAACAATATAACAATTCGGATTCCTACGCCTTGTCGCTCGGCTCTCTGGCGCAGCGGATCGCCGGCGGCGCGGCGCCGACGGTGGCGTGGCCGGCCAAGCCGATCAACCTGTCGCGCAAGGACAAGGCCTTCATCCAGGCTCGGCTCGCGGCGCTCGGCCTCTACGACGGAACGCAGGACGGCAAGCTCGGGCCCAGGGCGCGCGACGCCATCCACGCCTACCAGCTCAAGGTCGGCCTGCAGCCCGCCGACGGCTTCGCGACGTCGGCCCTGGTGGCGAGTCTGAAGGCACGGTAGCCACCGTCATTCCGGGTCGCCCCGTTCGCTTTGTTTGCAGAGCATTGGTTTCGGAAATTGCTGCGCGAGCCCAGGATCGAAGGTGGCGTCAGCGCGTCGCGGCGACCCAGGCGCGGGCGCGGGCGTCCGGGTCGGCGTCGAGGGTGATGTCGGTGACGACCGAGACGATGTCGGCGCCGGCGGCGCGGACGCCGGCGACGCGGTCGAGCGAGATGCCGCCGATCGCCACCAGCGGGATCGTGTCGCCGAGCCGCGCCTTCCAGGTGCCGATGCGTTCGAGGCCCTGCGGCGCGAAGCGCATCGCCTTGAGGCGTGTCGGGTAGATCGGCCCGAGCGCGATGTAGTCCGGCGCGAGTGCCAGGGCCCGCTCGAGCTCGGCCTCGTCGTGGGTCGAGACACCGAGGCGGAGGCCGGCGCGGCGGAGCGCCGGGATGTCGGCCTCGTCGAGATCCTCCTGGCCGAGATGGACGAAGTCGCA
>CAZZZM010000168.1:0-6776 GCA_964658465.1 uncultured Nakamurella sp.
CGCTGGCGGGAGAAGGCGGCGCCGCGAGGCGGGATCGGACGAGGGGACGCGCCGCGTCGCCAGCGTCCGTCGCCCCTGCGGCACCTTCCCTCGTCCGACCCGGATTCGCCAAGTCGCCTCCCTCCGCGAGCGGGAGACGGATCGAGCCATCCGCCGTCCTCGAGCTGTTCAAGCCGATCACCTGGTTCCCGCCGATGTGGGCCTTCGCCTGCGGGATCGTCTCGTCCGGTCGTCCGCTCGCCCACCATTGGCTCGTCGCGCTCGCTGGCGTCGCGCTGGCCGGCCCGCTCGTCTGCGCGACCAGCCAGGCGGTGAACGACTGGTTCGACCGGCACGTCGACGCGATCAACGAGCCGCAGCGGCCGATCCCCTCCGGCCGCATCCCCGGCCGCTGGGGCCTCGGCATCGCCTGCGCCTGGACGCTCGTGTCGCTCGCCGTCGCCGCCCTGCTCGGCACATGGGTCTTCGTCGCGGCAAGCGTCGGCCTCGCGCTCGCCTGGGCCTACAGCGCCCCGCCGCTGCGGCTGAAGCAGAACGGCTGGTGGGGCAACCTCGCCTGCGGCCTCTGCTACGAAAGCCTCGCCTGGGTCACCGGCGCCGCCGTGATGCTCGGCGGCGGCCTGCCGTCGTGGCCGATCCTGACGCTGGCGCTGCTCTACGGCCTCGGCGCGCACGGCATCATGACCTTGAACGACTTCAAGGCGATGGATGGCGACCGCCGCATGGGCGTGCGGTCGCTGCCCGTCCAGCTCGGCCCGCAAGGTGCGGCGCGCGTCGCCTGCGCCGTGATGGCGGCGCCGCAAGTCGTCGTCATCGCGCTGCTGATCGTTTGGGACCGGCCGATGCAGGCGGCGATCGTCGCGGCACTGCTCGCCGGCCAGGCACTGATGATGGCGCGCTTCCTCCGCAAGCCCGTCGCGCGCGCGCTCTGGTATTCCGGCTTCGGCATCCCCCTCTACGTCTCCGGCATGATGGCCTCGGCCGTCGCCGTGGCATCCCTCGCGAGGCTCCTTCCATGAGCGCACTCGAAACGTTTGACGTCGTCGTGGTCGGCGGCGGCCCGGCCGGTGCCACCGCGGCCGACGACCTCGCCCGCGCCGGCTGGGGCGTCCTGCTGCTCGACCGCGCCGGCCGCATCAAGCCATGCGGCGGCGCCATCCCGCCGCGCCTCGTGCGCGATTTCGCGATCCCCGACAGCCAGCTCTGCGCGCGCATCTCGTCGGCGCGCATGGTCGCGCCCTCCGGACAGGCCGTCGACATGCCGATCAACGCCGGCGGATATGTCGGCATCGTCGACCGCGAGGTCTTCGACGAGTTCCTGCGGGCCCGCGCCGCCGAGAACGGCGCGCGGCGGCGCACCGGCACGTTCACCAAGATCACCCGCGACATCGACGATGTCGCCATCGTGCATTGGACGGACGAGGCCGGCGAGCAGCGCGTGCGCGCGCGCTCCGTCGTCGGCGCGGACGGGGCCAACTCGGCGGTCGGCCGCTCGGCCATGCCGGGCGCGCGCACCGCGAAGTTCGTCTTCGCCTACCACGAGATCGTCAAGGCGCCGGTCGCGGCGACCGAAGCCTACAGCCCGACGCGCTGCGACATCTACTACGATGGTTCGATGTCGCCCGATTTCTACTCCTGGGTGTTCCCGCACGGCAGCACGATGAGTGTCGGCACCGGCACCGCCAACAAGGGCTTCAGCCTCAAGGGCGCGATCTCCGACCTGCGCCGCCGCACCGGCCTCGCCGCGTGCGAGACCATCCGCCGCGAAGGCGCGCCGATCCCGCTGAAGCCGATGAAGCGCTGGGACAACGGCCGCGACGTGATCCTGATCGGCGATGCCTGCGGCGTCGTCGCGCCGTCCTCGGGCGAGGGCATCTACTACGCCATGGCCTGCGCCCGCATGGCGGCCGAGGCGGTCGCGGCCCTGCTCGCCAGCGGCGACGCGCGCGCGCTGCGCACCGCGCGCAAGCGCTTCATGCGCGCGCACGGCAAGGTCTTCCTCGTGCTCGGGATCATGCAGTACTTCTGGTACTCCTCCGACAAGCGGCGGGAGAAGTTCGTCTCGATCTGCAAGGACAAGGACGTGCAGGAGCTGACCTGGCAGTCCTACATGAACAAGGAGCTGACCCGCTCCAAGCCGATGGCGCAGGTGCGCATCTTCTTCAAGGATCTGGGTCAGTTGCTCGGGATCGGCGGCCACCCTCCCGTCTCCCATCTGCAGGAGAAGGTGGCCTCGCAAAGCGAGGTCGGATGAGGGGCACCTTCCCCTCGTCGACGTCCGTCGTCTAGCTTCACGATCCCTCAGCCCGCCCGGCTCCGCTGGGCCTGCGCGTCTCCCGCAAGCGGGAGACGGAGAGGCGGCGCTAGCTGATCTCGGTCTTCCGCGGCGGCCCCATCAGCGCGGGCTGGAAGAGGATCGCGGCGGCGAGCGTGCAGATCAGCGACAGCGCCATCAGCTTGCCCATGCTCGACGTACCGGGGTGCTTTGAGGCCCACAGGCTGCCGAACGCCGTCGCCGTCGTCAGCGCCGACCAGAACACCGCCCGCGTCAGGCTCGACTGGAGCAGCTTCTTGGTGCCGGCGCGCCAGGCCATCACGAAGTAGATCTTGAAGGCGACGCCCAGCCCCAGCAGCAGCGGCAGCGCGATGATGTTGGCGAAGTTGAGCGGCATGCCGATCAGCACGGTGATCTCGAGCGTCACCAGCCCGGCGAGCAGCAGCGGCACCAGGGTCAGCAGCACGTCGCCGACCCGCTTCAGCACGATCCACAGGATGACGAAGATCGAGCCGATGGCGATGATGCCCGCCTCGATGAAGGCGAGCTTCACGGTCTTGCCGGCCTCCTGGATCGACACCGGCTGCCCGCTCGCGTGAGGAGCGATCGTTTTGATCTCCTCGGCGAACTTGATCATGTTGGCGTTGTCGTTGGGATCGCCCTTCGGCGCCGCCTCGACGCGCGCCTGGCCCGTGGTCTTCGACAGGTACAGGGCCTTGAGGCTCGCGGGGATCGAGTCGATCGTGACGTGGCCGGCCTGAAGCGAGTCGCGCAGCGTCTGCAGCGTCGTCTTCAAGGGCGGCACGAGCGCGTCGGCGGCGCGCGTCCGCACGGCCGGCTGGGCGTCGGCGAGCTTTTCGGAAAGGTCGACGAAGCGACGTGCGGCGTCCGGCCCCTCGCCCTGCTGATCGCCGGCGGTGGTCTTGAAGGCCGCCGCCGTCCGCTTGATCGAGGCGACGACGTCGGCGTCCGACGGCGGGTCGAGCGGCGCGGCCGGGTTCAGCACGGGGCCGATCCCCTTCGCCGCCTGGTCGATGATCGCGAGCTTTTCGTCCTGATCCGTCGGCACGAGGCTCGACAGGGTGGTGACGCGGGCGACGTCCGGCAGGCCGCGAAGCTTCTCGGCGACGGCATCGGCGGCCGGCAGGTTCTTCTCCAGGACGTTGATCGTCTGGGTGTCGGTGTCCGGGTCCTTCATCAGCGAGAGCAGCGTCGAGATCGCCTCGCTGTTCTGGTTGTCGAGGTTCAGCGGGTTGAAGTCGAAGTGCAGGTAGCGCAGCGCCGGCGAGCCGGCGAGCGCCACAGCCAGGGTGCCGATGACGATCACGTAGCGGTGCCGCTCGATGAAGTCGTCGACCGGGGCGAGGAACTTGTATCCGACGGGCTCGGCCTCGGCCGGCGGCCGGATCAGCGAGATCATCGCCGGCAGCACGGTGATCGCGCTGGTGAAGGCGATCAGCATGCCGGTGCCGGCGATCTCGCCGAGGTCGGCGACGCCCTTGTAGGCCGTCGGCAGGAAGGCGAAGAAGCCCGCCATGGTCGCGAAGGCGGCGAGCGCCAGCGGGCGACCGACCTTGGAGGCGCCGTACCTCAGCGCCTCGTCGAAATCCGCATGATCGTAACGCTCGGCCTTGAAGCGGACCGAGAACTGGATGCCGAAGTCGACGCCGATGCCGACGAACAGCACCGCGAAGGCGATCGACAGCACGTTGAGCTGATGCACGAGCAGCAGGCCCGCCGCGAAAGTCACCACGAGACCGAGAAGCACGGTCAGGAAGACCGCGGCGACGAGCTTGAACGACTTCACGGCCGCGTAGACGATCAGGATCACCGCGGCGATCATGAACAGGCCGTTGAGCCCGAACCCGTCGAGAACGGTGGCGAATTCCGCGTCGGCGATCGGCACCTGGCCGGTGATGCGCACGTCGACCCCGTGCGCGGCGTCGAGATGCAGCTCGGCGGCCTGCTTGCGGATGAAGTCGCTCGCCTTGGCGCCCGGCTGGATGTCGGCATAGTCGAGGACGGGCGCGATCTGGATGAACTTGCGCAGCTGGCGCCCGCTCGCCTCCTCGCCGCTGGAGAGCAGGTTCTGCCAGGAGAAGAAGGCCGGCTTGTCCGCCAGCACGTTGGCCAGCGCGCCGTTCATCTGCTCGATCGGCTTCTTAAACTGGTCGAACGAGCCCTGCTTCTGCTGCACGCCCTTGGGGATGAAGGCGAGGGCGTCGAACACGCCGCGCAGCGAGGGGTCGGAGGCGATGATCCCGAGCACGGAGCGCGCCTTCACGAGGCCGCCGACCGCCTTCTTCACCTCATCGGTCGACTGGAACAGCAGGCCGTTCTTGGCGAAGAACGGGCCGCCGTCCGGCCGCACGACGGATTGGAACAGCTTGGGATGGTTCTGCAGCCGGGCGTAGAGCGCCTCGACCGCCTGGCTGGCCAGCTCCGGCGTCTTGCCGTCGACGACGACGATCGTGTCGTTGCCCTGGTTCGGGAACGCCTTGTCGTAGGCGATCTCGTCCTGGCGCCACGGCACCGACGCGGCGATGAAGTCGTCGGTGTTGGTGTTGATCGCGGAATCGTTGGGGTTGTTGAACCGCTCCACGACGTACCAACCGCTGATCACGCAGAGCAGGGCGGCGAAGACGAGCACCGGCCAGCGCAGGCGCGCGCAGGTCATGACGACGGCCACCACGGCCCTGGTGATAGGGCCGTGCGAAATCTGCTGGCCCGCGTCGTGCGCGGCGGCGGGCTCTTGCGAGGTCGTCATGCGTTGCGTGCACCGTCAGGGTTGCGAGAAGGGCGGGGCCGCCGAGGCGCCGGGCGGCACCTCAACCGCATCGCTGTGGCCTGGATGCGGCAGCGCGGCGGCTTCGAGCGGCGAAGCACGTCTCAGCCTTGTATTTTGCCGGTGTCAATGTCATCCCTCAGCACCTCCGGCAAGCACAATCCTCGCCTGGAGCGCTGGCGCATGGTGTTGTCACAGTCGTAGACACCGGCGTCGACCGCGATGCGGCCCCGCTTGACCGAGTTAGTCGGTAGGCGGACCATGGGGCAAAGCAAGCCGCCTCGAGGGCTCTGCGACAGAACAAGGATCGAGTTTTTGGGTATTCCTTTTCTTCAGATGGCGAGCGTCGGCAGCTACGTGGCGCGCAAGGAGCTCTCGCGGGCCAAGCGCTATCCGCTCGTGCTGATGCTCGAGCCGCTGTTCCGCTGCAATCTGGCCTGCGCCGGCTGCGGCAAGATCGACTATCCCGACAAGATCCTCAACGAGCGGCTGCCGCTCGCCGATTGCCTGCACGCGATGGACGAGTGCGGCGCCCCCGTGGTCGTCGTCGCCGGCGGCGAGCCGCTCCTGCACAAGGAGCTGCCGCAGATCGTCGAGGGCGCGATCGCCAAGAAGAAGTGGGTCACCGTCTGCACCAACGCGCTGCTGCTCGAGCGCCACCTGCCGAAGTACAAGCCGAACAAGCGCTTCAACTGGTCGATCCATCTCGATGGCGACAAGGCGATGCATGACAAGTCGGTGTGCCAGAAGGGCGTCTACGACAAGGCGCTGCAGGCGCTGAAGAAGGCGCGCGAACTTGGCTTCCGCGTCACCATCAACGCTACGCTGTTCAACGACGCCGACCCTGAGGCCATGGCGCGCTTCCTCGACGAGGCGAAGACCTGGGGCATCGACGGCATCACCGTCGCGCCGGGCTACGCTTACGAGCGCGCGCCCGACCAGCAGCACTTCCTGAACCGCACCAAGACCAAGGAGCTGTTCCGCTCGATCCTCGAGAAGGGCAAGGGCGGCAAGGCGTGGCCGTTCTACCAGTCGATCCTCTACATGGATTTCCTGGCCGGCAACCAGACCTACCACTGCACGCCCTGGGGCAACCCGACGCGCACGGTGTTCGGCTGGCAGAAGCCCTGCTACCTGCTCGGCGAAGGCTACGCGAAGACCTTCAAGGAGCTGATGGAGGACACGAACTGGGACCAGTACGGCACCGGCAATTACGAGAAGTGCGCCGACTGCATGGTCCATTCCGGCTTCGAGGCCTCGGCCGTCACCGATTCCTTCCGCAAGCCGTGGAAGCTGATCGGGCCGATCATGCGCGGCATCAAGACCAAGGGTCCGATGACGCCTGACATCCCGCTCGCCAACCAGCGGCCGGCGGAGTTCATGTTCTCCCGCCACGTGCAGAAGCGGATGTCAGAGATCGAGGCGCGCGAAGCCGCCGCCGAGCGTCTGACGGCAGCGGAGTAGGGCTGCGAAGGCCGCGCGGGCGTCGCCTCCCGCGCGGATCAGCCCCGGAAGCTGTCCGGGGTTCTTTCCCAGAGATCTGAGGATCGCCGGAAGGTCGACCGACCCGTCCGGCTTCATGCCGACGGCGGCCGCGTGCGGCAACGTGCGGGCGGCGGGGTCGGTGACCGCACGGACGCCCGCCCAGGCGATCCCGCGCCGCCGAGCGGCCCGGGCGACGATATGGCTTTCCATGTCGACGAGCGCCGCGCCGGT
>CAZZZM010000169.1:0-6767 GCA_964658465.1 uncultured Nakamurella sp.
GACCCGATGAACGAACGCGCCGACGAACTCGCCCGCCAGGGCATGCGGCCGTTCAAGCCTTGAGGCGTGCTCGCACGTCCCGCGGGGACGAGGATCGAGGGCGTCCCTTCAGTGCGGGAGCAGGCCGACGACGGGCGCGTCGAATGAGCCCTTGATCGCCACGGCGAGGCCGTCGCGCGGTTTCGCGGCGTCGGGCTTCGCGGCCGTCGCATCGAGAGCGAGCGTGCGGTTGCCGATATCTGCTGTCCCGGTGACGCCGACGGCCGCGTCCGACCCCTTCATCGTCGCGTCCTCGATCGTCGCGACGCCGTCGGCGAGCCGCAGCGCCACGGCGAGGTCGGTGAACGGCGTGCGTCCGTGTCGGAACGCGGCGAGGGCGGTCGCGCCGTGCTGCGTCGCCATCGCCTGCAGGCCGCCGCCGAGGTCGAGACCGGAGATCTCGCCGTCGTGCGCCTGCGCCTTCGCCCAGCCCTGCAGATGCGCCATCAGCGCGGCGGGGCTGTCGCCCGAGGTCTCGATGTTGAGCGAGCCCGACACCAGGCCGGCCGCGACCTGGCGGCCGAGCACGTCCCAGCTCAGCCCGGAGACGTCGGCATCGGTGAGCGTCCCGGCGCCGCGCAGGCTGACGACCCCGTTCGCGACGCCGACCGACGCGCGGCCCTTGACCGTTCCGCCGTAGGCGCGGCCCTCGTTGAGCGCGATTTCGGTGCGCGGACCGCGCGTCATCACCGAGAGCGCGGCGTCGTCGATCGTGAACGGCGCGACGCGCAGGTGCGTCGCCGACAGGCGCAGGTCGAGGTTCAGGAGGTCGCCACCGCCGGCGACCAGCGCGCTTCGCGTCCAGCGGTGCTGGCCGTCGGCGAGGCTCGGCTCGGAGGACAGGAAGGGCGCCAGCACCAGCGTCTCCGTGGCGAGCGTGCCGGAGAGCGACGGCTTGTCGCCGCTCTCGTAGGCGAGCGTCCCCTCGTAGCGATTGCCGTCGAGATCGAGCTGCAGCGCCTGGAGGTCGATGCTGGTCTTGTCGTCGGAATCGATGCCGATGGTGGTGTCGGCGCGCAGGCTCACGTTGGCGAAGGGGGCGAGCGTGCGTCGCGGATCGCCGAACCGGGCGAGCAGCGCCGGCACCGATGCCGCCGACAGCGCGACGTGGCCGCGAAACAGCGTGACGTTCGTGCTGACGAGATCGCCGTTGGCCGAGAGATCGAGCGGCGCGGCATGGATGCGCAAGGCGATCGGCGACGTCTCGCCGCGAAGCAGCGCCGACGGCTGGGCGGCCCAGGCCGCGAGATCGGTCGCCTCGCCGTCGATCGACAGCGAGCCCGTGAGGGTGGCGGGCGACGCGATGTCGGGCCAGTCGATGGTGAGGTCGATGTCCGCGAGCTTCGGCATCCGGGCGACGGCGCGTGTCTTCACCTCGGCGGTGCCGTCGACGAGCACGACGGTTCCAAGCCGGCTGTCGCCGGTCGCGCTCGGGGCGAGACCCTGCAGCGCGCGCCCGATCGTCGAGTCCGGCGTGGTGCCGGCGGCGTCGAGGTCGATCGTCAGCTTCGGCCGCGTCAGCGTCGCCGACGCGAGCTCCAGCCGACCGACGATCATCGGCAGGAAGCGGACGTCGCCTTCGAGCTTGGGCGCCGCCACGGCCAGCGACCCGTCGGGGCGTTTCAAGACGACGTCGGTGAGCGTGATGTGCGGGGTCGGCAACAGGCCGAACCTGGCGTCGTCGTTCGAGACGAGCTTCAGCCCGGTGGTCGTGCGCAGCTGCGCGGCGACCTCGCCCTCGAGCGTCGTACCCTTGAAGACGTAGGGGGCGATCCCGCCGGCGACGAGCAGCGACGCCATGACCATCAGGCCGACCATCGCCTTCACGACGACCTTGGGGCGGGCGGCCTTCGTCGCGAGCGCGGTGCTGTGCTCGCTCATTCGGCGGCGTCCTGCCCGGACGACAGACCGAGCCATTCGTCCTCGGCCTGCGCAAGCGCCGCGCCGAGTTCGCCGCGCTGGCGTGCCAGCTGCGCGGCCTTCGCCGGCTCGCGCTGGAACGCCGCGCCGTCGGCCAGCGCCGTGTCGATCCGCGCGATCAGGCCTTCGAAGCGCGCGATCTTCTCCTCGAGCGCGGCGATGCGCTTCTTCGGCGACAGCGCGGCCTTCGGCGGCGGCGCCGCGGCGGCGGCCTGCTTCTCCGCCTTGGGTCTCGGTTTCTCCGTGCCGAGGATCAGCGCCTTGTAGTCCTCCATGTCGCCGTCGAAGGCCTTCACGCCGCCGCCGGCGACGAGCCAGAGCCGATCGGCGCAGGCATCGAGCAGGTAGCGATCGTGCGAGACCAGGATCACGGCGCCTCGGTAGGCGTTGATGGCCTCGATCAGCGCCGCGCGCGAATCGATGTCGAGATGGTTGGTCGGCTCGTCGAGGATGACGAGATGCGGCGCATGGAAGGTCGACAGCCCCATCAGCAGCCGCGCCTTCTCGCCGCCCGACAGCAGCGAGATCCGGGTGTCGGCCTTGACGTTCGGAAAGCCGATCTGCGCGCATTTCGAGCGGACCTGCGCCTCGCTGGCGCCTTTCATCAGCGGCGCGATGCAAAGGTAGGGCGTCGAACCTTCGTCGAGGTCGTCGACCTGATGCTGGGCGAAGAAGCCGACGTCGAGCTTGGACGACCGGCGCAGCTCGCCGTCCATGGCCGCGAGGCGGCCGGCGACGAGCTTGGCGAAGGTCGACTTGCCGTTGCCGTTCGAGCCGAGCAGGCCGATGCGGTCGTCGTCGGCGATCGACAGGTTCAGGTTCTCGAGGATCGCGGTGCCGTCGTAGCCGACGGACACCTTGTCCATCGCGACGATCGGCGGCCGCAGCGGCTTCTCGGGGGAGGGCAGGTGGAACGGCAGCACCTCGCCGTCAACGAGCGCTGCGACCGGCTCCATTTTGGCCAACGCCTTGAGGCGCGACTGCGCCTGGCTCGCCTTGGTCGCCGAGGCGCGGAAGCGGTCGACGAAGGCCTGCATGTGCTTGCGCTGCTCGTCCTGCTTCTTCTTGTGCTTCGCCTCAATCGCCTGTTGTTCGCGCCGCTGCGTCTCGAACGACGAGTAATTGCCGGTCCACAGCGTCAGCTTCGCGTGGTTGAGGTGCAGGATGTGGTCGCAGACGGCATCCAGCATGTCGCGATCATGGCTGATGACGATGATCGTCGCGGGATAGCGCTGCAGGTAGTCGATCAGCCAGAGCGTGCCTTCGAGATCCAGGTAGTTGGTCGGCTCGTCGAGCAGCAGCAGGTCGGGCTGGGCGAACAGCACGGCGGCGAGCGCGACGCGCATGCGCCAGCCGCCCGAGAACGACGAGAGCGGCCGCGCCTGCGCCGCGAAGTCGAAGCCGAGCCCGGCGAGGATGCGCGCCGCGCGCGCCGGCGCGGCATGCGCCTCGATGTCGACGAGACGCGTCTGGATATCGGCGATGCGGGTCGGGTCGCTCGCGGTCTCGGCCTCCGCCGTGAGGCGCGCGCGCTCGACGTCGGCGGCGAGCACGAAGTCGATGAGCGAGCCGGGGCCGCCCGGCGCCTCCTGCTCGACGCGGCCGAGCTTGCGGTGCTTGGGCAGCGTGAGCGAGCCGAGGTCGGGCGCCAGCTCGTCGGCGATCATCTTGAACAGCGTGGTCTTGCCGGTGCCGTTGCGCCCGACGAGGCCGATACGCGCGCCCTCCGGCAGCGCCGCCGACGCCTGGTCGAAGAGCACGCGGGGCCCGAGCCGGAGCGTGATGTCGTTGATGTGCAGCACGGGGGGCTTGTCGCGCGCGGGGCGGGGGTTGGCAAGCGGGGCCGGGCGACGCGCGAGCGCGGGCAGGAATCGGCGCGCTCGACCGTCCGGTCCGCGCCGTGCCGGCGATCCCCGACGTCGAGCAAAGCCGCCGCTTCGCTTATTCTACCGTGGGTGCCGAATGGCGGCTATACGTCCAGCTGGTCTAGCTGCAGCGCGAAGGTGGCCGGCGCGAACAGGGGCGTGACCACCGTGCCCGCGGCGACGGTCGACGTCGTCCGGTAGCCGTCGGCGGAGGGGTCGCGGAAGACATGAACCGACATCGCCACCGCGTCGATCACCCACAGCTCGCGCACGCCGAAGCTCGCGTAGAGCGCAGCCTTCCGGCCGGTATCGTACCGCAGCGAGGAATCGGCGACCTCGACGACGAGGAGAACGCTCTCGCCGGCGAGGCCGGTCAGGCCCCCCGCGCGGTTGTAGATGACGAAATCGGGCTCGAGATAGGTGTCCTCGGACAGGCGGAAGGTCGTTTCCGGCGCTAGCCTCACGTCGTCCGGCCTCGCTCGGACCCAGCGATCGATAAGCTCGACCTTGATGACTTCATGACGATTGCCCTTGGCCGACATGGGAACCAACTCCCCGCCGATCAGCTCGACGCGCTCGTCTTCGTCCATGACACCGGCCGCGACCATCGCCTCGACCTCCGACACGGTGAAACGACGGCGGGGCATCCCTTCGGCCGCTTGCGTCGTCATGGGGCGGGTGTGGACGGTCATGGCACTTGCCGCAGCTCGATGAGACCGAGGATAACCCAACACGCAAGATGTGGCCACGGGCTGCGTCGAGCGGAACCGCACAGCTTCGGGCTCTGTTCCCAGGCGACAACTGAGAGGCGCCCGATGGCCGAGCTTCACTACCATATCGTCGAGCACGACGGCGGCTGGGCCTACAAGCTCGGCGACGTCTATTCTGAGACCTTCCGCACAAAAGACGAGGCGCATGCGGCGGCCGAGATCGCCGCCAAGGAGCAGCATCGCGGCGGCGAGGATGTCACGATCCAGTACCAGGACGAGCGCGGCCGGTGGAAGACCGAGGTCTCGAAGGGTGGCGACCGGCCCGACACGGACGTGGAGGACTGAGCCCGCGCCGGGCTCCCCTCGAATTCGGTCGGGCGGTCGCGCGAGCGCTGTCGGCGATCGTCTTCGTTCCGTTCGGCCTTCTGCACACCCTCGCGGCGCCGAAATTTTTGCCGATCATGCCGCCGATGATTCCGTATCCGACGGCGGTGGTAATCCTCACCGGCATCGCCGAGATCGCCGGCGGCATCGGCATCCTGCTGCCGCCGGTCCGCAAGGCGGCGGCCATCGGCCTCGCGGCCTATGCGATCGGCGTCTATCCGGCCAACGTCTACCAGGCGTTCTGGCACGTCAGCGTGCCGCCGCTGCCGGACAGCTGGTGGTATCACGCGCCGCGCCTCGCGTTTCAGCCGGTCTTCGTCTGGTGGGCGTTGTTTGCCGGCGGCCTGATATCGTGGCCGTTCCGCCGGTCCGGAAATCAAAGCTGAGCCGTCGTTGCAGGGCCGGCGCGGAATGTCGTACACGTTCGACGACGTCGAGGGGACGAGCAACATGACGCGACGCGCGCGGCATAGGTGCGGCCGATGATCCTGCAGGCCTATCCGGGGGCCGTCTCGCTCCTGACGATGCCGGACTCCGGCGCCGCCGCCGTCAAACGGCTGATCGACTCCGCCGAGAAAACGCTGCGCATCAAGATGTTCGAGTTCGACAGCGAGACGCTGATCGAAGCCGTCCTCGACGCCCAGCGCCGTTTCGTCGACGTCGCGGTCCTGCTCAACCCCGTCCGATCCAGCGGCGCGCGGCCCAACGACTCGACTCTGGAGCGCTTTCGCGAGGCCGGCATCGGCGTCGGCTGGACCAGCCCGCGCTTCAAGATCAGCCACGAGAAGTCGATGATCGTCGACCATTCGAAGCTGCTCATCTCGACGTTCAATTATTCGGACAAGTACCTCACCAAGACGCGCGACTACGGCGTCCTTGTCGAGGACCCGGCGATCATCGCCGAGGTCGCGGACTGCTTCGAGGCCGATCGCAACGCCGACCCGTTCCTGCTGCGCAAGAACAGCCCCTTGGCCTGGGGCAACCAGGACGCCCGCTGCGTCGTCGCCGCCTTCATCGACGCGGCGCAGAAGGAGCTGTGGATCCAGCACCCGAAGTTTCACGACATCGCGATCCTCGACCACGTGCTCGAGGCCCGTGCCCGCGGCGTCTCCGTGCACCTGCTCTGCGGCGGCGACCACGGCATCGAGGACTACAACCTGCTCGAGACGTTCAGCCAGCAGCGCATTCTGGCGCGCGCCGGCGTCCACCTGCGCAAGCAGCGTCACCTGAAGCTGCACGCCAAGATGATGATCGCCGACGGCCATCGCGCGATGGTCGGCTCGATGAACATCGACAAGGATGCCTACGACGTCCGCCGCGAGCTCGGCATCGTGCTTTCCGACGGCGCGCTGGTGAAGGCGCTCTCCAAGACCTTCGAGGCCGACTGGCACGAGGCGCGCAGATGGGAGGCGCCGAACCCGCTGCACTGCGACCTCGAGGCGATCGCGGCGAGCGCCAAAGATTTGGACGGGATCGACCACGAATGAGCGATCATGAGTGAGGAGGCGGGGGCCGTCGAGGCGCCCGTCGAACCGACCGTGCGCGAGCTGGCCGTGACCTTCTCGACGCTCGCCTTCGAAAGCTTCGGTGGCGGCCTCGCCGCCTGGGTGCAGCGCGTCGTCGTGGAAGAAAAGCATTGGCTGAGCGAGGAGGAATATCTGTCCGCCTCGACGATCTGCAACATCCTCCCGGGTGCCAATCAGGTCAACATGGCGGTGTTCATCGGCACGCGCTTCCGCGGCGCCGCGGGGGCGGTCGCTGCCGTCGTCGGGCTGCTCGCCGGGCCGGCGGTCGTCGCCCTGCTGGCCGGCGCGCTCTATCTGCGGTTCCGCGACGTACCTTCGGTGCG
>CAZZZM010000170.1:0-3643 GCA_964658465.1 uncultured Nakamurella sp.
GACGATTCCACGCTGTCGGTCAACGCCGGCAACTATCTCGAGCGTCACCTCCGCCATATCATTGAGGAAATCGAGACACGCTCGCCCGTAGAGTTGATCGCCATCGGTATCGGCCACGATGTGACGCGCTACTACCGGCGCGCCGTGACGATCGTCGATGCCGAGGAGTTGGGTGGCGTGATGACGGAGAAGCTGGCGGAGCTGTTCGACGAAACGGGCGCAAAGGCGGTGCCGGCGCCCACGCGTGGCGGGCGGGCGACGCTACACTAAGTCGAGATGCGCCTTCTTGCGGCTCGCGCTCGTGCGAGAGCGCGACATCGAGGCGACCATTGTTACGCGGTAAGCGCCGCCTGCGGATGCTTTTCCGTAAGCGCCATGCGCAACTTCTCCATCGCACGGCTCTCGATCTGGCGCACCCGCTCCTTCGAGATGCCGAGCTGCACCCCGAGTTCTTCCAGCGTCATCGCCTCCTCCGACAGTCGTCGCTCGCGGAGAATGTTGTATTCGCGATCGGAAAGACGGGTCAGCGCATCCTTCAGCCAGCCCAGTCGGCGATCGGTGTCGATCGCGCTGCCGACCGCTTCGTCGGGGAGCGGCTGCTTGTCGACCAGAAACTCGATCCGCTCGGACGGCGCGCTGGTATTGTCGGCATCCGCAACCGGAGCGTTCAGCGAAACGTCGGGGCCGGACAGCCGCGTATCCATCATCTCCACGTCGGCGCGGTTCACGCCGAGCGCCTTCGCGATCTCGCCGTAAAGCACGATGTTGCCGCGCGGTTCGCCGCCGTTGTTCGAGAGCTTCGCCCGCAGCCGGCGGAGGTTGAAGAAAAGCGCCTTTTGCGCGGAGCTCGTGCCGCCGCGCACGATCGACCAGTTACGCAGGATGTAGTCCTGGATCGACGCCCGGATCCACCACGTCGCGTAGGTCGAGAAACGAACCTCGCGATCGGGATCGAAGCGGGCCGCCGCTTCGAGTAGGCCGACATGGCCCTCCTGGATCAGATCGGCGACGGGCAGGCCGTAATGACGAAAGCGCACGGCGATCGCGATGACGAGCCGCATATGCGCCTCGGCAAGCTCATGTAGCGCATCTTCGTCACGATCGTCACGCCAGCGGACGGCAAGCTCATGTTCGTTGTCGCGCTCGAGAAACGGCGCAGCCATTGCAGTCTTGACCAGTTGTTGCCCGACACCGATCAGCTGGCCCATGAAATCTCCCGGTCCCCAAGACGCGCCCGCAGGTGTTCCGAGAACCAACCTCGGGGGGCGTCGGTTCCAGCGCGACCCGCGAGATGGCTACTCGACCACCAGCTTGTAGCGTTCGCCGGGCTTCAGCACGCGGTCCGTATCGAGCCCGTTGAGAAGCTCGAACGTCTCGAGCGGCTTGTCGGGGACGACCATCATCTGGGAGAGCGTGCCGGCATCGTCGCCCGCTTTGGCGACCTGGAGCCCGATGCGCAACGGCTTCACCTTTCCGATCTCGTCCGGGCCGATCTTGCGGAACGAGTCGATCGCTGCGCGGTAGGCCGCCTCGTGCGCGCTGTCGAGGCCGTGCGTGGCGAAGATCACGCGATAGACCTCGTCGTCGTCGTAGCGGATGACGGCGAGCCGGAAGTTCCACTCGCCGGCGCGCGCGGTCGCGGTCACCGCCGGCATGCCGTTGACGTTGATCTTTTCGATCGAGCTTTCGAGCAGGCCGTCGATCCAACCCGATCGCACGTAGGTTTCGAGCGTCGTCGTCTCCGGCACGGCGACGCTGTCAAGCCGCATCGCCTCGATGCCGCCCTCCTTGACCCCGAGCACGGCCTGCGACGAGTTCTCGAGCACGAAACCGTCCGGCGCCGTGATCGTGAAGCCGAGCTTGGGCTGGGTGAAGACGCGGCCGCGGATCGTTCCCTCGGCGGGGTCGTCGCCGAACATGATCCCGTCGATCGCCTGCAGGTAGGCCTCGCGATCGCGCGTTCCGAGGTCCGGCGCGCCGATCTCGCGCGCGGCCTTGATCGCGGCGGCGATGCGCTCCGGCGTCGACGGATGCGTCGCCAGAATGTCGGGCTTGGCCGCCGAGGCGTTCTGGCCGATCAGCGAGGCACGCAGTGCCGTCGACCGGGCGAGCGCCTGCAGGAAGCGGCTGGCGCCATAGGCATCGTAGCCGGCGGCGGCGATCGTCTTGATGCCGATCTGGTCGGCTTCGAGCTCCTGCGCGCGCGAGAAGCCGGCGATCGACAGCTTCGCCGACGCCGCGACCTCGGCGCCGCGCTGCTTGTTCTGCACGAGTTCGGCGACCTTCGAGATCACGGCGGCGCGCTTTTCCTCCTCCTCGCGACGGATCGCATGGCGGGCGGTCACGTGCGCGATCTCGTGCGCCATGACGGCGGCGACCTCGGACCCGTCGTTGGCCAGCGCCAGCAGACCGCGCGTCACGAAGAGGTCGCCCGAGGGCAGCGCGAAGGCGTTGACGATCGGCGAGTTAAGGATCGTGACGCGATACGTCTTGCCGGCGAGATTGCCGGTCGCCGCGAACTTCTGCAGCACGTTGTCGAGGTAGTGCTCGACGGTCGGGTATTTGTACTCGCCGCCGAACAACGCGACCATACGCTTGTGCTCGGCCGAGGAGGTCGACTCGGTGATGACCTTCGGCGCCGTCGGCGCCTCGATCGGCGCGACAGGCACGACGCCCTGATTGTCGATCGTCGCGCAGCCCGCCAGCGCAGCCGCTGCGAGCAGCGAGAGGATGCGGATGCGTGAGGAGTGGGGACCGAAGCGCACCATCTGCCGCTAGTTCGGCCGAGCCGGAGCCGCGTCGTCCGGCAGGACTTCGATCTCGTCGGGGCCGGCCAGCTCGATCCGCGGCCCGAAGCGGCGGTCGAGCAGCCCGCGCAGGCGCAGGTTGCGACCGACGAGCGCGTGCACGTCGATGCCACGGGCCTCGAACGTCTTCATCGCGCGGGGAACGATCGTGGCCTCGAAGAGGCCGCGCGACGGCGTCGCGTTGGCGACTTCGAACCGGAGCCGCGTGCGATAGGGGCTCGGTTCCACTGCCCTGAGCCGCGCCTCGACAACGACGTCCGTGCCGGCGCGGGCGGCGAAGGCGTCGCGATCGTCCGCCGCGAGAACGCCGTAGAAGGGATCGGCCCAAAGACCGAGCTTGGCGCGTCGCGCGGCGTCCTCCGCCGCGAGCAATGCGGCACGGCACACGGCGGCAGTTTCCGGCCGATAGCGTCCCAGGCCGGCGGCGAGCGCGGCGGTGGCGAGGCCGCCGGAAGCGCCGCCGGAGACCGTCGCGAAGGCCACGAGACGACCCCAGCGGTCGGGCTTCGGCGACAGGATCGTTACCGCAAGCTCCTGCCGGGCGACGAGGTTCGTCAGGGCGGCGATGCCGTCGAGGTCGCGATGCGGCGCGGTCGGCGTGGCGGCGGCGGCCTCGAGCCCGGCCAGACGCAGCAGCCGCCCGTCGGCGAGCTTCATCTCGAGCCGCGGGCCGATGGACGCGAGCGTGACGTGCTCGGCGCCCGCCGCCGGGCAGGTGTCCGCGCGCGCGGGAGCGGCACTGGCGCAAGCGAGCATCACGAGCGCGGTACGACGGACAGGCGCGAAACCGCGCATCGGACCTCCCTTGTCGGGTCGCGGTCTTAACGCAGCTTTGA
>CAZZZM010000170.1:3743-6752 GCA_964658465.1 uncultured Nakamurella sp.
CTTCACCGCCACGAGATTGCTCGGCGTGATCATCGCGGCGAGCGGCGAGCCGACGGCGACGAGATGCGCCCGCGCCCGCGCGCAATAGGAGGCCGAGAGCGCGCTCATCATCTCCTCGCCGGTCCCGGCGCGATATTTCATCAGCGTGCGGCAGACGTCGCCCTTCGTCATATGCCACGCCTGGCCGAGATAGGTCGCGCCATAGTGGATGTTCGTCGCGGGATCGGCGAGCTGGCCGGGCAGGCCCTTGAACCCCAGCATCGCCGCGGTGCCGGGCCGCACCTGCATCAGGCCGATCTCGCCGACGCCGCCGACGACGCTCGGATCGTAGCCGCTCTCGATCTTCATCACCGCATCGACGAGGGCGTAGGGCAGGCCGGCCTTCGCGGCGGCGGCCTCCGCCAGCTCGCGGAACGGCGCGGCGCCGGGGGCCGGACGTGGCGGGAGGGGAAAGACGGGACGCGGCGTGGCCGGCGCGGGTCGCTCGGACGGAAGCGGCGGCGTCGGCGGCGCGGAGGACTGCGCCAGCGTCGGCGTGGACAGGGCAACGAGCAGCATTGATCCGACGAGGCGCATCGGCGCGATCCTGACTTGCGAAACCACCCTAGCCTGGACCCTCGCCATTAAGGAAGGCTCTCGCCCAGGCTGGTGGCCGCGGCGAGGCCGTTCGCGACGGGCGAGACGATGCCGGGATCGCGCGACGCCGTCGTGTCGGCCGCCACTGTCGTGCCGGTCGCGAGATCGAAGAGGTCCATCGGCAGCAAGGTCGGCGATTGCGGCGGCGAGGTGAACCACCGTCCGGAAAGCCCGACCTCGCGACCGGCGGCGAACAATTCGCGGGCGTGATCCTGGTCGAACAACGTGCGCGGCCGCGGCGTGAAGGTCGGCGGGATCGCGTTGAAGAGGAAGCGGCTGTTGTTGCGCTTCGACGTCAGCGCCAGCGCGAGCAGATTGTCGATGACCTGGTATTTCACCAGCGTCTGCACCGCGCGGGCCGCGATCGGCATCAGCCGCGGGTCGATCGGGCTGTATTCCGGGCCGAGCTTGCCGTTCTGGATCACGTAGAGCGTGCGCTGGCGCCGCTTCTCGAACACCAGGTCCTCGATCTTCAGGACCTCCGTCTCCGGCGGGATGAAGACGAGCTCGGCGGTGACGCCGCCGTCGACATGCATCTCGTCGTAGGTCCTGCCGTCGGGGCCGACCACGTCGATGTGCACCGGCGGGAACAGGCCGGGGAGCGCCGACGAGGCGCGCAGGACCTTGACGAACAGCTCGCGGCGGTCGGGCCGATCGCTGGCGGCGATCTGCGACATCGACCAGATGACCTGGCGCTGGGCGTCGAGATTGGTCGTCAGCACGAGCAGGCGACGCCCCTTCAGATGCTCTTCCGCGATCTGGTCGAGAAACAGGTCGGTGACGTAATGGCGGATCAACCCCTCGAGGCGCGACGTGTCGTTCAACGCGTCGGAGAAGAAGCCGCGCAGGCCCCGGCTCTTGTAGAGATGCCCGGCGCCGTACTCGGTGTAGATCTCCTCGAGGCAGAGGTCGCGATCGATGAACGCGAAGGGCGCCGCGAGCGCGCCGGCGCTCACCCCGGTGACGACCTCGAAGCACGGGCGATCGCCGCGTTCGCCCCAGCCGGCGAGGACGCCGGCCGCGAAGGCGCCCTTGTCGCCGCCGCCCGAGAGCGCGAGGAAGTTCGCCACGTCGCGGCCGTGCGGCGCCACGCCGGACTCGGCGGCGGCGAGCACCTGCCGGTTCTTCTCGATGAGCAGGCTCTCGAAGCTCGGCGTGTAGATGTCGCCCCAGGTGCGGACGTGCTCGTAGCCCGGCACGATCGCCGTCTCGACCATCGACTCCGGCAGCGCCGAGGACCGGACCGCCCTGGGCTCCGTCGGCTGGTGCCGCCGCGGCGACCGCGAGAAGTGTCGCGCCAGGCGTCGCAGGAACGGGTCGCTGCGACGCGCCTCCGCTTCGGCACGGATCTGCCAGGCCTCGATCTTCCGCGGCACTCCAAGCTTGTTCACTGCCGCTCCTCCGGGCTTCGCGCGATAGATGGTGTCGTCAGTCGGTGGCGACCATCACGTCGGAGGCCTTGATCAGCGCCGTCGCCTTCTTGCCCGGCGCCAGACCCAGCTCCGCGACCGCCTCGTTGGTGATCGAGGCGAACAGGCGCGTGCCACCGACGTCGATCACGACATGCGACGTCGTCGCGCCCTTGTGCACCTCGACGACGGTGCCGGCGAGCTGGTTGCGCGCGGAAATCTTCATGAACCTGCCTCCTGATGAACGCCGCCATGGGCGGCGCGCCGATCTAGCAGATCGCGGCCCCGCCCTCTACGGCAGAGCGAGGTCGCGGACGTGCTCGGCGATGGCGAGCGCGGCGGTCAGGCCCGGCGACTCGATGCCGAACAGGTTCACGAGGCCGGCGATGCCGTGCTCGCGTTCGCCCTCGATGACGAAGTCGCGCACGGGTTCGCCCTTGGCCGAGATCTTCGGCCGGATGCCGGCGCCGGCCGGCTCCAAGGCCCCCTCGGGCAGCGCCGGCCAATAGCGGCGGATGTCGGCCGCGAACGTCTCGGCGCGCGTCGCGTCCACCGAATAGTCGAGGCCGTCGACCCAGGTCACGTCGGGGCCGAACAGCGCGCGCCCGTCGAGCAGCAGCGTCAGATGCGTGCCGATGCCGCCGGGCACCGGCAGCGGGTAGATCAGCCGCGAGAAGGGGCAGGCGCCGCGTAGCGCGAAATAGCTGCCCTTGGCGAAGGCCGCCCGCGGCACGCGCTCCGGCGGCATGCCCTCGATCGCGCGCGCCACGGCGGGCGCGCCGTGGCCGGCCGCGTTGATCAGGAGGCGGCAGGCGAGCCGCATCGGCGCGGCCCCGCCGACCTCGAGCACGAAGCCTTGCTTGGCGCGGTAGGTGTATTCGAGCGGCGCGTGAAAGGCCGTGACAGCCCCGAACTCCTCGGCGTCGTCCTGCAGCGCGCGGACCAGCGCATGCGCATCGACGAC
>CAZZZM010000171.1:0-1673 GCA_964658465.1 uncultured Nakamurella sp.
ACCACCAGCGGCTCGAGCGCGAAATGGCGGACCAGCATCGCGTCGGCCGTCTCGAGCGCGCCTTCCACCCAGCCCTGGTAGTTCGAGTAGGCTTCGCCGCACACGTAAACGGGGCAGCTGGGGTCCGGCTGGAGGATCTGCTCGAACGTCTTGACGCTGTCGGCGCCAACGCGCCAGAAATTGGCGCCGCCGCCGAACGGGTCCTCACCCCAGTCGCGATAGGCCGCGGCATACGGCTTCGGGATGTCGACGCGGTCCTGGGCGCCGTGCATGATGAGCAGCTGGCGGTGCGCTTCCGCCACCATCAGCTGCGGCGCGTGGTGCTCGTCCCAGCCCGGCGAGGCCGTCGCCGCCGCGGCGGGCTCCGCCTTCGACTGGAACTTCTTGTTGGTCGAGCGATCTCGCAGGCCGGCCCAGTAATCGAGGTCCGAACCGTCGTCGTAGATGAGCACGACGGAATTCTGGGTCTTCTCGTCGGTCGCCCAATAATAGCACTGCCGCACCGGCATGTCGGTGATGGATTGCCCCTCGGTGATCTTCGTCAACGTAGCGTGCTGTCCGACCGCGACGGGCGCGAGGGTCTGCCACCAAGGGTAGGAATAGCAGAGCGCGAGCTTGAACAGCGGGATCGGCTCGACCGATTCGATGAGGTCCCGCACGGCCCGGTTCTTGGGCTCGAGCACCGGACCGGTCGGTGCCAGAAGCTCCAGCGAGCGGCGCGGCATGGCGAGGACCAGGCGACGCGCGAGGCGTGGTGCGCGATCCGGCCCGTCGCCCGCAAAGCGCAACGAGATCCCCTCCGAACCGTCCGGAAGCCGAGCCGTGTCGAAGCTTTCGAGCTTGCACCCCTGGCTGATCGCACCGCCCGCTTCGCCAATCTGCTTGGCGAGGGCGAGCGGCAGAGCCTCGAACCCGTCGTGCAGGTGGTAGAAATCGACCTGATGACCGAAGTCGGCGAGATTCCAGGGCAGGCCGTCGGCGGCATTCCACGTATGGAGGATGCTGTCGTAGCCGCTGGTGTCCTGCGCGAAGCGGAACGCCTCCTGGCTGATGCTGCGCTGCAGGACGTATTGCATCGGCAGATCGCGAAACGGCTTGTCTTCGTAATGGGCCGTCGCCGCCACGTTCTTCCAGTCGACCTTGTCGAGCGGCACGTCCTTGCCGAGAGCGGCGCTGAGGACGCGCTGCGCCGCGACGGCGGTGAAGCCCTGGTCGAGCACCGTCGGGCTGCGCTCGTCCGGCGCCAGATTGTAGGGGATCCTGTCGGCGTCTGAGAGATCCTGCGTGCGCAGCATCTCCCGGCGCAGATAGGCGATGTTCTCGGGCCGCCCCACCGGAAAGGGGTCTTTCGCCAGCTCGAAGCGATCGACCAGGGCAGCGACCCGCCGATGGCTCGACGTGTAGCGCATGCCGCCGAGCTCGACCCGCGTATCCGGCACGCCCGGCGGCGTCACCGACAGCAGCCGACCGCAGAGGCGATGGCTGCCTTCGAACACCGTCACCCGGCGGGTTTGGCCCGCTTGCTTGGCGTCCGCGAGCAGGCGCCAGGCCGTGTAGAGGCCCGACACGCCGCCGCCGACCACGGCGACGTCGAGCACGTCATGTCTGTCATCGGTGTCGTTCACGCGGGCCTCCGCATACAAGCAGCGTCAAATGGATCGGGCTTCGTCGAG
>CAZZZM010000171.1:1773-6736 GCA_964658465.1 uncultured Nakamurella sp.
TTGTAGTAGCCGTCCCAGCTCTTCGACTCGAAGAGGCTGCTCATGCCCTGGCTGACCATGCTGAGGTCGTTGTCGTAGAGGACGACCCAGATCGCGCCGGTCCGGCTCTGCGCGGCCGTGGACACCTCCGACCCGTGCATCATGAAGGCGCCGTCGCCGACGACGGCGATGCAGGGCAAGTCGGGTGCGCCCATCTTTCCGCCGACCACCGCGCCGACGGCAAAGCCCATCGGGCCCATCGACAGGGCGCTGTGGTAGGCCAGCGGCGGCGCGACCACCATGTAGTTCAAGGACCACCCGACGCAGTTGCCGGCGTCGATGAAGACGTGGCCGTGGCGGACCTCCTCGTTGAGGACGCGCATCAGGGCAGCCGGATTGACCGGGTGCGCCTCGGATTCATACCAGTCCGGCCTGTCGAACGGCGCGTGCTCGGCCTTCAGCCAGGCGACGAACCGACGCCGCAGCTCGGTCGCGTCGCCGACTGCCGGCTCGACGCCCGTACCCAGCCGACACAGCTCGTCGATCGTCGCGCCGACGTCCGCCACGATGCCCCGCGTCACCGGAAAGTCGCGGCCGATCACGGCTTGATCCAGGTCGACCTGGACGAAAGGCCCCTTCGGGATCAGCGCCGTCGAATACGGAGCGCTCTCGGCGACTGTCGTCGCCAGTTCGCCGAGGCTGGATCCGAGCACGAGCAGGGCGTCGTAGGGGCCGAGATCGGCGCCCGCGTCGGGATAGGCCTCGCTGAGATAGAGGCTCGTCCACGAACAGCCGCAGAGACCGTAGTTTCGCAGCGACAGCGGATGGGTCTCGGGGAAGATGCCCTTGGCGTCCGGCGTGGTCATCACCGGAATGGCAAGGGCCTCGACGAAGGCCGTGAACGCCCGCAGGCGTGCCGGCTCGGCGAGCGCCAGGCGGCTGCCGTTGCCGAGAAAGATCAGCGGGCGTCGCGCTCGCAGAAGCTCGTCGAAGGTCTCGGCGACCTTGACCGGGTCGGTCCCGCTCGGCGTGGCGCGGTAGCTCGAAGTGCTCGCAGGTGCCGTGGCCGGCGCCCCGCCCGCCTGCGGCATCGGCATGCCGGCGATGTCGTTCGGCAGGCTGAGGTGCGCGGCGCGGTTCGGTAGCGAACGGGCCTCGCGCAACGCCTGCTGCAGCAGCGTGACGACGTTGCTCGGCGACGAGATGATCGCGCTGTATTGCAGGGCATTCTGGTAGACGTTCGCGATGTCGAGCTTCGCGTCGACGCCCTCCTGCAGATAGCCCTCGCCGTAGTATTTCTGCGAGATCTCGCCGGTGACGACGAGAAGCGGGACGCAGGAGGCATCCGCGTTGATCGCCCCGGTCAGCGCGTTGGAGGCGCCCGGGCCCGACGTGGTCAGCACCACCCCGAGGCCGCCGGTGACGATTGCATAGCCGTGCGCGACGTAGGCGGCGCCGGTCTCGTGCCGGCAGATGACGAACTGGAACTCGTCGGCCCGCGTCTTCAGCTCGCTCATCAGGTAGATGATCGCGCCGCCCGGAATGCCGAAGACGATTTTGACTCCCTCCAGCTTGAGGTAGTCCGCGAAAAGTCCGGCAACGGAAATCGATGGGGATGGCGCCGTCGGCGCCGTTGTCGGTGGCGCTTCCGAAGTGGCGTCAAGCCCGCTCATCCGGCGACCTTTCCCAAATCATGCAATGGCTCTCGTACCGGCACGCGACATAGCGTAAACCGGGACCGGCAAGTGTGATCGACCTCTCACAGCCGGAGGGACGATCGCGCCGCTCGTTTGTCTCGGCGTCGGCCCGACGCCATCAGAAGACCCGGTCCGATGGCGAGTGAAACTCTATCCGACGTCGGCAGATGGCTCGAGAGCGTCAATCTCGGAGGTTACCGTCAGGTCTTCGAGCAGCAATCCATCGACTTCGACGTGCTGGCGGATTTCACGGACGACGACCTGCAGGCGATCGGCGTTCGCATGGGCGACCGCAAGCGCCTGCTGAGGGCGATCGCGGGCCTGACGCCGGCTCCGGTGACGATGCCGCCGCCGGCGGTGCGGGAGGCGAGCCAGCCAGAGCACCGCCAGATCACCATCATGTTCTGCGACCTGGTCGACTCGACGACCTTGGCGAACACCCTCAACACGGAAGACCTCGCCGAGCTTTACCGGTCGTATCGCGGCTGCATTTCCGCGGCCGTCGCGCGATGGGGCGGGCACGTCGCCCGGTACTACGGCGACGGGGCTCTGCTGTACTTCGGCTGGCCGATCGCGCGCGAAAACGATTCCGAACGCGCGGTGCGCGTCGGCCTCGACATCGTGTCGAACGTCGGTCGCCTGCGGGCCGGCGCCGCGCGGCGCCCGCTCGCCGCCCGCGTCGGCGTCGCGACCGGCATGGTCATGATCGGCGAGCTCATCGGCGAGGGTTTCGCCCAGGAGGAAAGCGTCGTCGGGCCGATCCCCAATCTCGCGGCCCGGCTGCAGTCGCTGGCCGATCCCGGCACCGTCCTGATGGCGTCGAGCACCTATCGTCTCGTCGGCCACGCGTTCGAGTGCGCGGCGCGCGGGCGCGTGTCGCTCAAGGGCTTCACGGAGGATCTCGAGGTCTGGCAGCCGTGCCGCGCCATCGAGACCGCCCGCTTTCAGAGACGCCTCGCGCAACCCCTCACGGCGTTGGCCGGGCGGCAGCACGAGCTCGATACGCTTTACGACGTCTGGAAGGTGGCGGCCGAAGCAGGCGGGCGCGGCATCGTCGTCATCGGCGATGCGGGAATCGGCAAGTCGCGGCTCGTGCACGGGCTCCGCGAGCGCCTGAGCCGCGTGCCGCACACCGAATGGAATTGGCAGTGCTCGGCGTTCCACCTCAACAGCGCCCTTCACCCGGCGATCCAGGCGTTGCATGGACCCGCCGGGATCGCGACCGACGATCCTCCCGATGTGCAGCGCCGCAAGGCCGAGGTGCTGTTCGAGGCGCTCGGATTCGATCGCGACGCGGCCATGGCCGCGATCGAAACGCTGTTTCCGAGCGCCACGGAATTGGACGGGCCGGTCGCGGCGACGACCGTCACCCTCGACGAGGTCGTCGAGCTCGTCGCAGAAGTCGCCTTCCGTCTGGCGGCGCCCGGTCCGCTGCTCATGGTGGTCGAGGATGTGCATTGGGCCGACCCGAGCACCCTGGCCGCGATCGACCGGATCCTGGCGGGCGCCGGGACGCGCCATCTGCTGCTCGTCCTCACCGAGCGCCGCGAGCCGGATGGATCCGAGGGACGATGGCCGGCCGCCGCGCGCATCGAGCTCGCCGGCGTCAGTGCCGCCTCGGCGCGGTCGATGGCGAGCGAGATCGCCGGCCCGGAAGGCCTTCCCGCCGACGTGATCGAGGCCATCGTCGCGACGGCGGGCGGCGTTCCCCTCTTCATCGAGGAGATGGCCCGGATGCTGCTCGCCACCGGCGAACCGGGCGCGGATGGCCGGCGCGACGCCGGACCCGATCTCGTCGTGCCTGCGACGCTGCAGGAACTGCTGGTCGGCCGCCTCGACACCCTGAAGGCCGACAAGCCGCTTGCCCAGATCGTCGCCACCATCGGCCAGCGCTTCTCGCCGAGCCTGCTTGCCCATCTGGTGGACGAGCCGGAGCGCCTGCCCGCTGCGCTCACCCGGCTTTGCGAGGCACGCGTGCTGGAGCGGCAGGGCACGGCGGCCGACCCGGCCTATGCCTTCCGTCACGGCCTGCTGCAGAAGGCGGCCTATCGCTCGCAGCTGAGACCCAGGTTGCGCGAGCTGCATGCCCGCATCGCCGTCACGCTCGAGGCGCATTTCCCCGACGAGGCGCAGTTCGGCCCGGATGTCCTGGCCTACCATTTCGGGAAAGCCGACATGCCGGAGCCGGCGGCCCGGCATTTCCTGACCGCCGGCCGCCGCGCGCTGCGTCTGGCGGCGACGCGCGAGGCGATCGCCAATTTCGAGAAGGGTTTGGCGATGCTGGAACGGCTGCCGGGCAGCGACGCGCGCGAGCGGCTCGAGCTGCAATTGCAGGCGTCGCGCGGCACGGCGCTCATGACCTCCAAAAGCTGGGCGGCGGCGGATGCGGAAGCTGCCCTCAACGCGGCGACGGCGCTGAGCAACGCCTCCACAGACCCGCACGAGGCGATCTGGGTGCTCTGGGGCGTCTTCGTCCACCATCAGGTGCGAGGCGACGTCGTGAAGGCGACGGCCTTGGCGGAGCGCATCAGGGCGACCGCATCGGCGGATCACGCGTCGTCGCTGCTCATCGCCGACATGGTGTCGCTCCAGGTCGCGTTCTATGCCGGCCGCTTCGGCGACGCGCTGGCGCATTGCGACAGCTTCGCGACACATTTCGATCCCGCCGCGCATCGTTCGCTCGTCAACTTCTACACGATCGACCTGGAGCTGGTGGCGAACGTCCACCGGACCGTCGCCGAATGGATCACCGGTCAGCCGCAGGCGGCCACCGCCTTGTCCCGGCAGGCAGACGCGCTGGCGAGGTCGACCGGGCATCTCTACTCGATCGCCTGGGCGCTGACCTGGGGCAGCATGGTCCACCTGCTGCGCGACGATCTGGCCGTGCTGGAAAGCCGCGTCGACGAGGGCATCGCGATGGCCGACCGGCATGGCTTCTCGTACATGGGCGCCATGGGCCGCATGATGCGGGGATGGTGCCTCGGCCGACGCGGCGACCTCGAGGACGGCATCGCCCAGCTGCGCGAGGGCATCGACGCCTTCCTGGCGACCGGCGCCGAGATCGCGATCCCGTTCTTCCGCATTCTCCTCGCGCGATTGCTCGATGCCGCCGGTCGGGAGGACGAGGCGCTGCATCAGCTCGCGGCGGCGGAGGCGCAGATCGCGGCGGGCGGCGAGCGCTGGGCGGAGGCGGAATTGCACCGGGTCAGGGGCGATATCCTGGCTCGCAGCCCCGGTGCCGAGCGCGAGGCGCGAGCGAGCTACCGACGCGCGCTGGCGATCGCGCG
>CAZZZM010000172.1:0-6711 GCA_964658465.1 uncultured Nakamurella sp.
CCCGCAAGCTGGAACCAAGCCGAGAAGACGATGTTGCGCGACCAACCGAGTGGGAGATGCACAATGGCCGAACATTCCAGCACGCTTGACGACCGCCAGAAGGTCTGGAGCCTGATCAAGGACATCAAGACCGCGCTGCTGGTGACGACGGGCCAAGGTGGCCAGTTGCACGGTCGCCCGATGGTCGCGCTGAACAAGGAGTTCGACGGCGATCTGTGGTTCGCGTCGCGGGAAGGCGCGCCCAAGCTCGACGAGATCGCCGAGCACCAGCAGGTGCTGCTCGCCTATGCCGAGCCGAAGGACCAGGACTACGTCTCGCTCTCCGGCCGCGCCTCGCTCGTCCGCGATCCGGCGAAGGTCGAAAGCCTGTGGTCGGAATCCATGCGCGTCTGGTTTCCGAAGGGCCCCGCCGACCCGTCGATCACGCTGATCAAGGTGACGGTCGAGAGCGCCGAGTTCTGGGATGCGCCGTCGTCGGCGTGGGTCTATGCGACGGGCTACGCGAAGGCGCGCCTGACGGGCGAGTCGCCGAAGAACGTCGGCGAGAACAAGGTCGTCGATTTCTGAGCGTGCGGCCGGCGACCCGATCGGGTCGCCTTGTTCGATATGCGCGCGGCCAAGAGGCGGGGCGGGGACGTCAATCCCCACCGCACGGCCGTACGCGGCTTGCGGCTGCTGGCCTGTGACGACGCGGCTCGCAACCGCCCGAGCCCTGGCGACTTTTGTCTCCAGCAAGAGCCTCGGCACGTAGGAGCAACGGATGGATTTCGGTATCGCGGACAAGACGGCCGTCGTGACGGGCGCGGATTCCGGCATGGGGCTCCTGACGGCGCAGATGCTCCTGGAAGAAGGCGTCCGCGTCGTCATCGCCGACCAGAAGCGCGACGAGATCGAGGGCGCCGCGCAGGCGCTCTCGAAGTTCGGCGACGTGCACCCGGTCGTAGTCGACGTGACGAAGGTCGACAGCGTCGAGGCCCTGCGCGATCAGGCTCTGGCGCACCTCGGCCATGTCGACTTTCTCGTCAATGCCGCCGGGGTGACCGGCGCCACGGGCGACTTCCACACGATTGACGATGCCGGCTGGCTGCAGACGCTGGATGTCGACCTGATGGGCGCCGTCCGCATGGTGCGGGCGTTCGTCCCGCACATGGTCGAGCGCAAGGCGGGCCGCATCGTTCTGTTCGGCTCGGAAGACGCCGAGCAGCCGTATCCCGACGAGCTGCCGTATTGCGCCGCCAAGGCGGGCGTCCTCAACATGGTGAAGGGCCTGGCGAAGACCTATTCCAAGCACGGCGTGCTCGTGAACGCGGTCAGCCCGGCGTTCATGGCGACGCCGATGACGGATGCGATGATGGAAAAGCGCGCCAAGGAGCTCGGCGTGTCCTTCGAGGAGGCGATCGCAAGCTTTCTCGACGAAGAGCGGCCCGGCATCGAGATGCGGCGGCGGGGCGAGGCCAACGAGGTGGCGGCGCTCATCGTGTTTCTGTGCTCGCAGCACGCCAGCTTCATCACCGGCGCGAACTACCGCGTGGACGGCGGCTCCGTCGCGACGGTCTGAGATCTCGCATCCTGCGGCGGCAGCCAATCAACGGTTGCGCAAGGACTTTGCGCTACCGGTGGTTCGTCGCCTCAGGACGTTGCCCCATGGATCGTGCGTTCGCCCGTGCCAGCCTGCTCGCCGGCCTCGTCGTCACGGCATCGCTGTTGAGCGCCGAGGTGGCGCGGTCGACGAGCGGCGAGGTGACGATCTCGCAACGCGACAAGCAGTTCCAGCCCGGCAGCGTCGCGGTCGAGGCCGGCCAGCCTCTCGTCATCGTCAACGACGACGGCAGCACCGTGCATCACGCCTATGTCGAGTCCGAAACCTTCAACTTCGACTCGGGCGATCAGAACCCCGGCATGAAGACCCGGATCGTCTTCCCGGCGAAGGGAGACTTCCAGGTCCTGTGCGGCATCCATCCCAAGATGAAGCTCGACGTCCACGTCCGCTGAGGGCGACGCCCCCAGCCTAGATGATCGTCGTGCCGTAGAGCGCGGCGTGGGCCACGTAGTAGATGCCGAGGAAGGCCGCGAGCGCCCCGCCGAAGCCGAAGGGCAGCGCGACGACCTCCTTGACGCTGGGGCGGCGCTTGGCGTCGTCCCGCATCAGGGCGAAGAGCACGCCGATGACGCCGGCATGGCCGATCGCGTCGACTTTGCCGAAGGCCGGGATGGCCGAGATGAAGATCGCGGCAAGCATGATGGCGGCGCAGCGGCGCGAGAAGGGCGTCATCAGCAGGGCGAAGGCGAGAGCGAACTCGACCACGCCGGCGGCCCGCATGTAGAAGGCCGGATCGAAGCCCAGCGACATGCCGGGATGCGAGACGAAGAGCGGGAAGGTCCAGCCCGGATAGGCCCACTTCTCGATCGACGCCCACATCAGGGTGACGGCGATGCTCCACCGCAGCACGTCGAGCGGACGCTTGCCGAAGATGGTGCGGTTGAGCCCGATGGCGGTGAAATAGGCCGCGACGCCGAGGAAGACCGGGTAATCGGCGAGATGGAACGCGCCGTATTTGGCGAGCGCCATCAGGTAGAGCGACGCAAGGCCGAGCGCCGACACGGGCAGCGTGCGGCGATCGATCAGGCAGATCGCGATCAGGAGCTGCAGCCACGGCACGAAGGGCGAGTTCGTCTGCAGCTCGGGCGTCATGAGAACGCCGCCGAGCGAGAAGGCGCCGATCATCATGAAGGCGACGCCGGCGCGCACCATGACGTCGGGCTCGACGGCGACGAGCGCGAAGACGCGATCGAGCGCGCGGTTCAACTTCTCGCCGATGAACGAGCGATCGACGAGCGCGCCGAAGACCAGGGCGGCGATCGCGATCACGGTCAGAAGCTCGAAGTCCTGGCAGAGGACGTTGGCGAGCCCTTCGGGTTGTCCGGCGACGGAATAGGCGCAGAACCATTTGACGTGAGCATCGGCCGAGAGCGGAAAAAGACCGAGCGAAGCCGTGGCCGCGGCGAAAGCCGCCGGCCTGAAACCGATTTTGTGAAACATGACGATAGCCCCTGTGCAGTCGTGTCCCCACCCGACTGACTTAGGAAATATACGCGATTTTAAGCAAAACGCTCGCGCTATGCTTACGATTGGTTAACCGCCGTGACAAGCGCAAACAGACCGCCCGCGACGTTAGGATAATGGGAAGCGTTGCCCGAGCATGCTAACCCCACGCCCCCTGTTGGAGGATCCTCGACCGTGGCATTTCTGAGCGTTGCGAGCCTTGCCGGCGGCACAGCCGTAAGCTGCCTTGCCGACCGCCTGCCGATCGCGACCGCGCGTGCAGAATTGTTCGGCGGCCTGATGCTGGTCTTCGGTTTGGCGGTGGTCGGCTGCGGCCTGTCGCCCTTCGTCCACGGATAGTTTTCTGCCAAAGCCTCCGGCAGCTCAGCCGGCTCCGGCCAGCGTTCCGTTAAGGGCTACCGCGACAGGGCGTAGCGTGTCTCGCCCGACAGCGTTTCGAGGAAGGCGACGAGGTCGGCCTTCTCTCCGGCGGACAGGTGCAGCGGCCGGATGGCGTCCGCTCGGCTCGGCCGGTCGATCCCGCCGCGATCGTAGAGATCGACGACGTCCTCGAGCGTCGCGCGGCTGCCGTCGTGCAGATAGGGGGCGCGATCGGCGACGCCGCGCAGGCTTGGCGTCTTGAACGCGTATTGCAGCTTCACCGACGTCCTGAAGACCTTGCCGCGCCCGAGATCGTCGGTGCTCGAACCGATGTCGTGGTACGACCCGTCGGTGAGGGACGGCCCGGAATGGCAGTCCGCGCAGCGGCCCTTGCCGTTGAAGACGGCGAACCCGCGCTTGGCCGCATCGCCGATCGCGCCGTCGTCGCCGGCGATCCAGCGGTCGAACGGCGTGTCGACGGTCAGCGATCTCGCGTAGGTGTCGAGCGCCTGGACGATGCGACCGTCCTCGATGCGAGCGCTGCCGAAGGCGGCCTCGAACGGCGCGGCATAGGCCGGATCGCGCTGCAGCCGCCGCGTCGCCTCGGCGAGCGACAGCCCCATGTTCGTGGGCGAGGTGATCGCAAACGTCGTCACCGCGGCGATAGTGGCGAAGCGGCCCGTCCAGCCGAAGCGGTCGATCGTGCCGACGTCGAGCAGCGTCGGCGACTTGAAGGCGAGCATCTGACCGCTGTCGCCGATCGCCCGCGGTGCGGCGTTGCTCCATCCGTGTCCGGCCTGATGGCACGTGGCGCACGTCGAGCGTCCAGACGCGGAGAGTCTGGGATCGTTGAACAGCATCCGACCGAGGCGCCAGGTCGCGTCGCGCTCGGCCGTCGCGGCATCGACCGGCTTCGGCCCGGTCGAGCGGAACGCCGCTTGCGCCGCCGCGAGCCGCGTGTCGGCGCGCGAGCAGGCGCCGATCGCGCCTGCAGCCGCTGCGCAACCAACCAGCCCGACCGCAACCGTGCGTAGAATGATCGAGGGGATCATGTCCCACTCTACGTCCGATGCATTGAAGATCGATGAAGGTCAGCCGGCGCGGACCGAGCCGACGAAGCGGCGCGCTTCCTCGCTGAGCACCGAGGATTGCCGCGCCAGGCCCTGCGCCGAGGCGAGCAGTCCGGTCGCCGCACGGCGGGTCACGGCCGCGCCCTCGCTCACCGATTCGAGCTGCTGGGAGACGTCGGCGGTCAGGCTCGCGCTGGCCTGGGTCCCGTGCATCATCTCGTTCGTCGCGGCGCCCTGGCTTTCCAGCACGTCGGACATCCCGTGCGTCGCCTGCGCCATCTCGGCGATGGTCCGGCTGATGCGGCTGATCGCGTCGCCGGACGCCGCCGCCGCCGCACGGATGCTCTCGATCCGCTCGCGGATCTGCACCGTCGCGCGGCCCGTCTCGTCGGCGAGGCCCTTCACCTCGCCGGCGACGACGCTGAAGCCGCGACCGGCCTCGCCGGCGCGCGCGGCCTCGATCGTCGCGTTCAGCGCGAGCAGATTGGTCTGGCGGGCGATGCCGGAGATCAGGGAGATGACCGTCTCGACCTCCTGCGCGGACAGCTCGAGGCTGCGGATCGACGCCGTCGTCCTGTCGGCCTCGGCGACGGCCTGCTGCGCGATGCTCGTCGAATGCGCCATTCGTCCGTTGATGTCGCCGACCGCATCCGACAAGCGCTGCGTGCCGAGCGCCACCTCCTGCATGGTGGTCGACGCCCGCTTGGTGACCCCCGCGACGGTGCGCACCTCCGCCGTCGTCGTTTCGGCATGGCCGAGCAGCGATTCGGCCGAGCCTTGCATCTGCGTCGCGAGATTGCTGACGTCCGCGACCACGCTGCCGACGACGTCCTCGAAGCGCTTGGCCATCGTGCGCATCAGCTCGCTGCGCTCGACCTCGGCGCGCCGGCGGAGCGCCTGCTGCTCTTCTCTCAGCCGCGCCGCCTCGACCACCGTCGTCTGGAAGATCGTGAGCGCGCGGCTGATGGCGCCGATCTCCTCGCGCCATTCGGTGTAGGGGATCGCGACCGCCGCGTCGCCTTCGCCGAGCCTGCGGATCGCCTCGGTGATGTGCCTGATCGGCCGGGCGAAGAGGCGATGCAGCGCGTAGCCGAGGATCGCGGCGGCGAGGACCGCGATCAGCGGCGCGAAGACGTTCGTCCAATAGGCCGTCGCGAGCGCCTTGGCTCGCGCCTGGTTGCGCGCCGCGAGATTGCGCCGGTCCTCGGCCTTGATCTCCTCGAGCGTGTGCAGGATGCGGCCGAGCACGCCCTCCGCGCCGATGGCACCGGCTGCGTCGGCGGGCTTGTCGCCGGCGAACACCTGCGCGCGCCAGGTCTCGATCAGCTTTCCGAGGCGTTCGATCCGCTTCTGCTGCGCGGGATGGCCGGCGGTCAGGCGCGCCAGGGTCTCGCGCGCCGCCCTGATGTCGGTGTCGCCGTCGCGGAAGCGACCGAGGAAGCTCGGATCGCGCGCCAGCAGATAGCCGCGCACGTCGCTCTCCTGCTTGAGGATGGCGATCCACACCGTCTTCGTGGCATCCAGGATCTCGAACGACTGCACCGTGCGCTGGTCGGACATCTCGATGCGCCAGAGGTTCGGCAGGGTGGCCGCGCCGCCGCTGAGCCCGATGACGATGAGCACGCCGAAGGACACCGCGACCTTGGTCGCGATGCGCAAGTTGACGGCCCACGTAGCCAGTCTTCGAAACATCGATTTCCAAACGATGGAAACGGGAGGTTAAGGTGCCCCCGAAATGCTTAATTTTGTTTGGCAAAACGGCCATTCGCCGGGTCCGGATGCCTTCAAAGGTTGAATAAATTTCTCGGCCGCAATCCCTAGGCTCGGTTCCGGGGTGAAACCCGGCTCGGTCCTGCGACGAAGAACATAGTCGGCGCTTTCGGCGGCGATCCGATATGAACGCAAGGTTTCGGACGGTCCGCGCAACGCGGACGGTCGGTTCGAGAGGCACCACGATGTTGAAGGGGATGCTGGCGGCCTTCGTCGGGTTGGCGCTGCTCGTCTCCGGCGCCGCGCAGGCCGCCTCCGGCGCCTGGGTGAAGAGCGACCACGTCTCGGCGCGGCTGCTGTCGGCGGTCGGCGGCACCGGCGATCTGGCGACCGTGCCCGCCGGCCTCGAGATCGCGCTCGAGGGCGACTGGAAGACGTACTGGCGCTCGCCGGGCGACGCCGGACTGCCGCCGACGCTGGACTGGAAAGGTTCGCAGAACCTCGCCG
>CAZZZM010000173.1:0-6691 GCA_964658465.1 uncultured Nakamurella sp.
GCGGGAAGTTCGAGGGCAAGCGACCGGGCGGCCCGCGCGCGGCGCGCGGCGAAGGAAACGGCGGTCCAACGAGCGGCGCGCGGCGTGAGGGCCCCTCGCGGGCGGAGCGGACGGGCAAGCGGCCGGGGGCCGGGCGACCCATGGGCGGCGAGCGTCGCGGACCACCCAAGGGGGGGCCGGGCGGTCGTCCCAGCGGCGGCAAGCCGTCGCGCGGGCCGACCCGCGGCAAGCCGCGCCCGAAGAGCTGAGGCTTGCGCATCGTCGGCGGCCGGCTCGGCGGCCGAACCTTGAAAGGTCCGAGCACCAACCAGATCCGCCCGACCTCGGACCGGCTGCGCGAGTCGCTGTTCAACATCCTCGAGCACGGCTACGGCGGCGTCGACGGCCTGCGGGTCATCGATCTCTTCGCCGGCACCGGCGCGCTGGCCCTCGAGGCGCTGTCGCGCGGCGCGCGTTTCGCGCTGCTCGTCGACGACGGCGCCGAGGCCCGCGCCTTGATCCGCGCCAACGTCGAGGCGCTTGGCCTCGGCGGCGCGACCCGCATCTTCCGTCGCGACGCACGCAAGCTCGGTCTCGTGCCGGCGGGCGACGCCTACGACATCGCATTCCTCGATCCGCCGTACAGCCGCGGCTTGGCCGAGCCCGCGCTGGCGGCCCTCCGCGACGGCAATTGGCTCAAGCCCGGCGCGCTGGTGATCGTCGAGGAGACCGCCGAGGTGCCGCTCGTAGCGCCGGCCGGTTTCGCGGCGATCGACTCGCGCACCTTCGGCGATACGCAGATCGCTCTGCTGCGCGCCGGCTGAGGCTCACGACAAAAGGCCCGGCGCGAGCCGGGCCTTTCGATCAAAGCATGAGCGTGTCGGCTTACGGCAGCAGGACGGTGTTGATCACGTGGATCACGCCGTTCGACTGGATGACGTTGGGGATCGTCACGGTCGCGGCGTCGCCCTTCGAGTCGACGACGACGATGTGGCCGCCCTTCTTCTCGGCGGTCAGCGGCTCGCCCTGCACGGTCTTGAGCTCGGCCTTGCCGCCGCCCGCCTTGATCTGCTCCTCGAGGTCCTTGGCGGTCAGCTTGCCGGGGACGACGTGGTAGGTCAGCACGGCGGTGAGCTGCGCCTTGTTCTCGGGCTTCAGAAGGTTGTCGACGGTACCGGCCGGCAGCTTCTTGAAGGCCTCGTTGGTCGGCGCGAAGACCGTGAACGGGCCGGGACCCTCGAGCGTGTCGACGAGGCCGGCGGCCTTCACCGCGGCGACGAGCGTCGTGTGGTCCTTCGAGTGGACGGCGTTCTCGACGATGTTCTTCGAGGCGTACATCGGCGCGCCACCGACCATCGGGTCCTTGGCGAAGGCCGGGCCGGCCACGCCGACGATGGCGGCGATGGAAGCAGCGGTGACGGCCGAACGAACGAATTTCATGCGTTTCTCCCTACGAAGCGGACTACATTCCGCCTGTCTCATTGTACGAGCGGGAGACGTAAAGGTTTCGAACAATCGTGCAGAGTCGACTCATTCGACATTCGAAGATTACAAAGCGTCCATGTCGGCGAAAGGCAGAAAATAACAGCATTGCGGCGCGCGCATTTGAGGAAAATGTCGCCGGCCACGCCGAAAACCGTCATCAATATTTCATACGAGCCAGCGCCCTGGCGCCGATATCGCGACGACAGAACCCGTCGGGCCAATCGATCTTGTCGACGGCGGCGTAGGCGGTGACCCGCGCCGCGGCGACGTCGCGCCCGAGCGCCGTGACGCCCAGCACGCGGCCGCCGTCGGCGACGAGCGTGTCGCCCTGGCGCCGCGTCCCGGCCTGGGTGACGACGACGCTCTCCAGCCCGGCGAGCCCACGGATGACACCGCCTCTGGCCGGCGTTCCCGGATAGCCTCGCGCCGCGAGCACGACGCAGAGCCCGACCTGCGGCGAGAAGCGCAGCGGCCGCTCGGCGAGGCGCCCCGTCGCGCAGCCGAGCAGCAGATCGAGCAGATCGTCCTTGAGACGCGGCAGCATCGCCTGCGTCTCGGGATCGCCGAAGCGCACGTTGAACTCGATGAGTTGCGGCCCGGTAGCGCCGATCATCAGGCCGACGAAGAGCACGCCCTTGAACGGCGCGCCCTCGGCAGCCATGCCGGCGAGCGTCGGCTCGACGATCTCGCGCATGACGCGATCCTGCATCGCCGCGTCGACGATCGGCGCCGGCGAATACGCGCCCATGCCGCCCGTGTTGGGGCCGGTGTCGCCCTCGCCGACGCGCTTGTGGTCCTGCGCCGAGGCGAAGGGCAGCGCCCGCACGCCGTCGCAAAGCGCGAAGAACGAGGCCTCCTCGCCCTCCAGCACGGCTTCGAGCACGACGCTCGCGCCGGCCGCGCCGAAGGCGCCCCCGAAGATCGCCGCGAGCGCGGCCTCGGCTTCGTCGACCGACCCGGCGACGGTGACGCCCTTGCCGGCCGCGAGCCCGTCGGCCTTCACGACGATCGGCGCGCCGACCTCGGCGAGATAGGCGCGCGCGGCCGCGAGCGACTCGCAGCGGCGGTACGCGGCCGTCGGGATCGCGTGGCGGGCGCAGAAATCCTTGGTGAAGCCCTTCGATCCCTCGAGCCTCGCCGCGGCCCTGCTCGGCCCGAAGGCCGCGATGCCGACCGCCTCCAACGCGTCGACGAGGCCGCCGACAAGCGGCGCCTCCGGCCCGACGACGACGAGGCCGATGTCGTGCGCGCGACACGCCGCGACGACGTCGTCGTGGCGCTCGGGGTCGAGCACGAGACAGGTCGCGACTTCGGCGATTCCGGGATTACCGGGCGCCGCGTAGAGCCGGCCGAGCCGCGGGCTGCGCGACAGCGTCAGCGCGAGGGCGTGCTCGCGCCCGCCGGAGCCGAGCAGCAGCACGTTGAGGGGATCGTTCGCCATGCGCGCCTTCTAGGACAGGCCGCCGTGCGGACCAAGACCGCGTCACGAACCGGTGCGGCGCAGCATGCGCACGCCTTGCGCGCGATGGCGGCGGAGCAGCTCCTTGACGCGGGCGACGACGGCGATCCCGGTATAGGGTTTCGAGATCAGCTCGACGCCCGCGTCGAGGCGTCCGTCGTGGACGATCGCGCTGCGCGAATAGCCGGTGGTGAACAGCACCGGCAGGCCCGGTCGCTCGGCGAGGATCGCGTCGGCGAGTTGGCGACCGTCCATCGGTCCCGTCAGGACGATATCGCTGAACAGCAGAGCGATATCGCGATGGACGCGCAGGAGCGCCATCGCTTCCGTCGCATCGCCGGCAGCGAGCACGCGGTAGCCGGCCTCCTCGAGCGCGGCGACGGCGAGACGGCGCACCATCTCCTCGTCCTCGACCACGAGGATCGTCTCGTTGGCGCGCGAGGTCGGCAGCGCCTTGAGTTCGTCGATCCACACCTCGTCGCCGGGAGCCGCTTCGGCTGCCGCGGTCCGCGGCAGGTAGAGCCTGAAGGCGGTGCCTTCGCCGGGCGTCGAGACGACGGCGATGTGGCCGCCCGACTGCTTGATGAAGCCGTAGACCTGGCTGAGCCCGAGCCCGGTGCCCTTGCCGACCGGCTTGGTCGTGAAGAAGGGCTCGAAGATCTGCGCCACCACCTCCGGCGGCATGCCCGAGCCGGTGTCGGCGACGGAGATCAGGACCCAGTCGCCGGCGGCGACATCGGGCTCGTCCTTGTCGATCTCGACGTTCGCCGTCTCGATCGTGATGCGGCCGCCCTCCGGCATGGCGTCGCGCGCATTGACGGCGAGGTTGACGATGGCGCTTTCGAGCTGGTTGGGGTCGACCAGCGTCGGCCATAGGTCGCCGGCGAGCCGCGTCTCGACCTTGGTGCGCTCGCCGAGCGTGCTGCCGAGCAACGTCAGCATCGACGAGACGAGGGCGTTGGCATCGGTCGCCACCGGCTCCAACGCCTGCTGGCGCGAGAAGGCGAGCAGACGGCTGGTCAGCGCCGCCGCGCGGGTGGCTCCTTCGAGCGCATTGCCGATGAATTGAAGGTTGCGTGGCTCGATGCCCCCGGGGCGGCGCCGCACGAGATCGAGACTGCCGATGACCGCGGTGAGCAGATTGTTGAAATCGTGCGCGAGGCCGCCGGTCAGCCGGCCGACCGCCTCCATCTTCTGCGATTGGCGGAGCTGGCCTTCGACGCGTTCGCGCTCGGCCGCCTCGGCCTGCAGTGCCGCCGCCGTTTCCTGCCATTTGCGCCGCGCCGTGCGTTCGCGCTCGGTCTGGCGCACCGCCAGCAGGGAGACGAACAGCAGGGCAAGCGACGCCAGCGCCGCGGCGATGCCGTAGATGACGAGCGTGGTGTACCACGGCGCCAGGGCCGCGCTGCGGGCGATGCCGAAGCGGACGAAGACCGGATAGGGTCCGATGCGGCGGAACGAGAAGAGGCGGTCGACGTCGTCGATCCGCGAGTGCATCGCGTAGCTGCCCGCCGTCTGCGTCTGGATATCGTGCAGGAGCCTCGACGTCGGCTGCAGATGATCGAACGGCAGCTTCGGTTCGCTGACCAGGATCGCCCCGTCCGAGCGCACCAGCAGCACGCGATGGTCGATGTCGGGCTCCATGGAGCGGTAGAAGTCCTGGAAGTATCTGACGTCGGTGGAGACCGCGATGACGCCGGTGAAGGCGCCGCCGGGCCCGGCATCGGTGCGTCCGGCGACGTTGAAGACGGGCATATTCGTCTGCCGGCCGAGATAGGTTCTCGAGATGACCGGCAGCGTCGGCGATGCCGTGCTCAGGCTCTTGAAATAGTCGCGGTCGGAGAAGTCGATCGCCGGGTTCGCGGGATAGGTGCGCCCGCTCGCGATCATCCGCCCCTGCGCGTCGGTGACGGTGATGGTCGAGACCTGGTCGAGATCGTCCTGCAGCCGGACGAGGATCCTGTGGAGGTCGGCGCGATCCGCCTCGCGCGACCAATCCATGAAGCGCAGGCGGAGGTTGACCTCCTCGATCACCAGCCGCTGCGACTCGAAGACCTTGAGCGCGTGCTCTTCGAGGATGCGCGTGGTGCGCTCCACACGCTGCTCGGCGCGCCGTATCGTCTCGTTGTAGCTGTACCAGGCCGAAAGGACGAAGAGGACGATCGGCAGCACGACGGAGGCGGCGATCAACGCAGATCCCGGTCGGCCCCAGATCGCGGGCCGACGACGATCGTCGGCGCTCCGCGTCGCGCCCCGCCCGTCAGTCTCAGTTCGACGCCCCATGGCGCCCCCGCCACGCCGTGCCCCGTAACGGCAAGCTTAGCTTGGCATGGTTTCCCGGATTCGACCAGCCGGGCTTGGGTGGCTACCTGCGTCCGAACAGACGCTCGATGTCGTCGAGCTTCAGCTCGACGTAGGTGGGGCGGCCGTGGTTGCACTGCCCCGATCCCGGCGTGCGCTCCATGTCGCGCAGCAGCGCGTTCATCTCCTCGCCGGTGAGGCGGCGCCCGGCGCGCACCGAATGGTGACAGGCGAAGGTCGCCAGATAGTGGTCGAGCCGGCGCTCGAGCGGCAGCGTCGTGGCGTCGTCTTCGGCGAGCGCATCGGCGAGGTCGTGGACGAGGCGGCCGCAATCGACCGCGCCGAGCGCCGCCGGCGTCTCGCGCACCAGAACGGCGCCGGGGCCGAAGGACTCGACGACGAGCCCGCACTGCTCGAGCAGCGCCGCCGCGTCGGCGAGGCGCTCGACGTCGGCAGGCGCCATGTCGACCACCGCCGGGATCAGCAGCGGCTGGCGCGCGATGCCGGCGCGGGCGCGATCGGCCTTGAGCCGCTCGTAGACGAGGCGCTCGTGGGCGGCGTGCTGGTCGACGAGCACGATGCCGTCGCGCGTCTGCGCCACGATATAGGTGTCGTGGAGCTGCGCCCGCGCGGCACCGAGCGGTGCGTCGGCCGCTGCCGGCTCGGCCTCTTGCAGGACCTGCGGCGCGACGGGCGCGAAGTCGTGGGCGAAATCGGCCTGTGGCCCAGCGGAGAAGCCGGGCGGCGCGGCGGGCGATGCCGCGGGCGACCACGCGGCATGGCCGTTCGCGCCCGGTGTCCGTGCGAGGTCGTGCAACGTCGCGGCAGCGCTCGGCGTGGCGCGGTGTCCCGCCCGCGCGAGGGCCTGTTTCAGCGCGCCGACGACGAGGCCGCGCACGAGGCCGGGGTCGCGGAAACGCACCTCGGCCTTGGCCGGATGCACGTTGACGTCGACTTCGGCGGGATCGCAATCGAGGTAGAGCGCGACGACCGGCGAGCGGCCGGACGGCACGACATCGGCGTAGGCGCCCCGCACCGCGCCGAGCAGCAGCTTGTCCTTCACCGCCCGGCCGTTGACGAAGAGATGCAGCGCGCTGGTGTCGCCGCGGTGCCAGGTCGGCAGGCCGGCGAACCCTGACAGCGCGAAGCCCTCCCGCACGGCCTCGACCGGCAGCGCATTGGGTCGGAAGTCGCGACCGAGCACCTGGGCGAGCCGCTCGAGCAGGCCGTCCGCCCCCGGCCCGCAGGCGGCGTGGTCGAAGCCCGCGGTGTCGGACCCGGCGAGCGCGAAGCGCACCCGCGGGTTGGCCATGGCGAGGCGCTGGATCGTCTCGGCGACGGCCCGCGCCTCGGCGCGGTCGCTCTTCAGGAACTTGAGCCGCGCCGGCGTCGCGGCGAAGAGGTCGTGCACCTCCACGCGGGTGCCGCGCGGCTGGGCGCCGGGCCTGATCGCGCCCTTGCGGCCGG
>CAZZZM010000174.1:0-6674 GCA_964658465.1 uncultured Nakamurella sp.
TAGCGCTCCTCGTCGCGGTGCAGGTGCCAGTCCGGCGCGTAGGGCCGCGGGTCGAACGGCGCGCACAGCCCGAGGTCGACGTAGACGCGCACGATGAGCATGCCGCAATCGACGCCGACGCCGCGGATGTCGGCGCAGGGGTGGTACGGCGTGCCGAGCCACGCGCGCGCGGCGGCGACCACCTGGGCTCGAGACACGGTCATGATCAGAACGCCACCGTCGGCGGCGGCACGAAGGGGAAGCCGCGGAAGTTCGCCTGGTTGGCAAACTGGTTCTGACAGGTCGCGAGGCGATGGTCGCAGCCCTGGTAGGCGGTGAACGTGTCGCCGGCGGCAGGCGCTGCCTGCAGCGGATAGGCGAGAGTCAGAGAGGTGCCGGCGACCACGCTCTTGATCGTCGCCGAGACGCCGGCGTTGCCGCCCGAGGTGAAGGTGATCGTCCCCTGCGTGTGCACCGCCGCCGCGCCGGACCATGGGACGATCGCCGTCGTCGCGCCGGCGCCGGCCGCGCCCTGCGTGCCGTAGGCGTTCTTCACCAGGCCGCAGCCGCTATCGTAGAGCGTGTGGACGCAGGTGAGCTGGAACAGGTTGCGCGGCATGTCGATCGACAGCAGGCAGAGATCGGAGGCGACGGTGACCTCCGCCGACGTGCGGCCGACCTGGTCGATCGAGGTCATGCGGCCCTTGAACAGCACCACGCTGCCGATCGGTGTGGCCCCCCACGACGCGAGGAAGGCGCGCTCGCGCTGCACCTCGCAGCCGTCAAAGACGCCGCGCGCCAGCGCCACCAGGATCGGCACGCCGCCGACGGTGTCGGTCGGCCGCGCGGCGATCGTCACGCGCTGCTCGTCGACCTCGAGCCCGACCGCGCATTTGAACGACAGCCCGTCGACGAGCACCGAGTTGGCGGCGAAGGTGACGCCGTTGAGGGCGATTGCGATGTCGGCGTTGGTATAGGTGAGCACGGTGCCGGAGCGCAGCGTGAACGTGTAGCAATCGGCCATCAGCAGCGGCGCGTCGCGCGCCGTGCGCTGCGCCGCGAGATAGGCGACGAGCGCCGGGGATGCAGCTCTCATTGACGGACGCTCCTGAACTTCAGCGAGGCGACCTTCCACAAGCCGCTCATCACGTTCTCGAAATCCTCCTGGTCGTCGAGGAAGCGACAGAGGAAGCCGTAGGTGAAGTCGGCCGTGATCGCCGCACCGCTGGCCGGCGCCGTGGCCAGGGTCAGCGTGTTGGGCGGCGCGATGGAGAAGCCGGTCTGGGCGACGCCCGCGACGCGCACCGCGTTGACCTGCTGGACGAACGAGACCGTCTCGGCGACACCGCCCAGCGAGCGCACCAGCGTGAAGCTCTTGGTCGTCCCGTCGCCGGTGGCGATGGCCTGCCCGGTGACGGCGCCGTCGCTCGGATCGAGATAGACGAAGGTGCCGAGTTGCCCCTGGCAGGCGAGGTAGAAGCCGAACAGCGTCTGCAGCGAGCTCGCGCCGACGCCGCCGTAGCCCGCGCTCGTCGCCAGGGCATCGAAGGTGAGCTCGAACTCGTACAGCGCCTGCGCGTAATACGGGCTGCGCACCTCGCGGCCGGATACGTGGCCGGCGACGCGGGTCGCGAAGCTCGGCCGCTTGTGCACCGACCAGCCCTGGCCGGCGAGCTGCGGGAAGATCGGCGGTGGCGCCAAGGCGGATCCTCATGGCTTGAGCGAGCGCACGACGATCGCGCGCACCGCGACGAGATTGGCGACGAAGCGCTCGAGATCGAGCTGGTCGCCGGCAAAGCGGCAGGCGATCGCGCTGCCGAGGCCGAGCTCGGGCGCGACCGGCATCAGGAACGGCAGGGCCCCGGCGTCGCGGCCCGCGTAGAAGCCCGCCAGCGGCTCGATGTCGGCGGAGATCGCGTCGCTCAGCACGTCGAACGACAGCGTGATCTCGACGAGCGGCGCAGCGACCCGGCCTGCGCGGGCCTCGCGCCCTGTCACATGGGTTGCGGCCTGCGTCACGAAGAGCGGCCGGTAGGTGGTGGTCCAACCACGCCCGGCGAGTGCGGGAAAGCCGGGCATGGCGCCCGGCATCGGCGCGGCGTCCGGCGCCGCCGGCGGGAAGCCCGGGCCCTTGCCGCCGATCCAGGTGCCCGTCGCCCAGTTCGCCGCGTCGCCCCAGACGCCGAGCGCCGGGAAGGTCGGGAACGGCCGCGCGTCCCAGTTCCACGCAAACATGAACGTCGGTTCGATCATCCTGACGCCGGTGGTGCTGGTCGCGTTGTTGCCGTCGATCGTCCAATATTCGACGATCGCCTGGCGCCCGAGGCTCGCCTGCAGGTCGTCGCGATGCGGTCGGAACGTCGCGCCCTCGGCCGGGTCCCACAGCGACCAGTAGGGCGTGAAGCTCTCGCTCGACTTCGGATCGTAGAAGACGTTCGGCTGATTGGTGGCGCGGTCGCAGGTGGGGAAGCCGTATTCGGCGAAGGTGATCGGTTTCGACTGCGCGACCCAGGCCGTCGGCGCCCCGTGCGCGACCCAGCCCTGCCCGTCGCCGGCGTCGTAGACGGCGTAGTGCGGATTGTTCCACCACCAACGAAGCTGCTTGTTGGCGAGGATCTGCTGGCCGGCCGCATACGGCGAGCGCGACTGGAGGAGACGGTCCCCCTCGGGCCGCGACACCTGCGCGCCGGACCCGGCCGGATCGGCGCCGCGGCCGAGGTTCGTCGAATCGGCATAGAACCAGGCGAATTTCTCGCCGCCTTCGATGTTGGCCTTGAGGTAGGCGAGAGAGGCGAGCTGCGGCGCCCCGGCGAGGCCGAGGCCGTTCATCGTGTCGGTGCCGGGGGGCCAGATCGTCGGCTTTGGCGCGCTCCAGGAGACCGCGTCGAGGCCACCGGTGCTGGTCCAGTCCGAGAGCGGCAGATAATTGTCGAACGAGACGAGATCGATCGCCGGGGACGCATAGAGGGCGTCGAGATGGGGCCATTGTCCGTCGGCACCCGGATGTTGGACGCCCATCCAAACCGACCAGTCGGCGGAATACGCGACGAGGTTGTGCAGGCCCGCGGTGTCGCGCGCGAGGCCGGCGCCGTCGAAGACCGAGCGGACGTCGCTGGCGAGCTGCGTCAGGCCGGCGACGAAGGGATAGTCCCAGCTCGCCGCGCCCGCGCCGGTGAGCGTGCCGGCCTTGATCCAGCCGGGGCCGCGCAACGTTTCCAACCCGCGCAGCTCGGAGCCGACGAGGAAGAGGTCGACGCCGCCCGCCACCACGCAGAGATTGGCGTAGTGCAGGATCATCCGGCGGTAGGTGTAGTCTGTCGGGCTGCCGGCATAGCCGACGGTGAGGTTCGTCGCGTCGCGCGTGAACTGCGCTTGGGTCGCGCTTCCAAGGAAGCTCGCCACCGCGGCGCTCGCGCCCTGCGAGACGTCGCCGCCCTGGTAGGTGATGCGCCCGCGCCAGGGATAGCCCGGCGCGTCCATCAGGATGAAGGGATAGAAGACGACCCGCAGTCCTCTTGCGCGGAGGTCGCGGATGCAGCGGACGATCGACGGGTCGGACGGCGTGCCGCCGTAGACGAAGCTGGCGCCGGACTGCGAGAGCGGGATCAGCCCGGGCGATGCTTGCGTCAGGCCGGAGCAGCGCCACGGATCGTCGCTCCAGGCGCCGTTCGCCAGCGCTTGCGACGCGCCGCCGATATAGGTCGTCGACGGGTAGATCGCGCATCGCGTCGCGTCCGTCGCGTTGCCGAACCAGGCGCAGACGAGCGACACAGTTTTGCAACCCGGATAGGTCGCCTGCAGATTGTCGAGCGAAATCGCGTAATCGGTCCGCGTCCCGCCCGGCGCGGCGTTGAGGTTCTGCACCACGGGCGCGGCCTGGGTGACCTGCTGCGTGCGATGCGGAATGGTGTCGTAGACCCACTCGCCTGAGGCCGGCAGCAGGTTGACGCCCAGCGGGTCGGTCAATTCAGCCGTTCCCGAGCCGCATGAAGCCGAGGTGCGCCCCCTTGCGCGCACTGTCGTTGATGGCGCCGAGGATCGTCTTGCCGTTGTCGCGGAAGAAGCGGCCGACGCTTCGCGCGTCCATCGCCGTCACGTTGAAATGGGCGTGATGCGTCACGCTGACGGCGCCGCCGCCGCCTGCTCCGTCGCGGATCTGTCCGGCGACGCCGGCCGGCACGATCATCTCGCCGCGGTGCACCAGCGCGACCATGTCGGCCGGCAGGTCCCAGGCGCCGGTGTCGAACGACGGCAGCGCGGCGCCGGCGGCGAGCACGGTCGCCTGCCCCGCCGCGGCAGGACCGGCTGCGGCCGGCCCGAGGACCGGCGCGAGGAAGCCGAAGATGCCGGCGAAGGTCTCCGCGGCGGAGGCGACGATGCTTCTGGCGATCGAGGCGATCGTCGTCGCCGCGCTGGCGAGCGCGCCCGTCTCGCTCGCGCTCGTGCGCGCAGCGGACCCGGCCACGACGGCGCTCGTCTTGGCCGCCTCGCCGGCCTGCGTCGCCGCCGTCTCGGCGACGACCCCGGCCGCCCAGTCGGCCACGGCCTTCAGCCGCGCCTGGATGAAGCTCTCGACGATCGACAACAGCACGTTGGCGACCGCCTGGCGCAGCGTCTCCTGACCCTGGATCAGCTGCCCGATCTGCGTCGACGCGGACGACGCGATCTGGTCGAAGCTCGACTTGTAATCGGCATAGACCTGCCGGGCATAGGTCGCCTCGATCTGCTGGCGCTTGAGGGCCGATTGCGCAGCGAGCTCGTCGATCTGCCGCTGGACGTTGGCGTATTGCGCCAGGTTGTCCTGGTAGGTCTGCTGCAGGAAGGCGAGGTGGCGCGCCTCCACCGCCTCGCGCTCGCTTTCCAGCACCAGCAGCTGCGCCAGCTCGTCGGCGTGCGAGGTCTGGTCGAGCTGCGCCGACTCCTTCACCTGGTCCTGCTTCAGCTTGATGGCGTCGAGCGCGATGTCGGTCTGCGCCCTGTCGCCGGCGCGGGCGATCGCCATCTCGTCGTCGCTCTCGCCCTTGACGAGCGAGAGGCGCTGCGCGACGCCCGCCGCATAGGCGCGCTGCAGGTCGCCGAACGAAGTCGCGACCTGCGAGGCGCCGGTGCGCATCGTCTCGACCGTGGCGTTGACGCCGGCCGCAGCCTGCGAGAGCCCGCTCTGCAGGTCCGAGATGTCGGCGGTGAGCGTGATCCTGACGGAATCGACCATCGTTCAGCCTCGAACTTTGCCGTCGGGATGGCGCGCCATCAGCGCGCCGATGCCGCTGGGATCCGCGGCGTCGGGCGCCGGCGCGCGCGTGACGCGATGCACGGCGGCGAGGATCTCGTGCGCCGGCGGATGCTCGCGCCAATGCGCGAGCAATGCGAAGGCGTCCTGCGCCGGCATCGCGTCGATCTCCGCCGGCGTGTAGTGCGCGCCAGCCATCAGCCTGGCGTAGAGCCCGCTCCAGTCGACGCGGGCGGCACCGGCGCGCCGCCCGCTTGCGCTTCCCCCGGCAGGAACCCGCCGAGCCGCAGGACCTGCGCCATGGCGGCGCCGATCTCCGGTGCGCCGGCCTCGAACGAGTCGAGCTCGGCGGCCGCCTCCGCGTGATCGCGTGCCAGGGCGATGCGCAGGATCGCCACGGCGGTCGCGATCGTCGCAGCCGCCGTCTCGCTGCCGACGAGCAGCGGTTCGATCGCCTGCACCTGCGCGACCGTCAGCGGCCGCACCTCGAAGCTGCGATCGGCGAGCGCGATCGTCTCGGCCTGCCGGCGCATCACGAGGCCTCCGCGAAGGACCAGGTCATCACCGTGCCGGTGGCATCCGCGAAGCACGAGAAGTCGAACTCGGGGACGACGAAGTCCTCCATCTTGGTCTGCAGCGACAGCTTGCTCGAGGTGCAGGCGTTGAGCTTCAGCGACACCGCCTGGCCCTGGAACGTCGTGAAGAATTGCGCCTGGAAGGTGGGCGTGGTCCCGGTGAGCTGGTTGACCACCGGGAAGCGCTGGCCGCCGACCGCGATCGTGTACGTGTAGCTCAGCAGCACGGCCTTGCCGGCATCGGCGGCTGCGAACGTGTAGACGCCGGCGGACAGGCTGTACTGGCCCACCGCCGGTGCGCCAGCGACCTTGACGAACGGCAGGCCCGTCGCCGCGTAGATGACGCCGGCGTCGTCGACGAAGCTCGCGCTGTTGGCCGGCGTCACCACGTAGGGCGTGGCGGACGGCACGCTCGCCGCCTCGGCGAAGGCCGTGGCGAGCTGACCGGCGACGGGCGTCGCGCCGTAGAACAGGCTCGCGAAGGCGAGACCCGAGATACGCGCCACCTTCGCCTTGCCCGTCGTCTTGATGGTTCCGCGGGCCACGGCGAGCGGGTGCTGGTACTGGCCGTAGAGCTCCTTCACGCTGGCCGACTCGTCGATCGTGACCTCCTGGACGAGCCCGAAATTGATCGGCGTCGCGTTGACGATGTCCGTGCGCGTCCCGATGAGGACGCCCGAGCCGAAGCTGTACATTGGATGTTCCTCGCTGGTTTGATATCAATCCTCGGAGACGCTCTCGGAGCGATCGGCGACGAAGGTGGCGAGCCGCCGCTTCAGCTCCTCCTTGGCGCCGTGCACGGCGTTCCAGGTCTCGGTGGAGCGGGCGACGGCGGAGCCGTGGAACGTCTCGAAGAACCAGCGTTCGACGAGGTCGTCGAGCAGCGCGGC
>CAZZZM010000175.1:0-6648 GCA_964658465.1 uncultured Nakamurella sp.
TCGTATTGCTTCGGCACGAAGCGCATGCGCCCCTCGCGAACCGCGGCCAGCGCCGGCTCGGCGAGCGTCTTGGCGTCGACGTACCATTGGTCGGTAAGCCAGGGCTCGATGACGACGCCGGAGCGGTCGCCGTGCGGCACGGCATGCGCGTGCGCCTCGACCTTCTCGAGCAGGCCCGCATCCTCCATCATCTCGACGATGCGCTTGCGCGCCTCCTCGCGCGACAAGCCGTGCAGGTGCAGCGCGGTCTGGCGCGCCTCCGACGCATCGGGGATGCCGGCGAAGAACGCCTCGTTGGCCTGCAGCGCGAGGCGCGCCTCGGCGTCGAGGATGTTGATGAGCGGCAGACCGTTGCGGCGACCGACGTCGAAATCGTTGAAGTCGTGCGCCGGCGTGATCTTCACCGCGCCGGTGCCCTTCTCGGGGTCGGAATAAGTGTCCGCGACGATCGGGATCAGGCGGCCGACCAGCGGCAGCTTCACGCGCTTGCCGACGAGATGCGTGTAGCGCTCGTCCTCCGGGTGCACGGCGACGCCGGTGTCGCCCAGCATCGTCTCCGGCCGCGTCGTGGCAACGACGATCGACTCGCCCGTCGGCGCGCCGGCCCCGTCGACGATCGGGTAGCGGAAGTGCCAGAGGTGACCCTTGGTGTCGGTCGGCACGACCTCAATGTCGGAGACCGCGGTGAGCAGCTTCGGGTCCCAGTTGACCAGCCGCTTGTCGCGATAGATCAGCCCCTCGCGGTGCAGCGCGACGAACACCTTGCGCACCGCGTGCGACAGGCCCTCGTCCATGGTGAAGCGCTCGCGCGACCAGTCGCACGAGGCGCCGAGCCGGCGCAGCTGGTTGACGATGGCGCCGCCCGATTCCTGCTTCCACTGCCAGACGCGGGCGAGGAACTTCTCGCGCCCCATCGCGCGGCGGCCGGGCTCCTGGCGCTCGGCGAGTTGGCGCTCGACCACCATCTGCGTGGCGATGCCGGCGTGGTCGGTGCCCGGCTGCCAGAGCACGTCGCGGCCGCGCATGCGCTCGAAGCGGCAGAGGATGTCCTGCAGCGTGTTGTTGAGCGCGTGGCCCATGTGCAGCACGCCGGTGACGTTCGGCGGCGGGATGACGATGGTGAACGGCTCCGCCCCGGCGCGGTCGGGGCGGCCTGCCGCGAACGCGCGCGCGTCCTCCCAGAGCGCCGAGATGCGCCGCTCGACGGCAGCGGGGTCGAAGGTCTTGTCCATGTCGCAGCGAAGGCTCGGGGAAAGCGCCGCTAAAGAGCGGACCCACCCCCTCCTGTCAACGCGCAGACGAACCGGATCCCGAGGTCAGCGGGTGCGGCGCGACATTCGGTCGATCTCCTCGCGGATGATCGATTCGACGAGCCCCGGCAGGTGCTCGTCGAGCCAGTCTTTCAGCAGCGGCCGCAGCATGTCGCGCGCAAGGCCGCGCAGCTCTTGCGAATCGTCGGCGAGGCGGCTGACAGCGAGCGTATTGAAGGCAGACGCAAGCGACTGGCTCGTCGCGGCCGAGAACAGGCCGGCGGCGGCCGGCTCTTCCGGCTTGTCGCGCGGGGGGATCGGCGGCTCGCGCAAATTCATCGGCGGCTCCTCAGCGACGGCTTCGTAGAGCGTGTCCTCGTGCAGGGCGTGGACCGCCGACAGCACGTCCACATCGTCATGCATGGCCTTCAGCGCGGTCTCGTGCGGGTCTTGATCCGGCACGGCGACATGGCGTCCGCTTTCGGCTGCCGGCTCCGCGGCAGCGGCCGGCGAGCTCGGCGGCTGCGGTGCGAGCGGATGTCGCGTCTCGGCGATGCCGGCGGGGCCTTCGGGGGAGACGAATTGCGGCGCGGCCACCGTGCCGTGGCCCGGCGGCAGTTCCGGCGTCGCGGCACTCGGTCCGGCATCGGTCGCGCCAGCCTCACGCGCCGCCGCTGCGTCGGGCGCCGTCTTGTCGGGGGCCGGCAGGCCAGGCAACGCCGTCGCGGGCTCGTGCGGCGGGGGAGCGCCGAGCGGCTGATCGTCGGCGATGATGCGACGGATCGATGCGAGGATTTCCTCCATGGACGGCTCCGCACCGGCCGCTGGAGACGGGATGGGATTGACTGCGTTCATGGCCTCGGACGCTTCTGGCGACGCGCGCAACGTTACGCGTCGTGGCTCGATCCCGACGCCGCTTCGTCGGCGAGGAGCCGAAGGCAATGTAGAGCGCAGACTGCCCGACGGGCAAGGCGCCCCGACCGAACCGGCCCGAACGCGTTGTGGACGCGGTCGGGCATCGTCGTGATCAGCGCCCGTCGGGCGTGCGCAGGCCGATCCAGCGATCCTTGACCTGGTCGAAATGCACCGTCGGATCGTACTCGATCACCGCGAGGCCGAGATTTGCCGCCGTCAGGCGCCCGGTCGCCGCATCGACGACGTAGCTCGCGACGACACGGTCGCGCTGCGCCGAGACCAGGCTGACGCGCGACTGCAGAAGCGTCTGCTGCGCCATCAAGACGTCGAGGGTCGTACGCTGTCCGACCTTGGCCTCCTCGCGCACGCCGTCCAGCGCGATCTCCGAGGCTTTCACAGCGGCCTCGGACGACCGAATGACCGCCTTCGAGGATTCGAGCTGGCCCCATGCCGAAACGACGTTGGCGCGGACCTGGTCGCGCTGCAGATCGGCCTGCAAGCGCGCTTGCGCGAGCAATTCCTTGGCCTGGCGGATCGTCGCGTATTCCGAGCCGCCCTGGTAGAGCGGCACGGAGAACTGGCCGAGCACGGTTGCCTGGAACTCGCTGTAGTTCGCGAGGCCCTGCTGCGCGTTGGCCTGCTGGACGCCGGCGACGACGTTCAGGGTCGGATACAGCGCGCCTTCGGCGATCTGCACCTGAAGCGCCGCCACGTCGACGTTGTGGAACGCCGCCTGGATGCCGGGGTGCTCGGCGAGCGAGACGGTGATCGCCTGCTCGAGGCTTCCCGGCAAGAGCCGGTCGATCGGCCGGGCCGCCTCGAGCCGGTGCGGCTCGACGCCGATGATCTGGCGGTAATTGGCGATGCTGGTCGCGAGGTTCGCCTGCGCCGTGAAGTAGTTCGAGCGCGCCGTCGCGAGGCTCGATTCGGCCTGGGCGACGTCGGTGCGGGTCACCTCGCCGACGTTGAAGCGGTCGCGCGTCTGGCGCAGCTGCTCCTCGAGCACGGTGATGTTGTTCTTGTTGAGCTCCAGGATCGCCGTGTCGCGCAGCACGTTCATGTACGCGGTGGCGCCGTTCTGGAGCGTGTTCTGCTCGGTGTTGCGGGTCTGCTCGCGCGACTGGAAGACTTGGCTCTCCGCCTGCTTCACGCCGTTCGTCGTGCGGTTGCCGTTGAACAAGTTTTCCGTGACCGTGAAGCCGGCCGAGTTCGGCGTGGTGTTGGAATTGATGTTCTGGCTGAAGATCGTGCCTTCGGTCCTGGCGTAGCCGAACTGCGCAGTTCCCTGCACCGTCGGGCGGTAGCCGCCGTTGGCCTTGGAGACGTTCTCGTCCGTGGCCCGCGTCGCGGCGCGCTGCTGGTTGAGGTCGGGGTTGCCCATGTAGGCACGCGCGAGCGCGCTCGAGATCGTCTCGGCCCGGACGGCCTGGATGGCAAAGCCCGAGGTCAGCGCCGCGTAAGCTCCCACCGGCAGGGTGAGGAGTGCCAGGACCGTCCGGTGGCGGGTGCGCCGATGCCAACGAACGGCTCCGGCACCGCGACGCGCAGCGGCGATCATCGACGTGCTATTCATGCCGGCGACCATATCGGGATTCATGGCGCAAAACCGCGCCGGGACCGTTCGTGGCAGTGAAAACAACTTGGTGGCGCAAAAATGCGACATCGGCGTATTTCGCGCAGCCGCCCCGCGCCTCGAGCGATGCTCGGCTGCGGGGAGGCCAGATATGCAGCGTCAGAAGACGAAGACGGCCGGGGCCTTGAAGGCCTGCAGCACCGGGGCCGCGGCATCGAAAAGGTAGCGCGAGCCGATCTCGCCCCCGCGCTTCTCGTAGCAGAGCGCCTTGGCGGCACGCCCCGTCGGATCGTCGGCGCTGCGGCGGATGCAAACCAGGCGGCCCCCGTCGGCGAGCTGTGCGAACAGCGGCTCGAGATCGGTCTCCACCGCGCCGTTGATAAGTATGACGTCGAACGATCCTGCCGCGACTGGTGCGTCGAGCGCGCCGGCGTGCGTGACGATGCGGGCGGCCCCTACCCCGTCGAGGCGCGCGGCGAGATCGGCGCAACGCCGCGCCCCGGTCTCGCGAACGTGAACCTCGGCGGCGAGGCCGGCGAGCAGCGCCGCCGCATAGCCGGCGCCATCGGCGACGTCGAGGACGCGATCGCTCGGCTTGACGCGGGCGCCCTGGATCAGGCGGACGAGGATCAACGGCGGCAGCAGGTAACGCGCCTCGGCGCCGTCGGGATCGGCCGGCATGGTGATGCCGGTGTCCGTGTAGGCGAGGTCGCGCTGGGCATCGGGAACGAAGCGTTCGCGCGGCACCGCCAGCACGCGAGAGATCAGCTTCTGGTCGGTGACGTCGAACGTGCGGATCTGGCAGTCGACCATGGTCTGGCGCTGAGCCGCTGAGTCCTTCAGGTCGGGCGGGAGAACGGACTGCGTCATCGAGGGCCATGGGCTGACGCACGGGGCGCATCCCGCGCGCTTCGAGGCGCTTATAGGTCGGCCCGTCGCGCCGTGTCCATCGAACTGCGCGTTGCGGACACGGTGGCGTGATGACAGAAGGCGCGCGCAATGGAGCCGCCCGGGAACATCCTATGAGCGAGTCGCCGACGGAGCATTTCGAACACGCGGAGCATGCCGAGCACGTGGCGCATCTCGGCGATCCGTTCCTGGCGAAGGTGTCGATCACCATCGCGGCGCTCGCCGTCCTCGCGGCGACCGTCGGCTCGCTGGAGACGATCGAGACCAACGACACGATCCGCGACAAGACGACGGCCGCCATCGTCCAGAACAAGGCGACGGACACCTGGGGTATCTTCGCCCGTCAGAGCCTGAAGAAGACGATGTACGACATCGCCGCCGACGGCGCTGCGGATACGCGGCGCGACGCGCTGCTCGCGAAGTCGAAGGATTACGAGGAGCAGTCTCGGGAGACCCAGAAGCAGGCCGAGGCGATGGAGGCCCAGGTCGAGAAGGCCAACGCCGACAGCGAGCGCCACGAGCACCGCCACCAGATCCTGACGATCGCCGCGACCTTCCTGCACATCTCGATCGCCGTCGCGACCATCGCGATCGTCATGCGCGGCAAGAAGTGGCCCTACCGCGCGGCCATCGTCCTCGGCATTCTCGGCGCGATCGGCGCGGCGCTCGCCTACCTCTGAGCATAAGAAAGGGCCAGGCGATCAGCCCGGCCCTTCGAGATCGTATCGCGGCGCGTCAGCCCTTCAGGCGCTTGTTGCACTCGGAATAATAGCCGCCGCCCTTCTCGATCCACTTCAGGCCGCCGTTGCCGTTCGTGGCCTTGTTGGCCTTGTACTGGGCAAGACAGGTCTGCATCCGCGCCTTGCCGGCCGACAGGTTCGAGAACGACGCCGAGACGGCGGTCGGGAACACGGCGTTGCCGGAGGTCGCGGTCGGTGCAGGTGCCGGTGCAGGCTTGGCGGCGGTGGTGGTCGGGGCGGGCGCAGGGGCCGGAGCGGCGGGTGCCGTCGTCGGCGTCGGCGCAGGCGCCGTGCCGCCGGCCTTCGCCGCGGCGGCGCACTGCTTGTAGTACTCGTTGTACTTCATCCCGTTGAGCGTATTCGCCGCCTTGGCCGCCTGGTATTTCTGCGAGCATTCCTTCTGGATCGCGCTGGCGGCGAAGGCGCTGCTCGAGGCGAAGCCGAGGGACAGGGCGAGGACAGCGCTAGACGGCAAAAGCATACGCATCGATCTGAACCTCCACAGAGTCGCGCAGCGAAGAGCGCGGCAGACCCTCCCGCAAAGGCCGAGAATCGTCAAACGAAGAATAGTCGGACTGCTCACGACGTGCGCTAAACCTTTACTTCGGGACACTTCGTCGTCGACGAACCAAGCGGCGTCATTGAAGTTGGAGGGACACGCGAGGCTGCGTCCCTAGCGACGTCGACGGCGGCCCGTACCAGCGGAGACATGAATGAGCGAGCCGACCAGCAACCTACCGGCAACGCGCGGCGATCTCGTTCCGGTCGACGGCGCCGCGATCGAGGGCGACGATCTCGCGGCCCTCGGGCGCGCTGTGAAGGCGCTCGAGCATCAGAACTTCGCGACTCGGATCGCCAACACCCTCGGGCGCCAACTCGGCACGCTCGGCCATTTCATCCCCGGCCCGATCAAGGGGCTCGTCGACCGGGCCGCCGAGAAGGCGATCGCCAGCGCGCTCGACGTCGCCGTGGGCTCTCTCGCGCGCACGACGCCGCGCGACTCGCGCCGCCTGCACAAAGCCGCGGCCGCGGCCTCCGGCGCAGCGGGCGGCCTGTTCGGCCTGTCCAGCCTGCCCCTCGAGTTGCCGGTCTCGACGATCATCATCCTGCGCTCGATCGCCGACATTGCCCGCCAGTCCGGCGAGGACCTCGCCGACCCTGAGACCGCCATGGCCTGCCTCGAGGTCTTCGCCTTGGGCGCCCACGATCGCGAAGACACCTATGCCGAGAGCGGCTATTTCGCCGTGCGCAGCGTGCTCGC
>CAZZZM010000176.1:0-6565 GCA_964658465.1 uncultured Nakamurella sp.
TGGTGGCCTCTCCGGGACTCGAACCCGGACGCCTTGTGGGCTCGGCATTTTAAGTGCCGTGCGTCTACCTGTTCCGCCAAGAGGCCGTGCGCGGGTCATTCCACATCGCGCCCGCGCCTGGCAATCGCCGCGTGATCGCGCCGTCAGGCGGACATGCCCTCGATGATCTTGCCGAGCAGCGACATCAGCCGGGTCTTCGAGGCGCCGACGATGCGGTCGAGCTCGGCCTCGTGCTCGTCGGCGCGGGTGCGCAGCCGGTCGAGCGTGCGCTCGCCCTTCTTCGTCAACGACAGGGTGACGCTGCGGCGGTCGTGCGCCGACGGCTTGCGCGAGATGAAGCCGTTCGTCTGCAGGTCCTTGATGAGCGGGCTCACCGTCGACTTGTCGCGCGCGATGGCGCGGCCGAGCGCGCTCTGCGAGATGCCGGGGTTCAGATGGATGATCGCCAGCGCCGGAAAGCGGCCGGGCTTGATCAGGTCCTTGTCGCGATGGCGCGCGAAGGTGCGGTAGGACGCGTCCTGCGCCAGGCGGAGATGGAAGCCGACGAAATCAGACAGGAAGCCGATCTGCACGTCGGCCGACTCTGGCTTGGCCGTCTGTTTCGTTCGAGATGACACGATTGTTTTGGCCGCGGGCTTGGCAACCGTCCGGCTCGCGGCCCGCGGCGACGACTTGGTGGCCGGGCCCTTCCCGACTTTCTTCCGCGTCCGTTCGGCCATGTGCCTTCTCCCTTGCAAAGCGAGCTTGACCCTACGAGCCATCTCGTTATTCTCCAGCCGAGAAATCGCCGTGATTTCCTAGCCTTCCAAGTTTGACTTCAAACGGAAGTTTTCCCGTTCCGCAAGCGAAACGTGGGATTTCGGCGACGCGTTGGACACTTTTCCTCTCTAAAGCGCCTCGACGAGACGGTTGGATACTTGCCTACTAGACTTTCGTAGGATTAGTGCCGGTGTCCTCCCCACCGAACCGCCGATGTCCACGCCCACCGTCGCAGACACCCCCCTCGCCGCGCCGATAGCCCCCGCAGCCGGCAATCCCTTCGTCGGCGCGCGGCGGGCGCTCGCCGCCAGTCTCGTCGGCACGGCCATCGAGTTCTACGACTTCTACGTCTACGCGACGGCGGCGTCGCTGGTCCTCGGCGCGCATTTCTTCCCCGTCTCGTCGCCGTCCGCGCGGCTGCTCGCAGCCTACGGCAGCTTCGGGCTGGCCTTCGTCGCGCGCCCGCTCGGCGCGATCGTCTTCGGCCATTTCGGCGATCGCATCGGCCGCAAGTCGACGCTGGTCGCCTCGCTGGTCACGATGGGCGCGTCGACGGTGCTGATTGGTGCGCTCCCAACCTACCAGTCGATAGGTTGGATGGCGCCGTTTCTTCTCTGCCTGTTGCGCTTCGGGCAGGGCTTCGGGCTCGGCGGCGAGTGGGGCGGTGCCGCGCTGCTTGCGGTCGAGAACGCGCCCGCCGGCTATCGCGCCCGCTTCGGCATGTTCCCGCAGCTGGGCGCGCCGGTCGGCTTCATCGCCGCCAACGGCTTCTTTCTTCTGCTCGGTGTCGCGCTGACGCCGGCCCAGTTCGAGAGCTGGGGCTGGCGGCTGCCGTTCCTGGCCAGCGTGCTGCTCGTCGGCGTCGGTCTATGGGTGCGTCTGCGGCTCGCCGAGACGCCGGCCTTCGCCAAGGCGCTCGCGGCGGAGCCGCCGCCGGCCGTGCCGCTCGGCGAGGTCATCCGCGAGCATCCCGGCGCGACGATCGCCGGCACCTTCGCGGTGGTCGTCTGTTTCGCGCTCTTCTATCTGACGACCGCCTTCGCGCTCGGCTACGGCACCGGCACGCTGCACTACGACAAGCGGATGTTCCTCGGCGTGCAGATCGCGGCGATCCTCGGGCTGGCGCTCGGCATCGTCGTCGCCGGCGCGTGGTCGGATCGCGCGAGCCCGCGCCGCGTGCTGGTCGTCGGCTGCATCGCGTCCGTCGGGCTCGCGGCCTTGCTGGCGCCGATGCTCGGCAGCGGCTCGTTGCCGATCGTCGGGCTCTATCTGGCGCTCGCGCTATTCACGATGGGCTTCGTCTACGGGCCGCTCGGCGCCTTCCTGCCGTCGTTGTTTCCGGCACGCGTGCGCTACACGGGGTCGTCGCTCGCCTTCAATCTCGGCGGCATCCTCGGCGGCGGCCTCGCGCCCTTCGCGGCGCAGGCGCTCGCCGATCGCGGCGGCCTGCGATACGTGGGCGCCTATCTCGCTGTCGCCGCGGTGATCAGTCTTTGCGGCCTGCTCGCCACCCGCGCGCCGGAGGGCTCGCGCACGTCGTAGATGCCGGCGTAACTGGACTTTCGACAGATGTCGCTCCGCAAAGTGATCTTGCTGTTGTGACCGCCCCGCTATAACGTCCCGCCGCGCGTTTCCGACGATCCCCGATCACCAAAGGCGGCACCAGATCCGTCTTTTCGTCGTGACGGCGCCAAAGACTATGAGGAGACGTCATGAACAAGCCAGAATTTCTAGGCGCGACCAATAAACCCCCGTTCCAGGCCCGCTACGGCAATTTCATCGGCGGCAAGTTCGTCGAGCCCGCCGACGGCCGTTACTTCGAGAACACCTCGCCGATCACCGGTCAGGTCATCTGCGAATGCGCCCGTTCGAGCGCCGCCGACATCGACAAGGCCCTCGACGCGGCCCACGCCGCCAAGGACGCCTGGGGCAAGACCGCGCCGGCCGCCCGCGCCGGCATCCTCCTGAAGATCGCCGATCGGATGGAAGAGAACCTCGACCTGATCGCGCTGGCCGAGACCTGGGACAACGGCAAGCCGATCCGCGAGACGATGGCCGCCGACATTCCGCTCGCCATCGATCATTGGCGCTATTTCGCCGGCTGCCTCCGCGCCCAGGAAGGCGCGCTGTCGGAGATCGACGACGACACCGTCGCCTATCACTTCCACGAGCCGCTCGGCGTCGTCGGCCAGATCATCCCCTGGAACTTCCCGATCCTCATGGCGGTCTGGAAGCTCGCGCCGGCTCTCGCCGCCGGCAATTGCGTCGTCCTGAAGCCGGCCGAGCAGACGCCCGCGTCGATCATGGTCGTCGCCGAGCTCATCGCCGACCTGCTGCCGCCGGGCGTCCTCAACATCGTCAACGGCTTCGGCCTCGAGGCCGGCAAGCCGCTCGCCTCGTCGAACCGCATCGCCAAGATCGCCTTCACCGGCGAGACGACGACGGGTCGTCTGATCATGCAGTACGCCTCGCAGAACCTGATCCCGGTCACGCTGGAGCTGGGCGGCAAGTCGCCGAACATCTTCTTCGCCGACGTGGCGCAGGAAGACGACGACTTCCTCGACAAGGCGCTCGAGGGCTTCACGATGTTCGCGCTCAACCAGGGCGAGGTCTGCACCTGCCCGTCGCGCGCCCTCGTGCACGAGTCGATCTACGATCGCTTCATCGAGAAGGCGGTCAAGCGCGTCGAGGCGATCAAGCAGGGCTCGCCGTTCGATCCCTCCACCATGATCGGTGCGCAGGCCTCGTCCGAGCAGCTCGACAAGATCCTGAGCTACGTCGACATCGGCAAGCAGGAAGGCGCCAAGGTGCTGACCGGCGGCGAGCGCGCCCAGCACGGCGGCGAGTTCGACGGCGGCTACTTCATGCAGCCGACGGTCTTCCAGGGTAACAACAAGATGCGCATCTTCCAGGAGGAGATCTTCGGGCCGGTGCTGTCGGTCACGACGTTCAAGACCGACGAAGAGGCGCTTTCGATCGCCAACGACACGCTGTACGGCCTCGGCGCCGGCGTGTGGACGCGCAACGGCACCCGCGCCTACCGCTTCGGCCGCGCCATCCAGGCCGGTCGTGTGTGGACCAACTGCTATCACGCCTACCCGGCCCACGCGGCCTTCGGTGGCTACAAGCAGTCCGGCATCGGCCGCGAGACGCACAAGATGATGCTCGATCACTACCAGCAGACCAAGAACATGCTGGTCAGCTACAGCGCGAAGAAGCTCGGCTTCTTCTGATCCTCGCAGACAAGCGGAACCGGCGCCCACGGGCGCCGGTTTCCTCTCTCAATGGGCTGCCCCAGGGCAGCTTTTTTCGTTCTGAAGAGGTGTCGAGATGCAGGAAGACGATGTCGTCAGGGTCAAGGCGACGCCCGAGGCCGTCGAGCTGATCAAGCAGCTGCGCAGCGAGCACGGCGACGTGCTGTTCCATCAGTCGGGCGGCTGCTGCGACGGCTCAGCGCCGATGTGCTACCCGGTCAGCGACTATCAGGTCGGTGACGAGGACGTGCATCTCGGCACGATCGGCGGCGCCGAGGTCTACATCTCGAGCTCGCAGTTCGAATATTGGCAGCACACGCAGCTGATCATCGACGTCGTGCCGGGGCGCGGCGGCATGTTCTCGCTCGAGAACGGCACCGGCAAGCGCTTCCTGACGCGAGGCCGCGTCTTCACCGACGAGGAAGTGGCGGCCCTGAAGCCGGCGGCGCGTTACGGCCGGCCGGCGGCGGTCGCGGCGCAATAGCCTAATCGGGCAACGCCAGAATGGCAGTGTAGGAAGGGCCCGAGCCGGACGCGCCGACCCGGGACCAGTGTCGACTGAGGTCAGTGCGAATCAGCAGGGCGTGCGAACGCCGATCGGCCCGACGCGGACGCCGCAGCCCGGGCGACGGACGATGACCGCGGGACGGCGCACGACGACCGCAGGGCGGACCACGACGGCGCCGATGCGACGGCAGCCACCGGCGGGGCCGCGGGCGAAGCCGGGACCGCAGCCTTCGGCGACGTAGGTGGGCTGCAGCGACGGCGTCGAGGCGGTGGCCGACACGCCAGCCGGCATCGCCTCGGCCCCGAAGCCGACGAGCGACAGAGCGGCTGCGGCGGTCACGGTCATGATCGTTGAGCGCATAAATCCTCCAGGTCTTGTTATCGGCCCTCCGGCCTTTACCCGGGATTCAACCCTCGGGCGTGGCTGTCTTGCCCGTTTAGGCGCGCGCGGGCAACCCGGCCGCGGGTCAAAGTCCCGCGACGAGGCGGCCTCAGCGGGCCAGGCCGGGCAGCAGCGTCCGCAGGCTCGTGACGATCATCTCCATGGCGATCGCCGCCAGGATCATGCCCATCAGCCGGCGCGCGATCGCCGTCGCGTTCTGCGACAGATGCTGGCCGAGAAAGGGCGCGGCGAGGAGGGCGGCCGCGAGCAGCGCCAGGAAGGCGACGAGGCCGACGGCGAGCTCGAGCACCGTGCCGTCCTTCCGCGCGCTTGCCGCGAAGATGATCAGGGTGGCGATCGTGCCGGGCCCGACGAGCAGCGGCACGGTCAGCGGATAGATCGCGACGCTCGTCGGGTCGATGTCCTCGGTCTGCTCCTTCTCGTCGGGTGTCCGTGCATGCGCGTGGCTGGCCGTCCCCTGCAGCATCGACAGCGCGATGAGCAGGACGATCACGCCGCCCGCCAGGCGGAAGTCGTCGACGCTGATGCCGAAGAAGCCGAGGATCGCCTCGCCGGCGACCGCGGAGACGGCGCAGCCGACGGCGACGCCGATGATCGCGGTGAGCGCAACCTTCTGCTGTGCCTCGCGCGAGGCGCCGTCGGTCAGCGACAGGAACACGGGGATGTTGGCGATCGGGTTCATGATCGCGAACAACGCCGCAAAGACCTTGATCACGAAGGCGAAGTTGAACGACACCGGCACTGTTCCCTACCGAACGGTCGTGCGCAGGTGGCACCAATGCCACGTTCTTGTCGAGCCGCCGCGCGGGTGTCACGACGGCAGGCCCGCTCGCTTGCGGTCCGGGCTGAGCGGTGAGACAAGCGGGCTCCTGCCGCCAGGGATGACAGATGCGCCCGTTCCGCCTCGTCCTGCTCGCCTTCGTCGCCGGGCTGTCGCTTGCCGCCCCGCCGGCCTTCGCCCAAGGGGGATCGAGCGAGCTGCGCTGCACGCAGGCCGGCGGCTTCGGCTTCATCGTCACCTCGAACCGCAAGGTCACCTGCACCTACTACCGGCAGGATGGCGCGGTGGAGTTCTACACCGGCACGTTCGAGCGGGTCGGCCTCGATGCCGGCCCGACCAACGCCGTGCGGCTAGCCTTTCTAGTCAGCGTGCCGGGCCCGATCACGACCGGCGCGCTCGACGGCAGCTTCGGCGGCGCCGGCGTGCAGGCGACGGCCGGCAGCGGGATCGGCGCCGATGCGCTCATCGGCGGCGCGACGGGGCGGGCGGTGCTGACGCCGGTTCAGAACCTCAGCCTCACCGGGCTCAACGTGAACGGCGGCCTCGGCGTCCTGCGCCTCGACTACCGCGGCATGGAGCGGTCGCGCTATCGCTGACCGCCAAAGGTCGAGCCGGCGTCGATAAGCGGCCGAGGCGTCCTATCTGAGGGTTTCGGCCGCGCACCTGCGGCTTGGAAGGAGACCATCGGATGAAGGCGCTGCGCATCGACAAGACCGAGGACGGCACGAAGGCCGCGATCGTCGATTTCGACGAGGCGCAGCTGATGCCGGGCAACGTCACCGTGCGCGTCTCGCATTCCACCGTGAACTACAAGGACGGGCTCGCGATCACCGGCAAGAACCCCGTCGTGCGGGTTTCGCC
>CAZZZM010000177.1:0-6547 GCA_964658465.1 uncultured Nakamurella sp.
CGCACCTTCTGGATCGAGCGCTTCAGGCCGGCGAGCGTGAAGTCCTTGTCGATCGCCGAGAGCGTCGCGAGAAAGGTCAGGCCGCCCAGGGCGAGGCAGGCGATCGTGGCGGCGTGCGAGTCGGGCAGGAGGTAGAGCGCGGCGAGGCAGACGAGGCCGGCGGCGAGACCGGCGACGGCGGGCGTGCCGGTCGCGGCGAGCAGGCGCGAGGGCGCGACCGAATAGGTGCGCGCGAGGATCACGCCCATCATCACGGCATAGGCGACCTGGGCCAGCGCGACGCCGGTCGTCGCCCCGACGGCGCCGATCCAGCTGCCGAGCGCGATCGCCACGACGCGGCTCGCCGGCAGGAAGGCGGAGGTCCAGAAGAACAGCCTGTTGTGGCTCGTCGCCAGCAGCGCGGCGCCGGCGATCGTCGCGGTCGCCGCCAGCGCGTAGCTGCCGACGAGAATCTGGATGAACAGCCCGGCGTGCTGCCACTTCGCGCCGAGCAGCATCGGGATCGCCTCGGGCGAGGCGGCGGCGACGAGGCAGGCGGCCGGGAACACGGTGAGCATCATCAGCCGCGCCATGTTGCACTGGAGCGCGACGAAGGGCGCGCCGACGAGCTTCAGCGCCTGCGCATAGGTCGCGGCCCAAACCGGGTTGCTCGCCGATTCGACGAGGAAGCGGCAGGCCTGGTTGGCGAAGGTGTAGGTGCCGAGGGCGGCGGGGCCGAAGGCCAGCGAGAAGAGGAGGTTCTCGGCGAAGCGGCAGAACATGTCGACGAGCCGCGTGCCGACCAGCACGCCGCCGGTATGCAGGTGGCTCGCCAGCGTCGCCAGCGAGGTCTTGCGGCCCGGCAGCTCGAAGGCGAGGAGATTGAGGCCGATCGCGCGGCCGCCGAAGGTCGCGGCGCTCTGCGCGGCGAGGCTCATCGCGCCGAAGCCGTGCAGGGCGAAGCCGATCGCCAGGCCGGCGCCGACGATCGTCGCCACCGTGTCGACGGCGGACAGCGAGACGAGGTCGTTGCGCTGGTACAGCCGCGCCGAGGGCAGGGTGGAGACGGCGATGAACAGGAAGTTGAACGAGAGCAGGCCGAGCAGCGCGTGCAGCCGTGGCTCGTGCATGAGGGCGGCGAGCCCGAAGCCGCACAGGTTGACGATGCCGGCGACGCAGATGCCGAGCGCCAGCATCACGTAGAACGCGGTGTTCCACACCGTGCGGTCGTGCGAGCGCTCCTTGGCGAGCGAGGCGCCGAGGCCGCCGTCGGCGACGACGGTGAAGAAGGTGACGACGGGCAGCGCCATCGCGTAGAGGCCGAATTCCTTCGGCCCGAGCAGGCGGCCCATCAGCGGCAGCATGGCGAGCTGCAGCACGGCCTTCAGCAGGCTCGAGGCGCCGCCCGCGGCGAGATTGCGCAGCAGGTCGCGGCCGTGGTGGTCGCGCGCCGGCGCGGCGGGGCGTCGTGCGTCGGCGTAGCCGGTGAGCTTGAGCAAGCGTTCGCCTCGGGTGGGGGCCGTCCCGCGACACTGGCCTCGCACAGGCTAATGAAGCTCCAAGCCGAGCGCCCGCCGGCACCTTTCGGGCAGGGGGGTTAAGAGCGCGTGAGGCCGATGCGGCGTGTCGAGGGCGCGATCGCAACACACCCTCAACCATGTCGCGGGGCGGACGGCGCCGCAGGGTCTCGCGCGCGATCCGATCGCAAACCCGCCGACGCCGCCGGCCGGCATTTGCCGACGCCGACCTTGTCTCGTTATGGATCACGCGACCGAAGGGAAGATGGATGAGCGACGAGCGGCACAAGCAGAAGATGGCGGCCCGCAAGGCGGTGCAGGACGCGGAGGTCGCCTCGAAGGCGATCGCCGAGAAGGGCCTGCTCATCGTCCACACGGGCCCCGGCAAGGGCAAGACCTCCGCCGCGATGGGCCTCGTCCTGCGCGCGCTCGGCTACGGCTGGAAGGTCGGGATCGTCCAGTTCATCAAGGGCGCCTGGGACACCGGCGAGAAGCACGCGCTGGAGCGCTTCGACGACCTCGTCGCCTGGCACACGATGGGCGAGGGCTTCACCTGGGAGACGCAGGACCGCGAGCGCGACGTCGCCGCCGCAACGCGCGCCTGGGCGACGGCGCAGGCGCTGATGGACGATCCGTCGATCGGGCTCGTCGTGCTCGACGAGCTCAACATCGCGCTGCGCTACGACTATCTGCCGCTCGACGCCGTCGTCGCGCGGCTTTCGGCGCGGCGGCCCGACCTGCACGTCGTGGTGACGGGACGCAACGCCAAGCCGGCGCTGATCGAGGCGGCCGACCTGGTGACCGAGATGGCACTCGTGAAGCACCATTTCGCGGCCGGCGTGAAGGCGCAGAAGGGCATCGAGTTCTAGCCCGCGCCGCCGCACTGGCTTGCGGCGAGAGATCGCGTCCGCTCAATGCGCCTCGACGGGGCCCGCCATCTTCGGCGGCCTGCGCAGCAGCAGCACCGCCGCGAGGCTGAGGATCAGCCCCACCGCGACGAGATAGAACGCGTCCGCATAGGCCGAGACGTAGGCCTCGCGCCGCACCTGGGCGGCGATCGTCGCCAGCGCCTGCGCCTTGGCGATCGCCGGGTCGGCGACGTTGCGGGCACCCGCCATCAGCATGGCGAGGCGCTCCTGCGTGCGCTGCGCGTTGCGCGTCATCGCCTCGGCGAGCATCGAGAAATGGAACTGCTCGCGCCGGTCGATCACCGTCGACAGCGTGGCGATGCCGATCGAGCCGCCGAGGTTGCGCATCATGTTGGAGAGCGCCGACGCGTCCGCCGTGTCGCGCGGCGGCAGGCCGGCGGTCGAGAGCTGCGACAGCGGGATCGAGAACAGCGGTTGTCCCGCCGCGCGCAGGAGCTGCGGCAGGATCAGCTGGTTCATGCCGACGTCGTGCGTCAGGTTGACGTTGAGCCAGCAGCTCCAGGCGAAGAGCAGCGTGCCGGCGACGACGAGCAGGCGCGGATCGACGCGCCGCATCAACAGCGGCATCATCGGGAAGACGAAGAGCTGCGGGATGCCGCTCCACATCACCACCCAGCCGATCTGCTCGGCGTTGTAGCCCTGGATCTGCGCGCAATAGAGCGGGATGACGTAGGTCGAGCCGAGCGACACGGCGCCGATGACGACCATCAGCCCCGTCGAGGCGCCGACCGTCGGGTTCCTGAGGACGCGCAGGTTGATGAAGGGACGTTGCGCCATCAGCTCGCGCGCGATGAAGAGCACGATGCCGACGATCGAGACGATCGTGAAGCGCAGGATGACGTCGGACTCGAACCATTCCTTGCGCTGGCCCTCCTCCAGCACGAACGTCATGCTGGAGAGGCCGACCGCCATGGCGACGACGCCGAACCAGTCGCCCCTGGCAAGCTCGTCCCAGCGCGTCTTCTGCGGCGCCAGCGCGTAGAGCTGCATCGCGGCGGCGAGCGGGCCGGGGATCAGGTTCAGGTAGAAGATGTAGTGCCAGGAGAAATTGTCGGTGAGCCAACCACCGATGGTCGGGCCGATCGCCGGCGCGAAGGTCGCGGTGAGCCCGAAGATGGTGATGCCGATCGGCTGCTGGTGCTTGGGCAGGCGGGTGCGCAGGATGGTGATGGCGGTCGGGATCAGCACGCCGCCGGTGAACCCCTGGCCGGCGCGAAAGAGGATCAGCTGGGTGAGCGAGGTCGACAGCGCGCAGAGCAGCGAGAAGCCGATGAACAGCGCCGTGTTGATCGACAGGTAGCGGCGCAGGCCGAAGACGTTCGAGCCGAGCCAGCCGGTGAGCGGGATGACGACGATCTCGGCCATCAGATAGGCGGTCGAGATCCAGCTGCCCTGCTCGGGCGACGCGCCGATCGCGCCCTCGATGTTGGCGAGCGACGAGTTGGTGATCTGGATGTCGAGGATCGCCGTGAACGCCCCGAGGATCGCGCCGATCGTCGCCAGCCAGTCCTTCAGGGAGGCCTTGGGTTGGTCGGTCATGCGCGCGGCCCACTCCTTCTCCCGCTTGCGGGAGAAGGTGGCCCGACGAAGTCGGGTCGGATGAGGGTAGTGTCCGCTTGCGGCTGATACAGACGAGAGGCGGCAAGGCCCCTCATCCGGCGCTGGGCGACACCGTCTGCCCACGGAGAAGGCCAGGACCTCCGGGCCGGCACGACGCCGAGGCGACCTCGCAGGTCTTCGACGTCGGCCGACGGAGCGTCTTCGCGAAACCGTGTCCCAGGCCTCAAGCCTCCCCTGCGATGGATCTCAAGCCGGCGAGCCCCGGCAGAAGCAGGAACAGCGTGCCCCTGACCTTGGTGAAGGCGGGCAGCGACGGCAGGCTCACGGCCCCGGCGGCCATCGGGATCAGCGCCCCGTGGTCCGCATCGGCGACGCTGCGATCCGCCATGAGAAGATCCTGCAGACGGAAGCGGCGCAGCGGGTTGAAGACGGGACTGAAATCCGCCTTGTTGATCCAGCTCTGCACGAGCAGGAACTGCTTCTGGAGGTTGGCGCAGAGAAAGAAACCCACCAGTCCGCGGTCGACGTGATCGTCGTCGCCGCCCGTGAACCGCGGACCATAGGGCAGGCCGCGGCGCAGGAGATGCGGACCCCCTTCCGGTAGGCCCGCCGCCACGACGGCGTTCAGCGGCTGGTCGCGCCGATTCGCCAGCCGGATATGGGCGTGCAGCGGGCAACGCAGGCCGGCGGGATCGCCGACATATCCGAAGGCCGTCTGCGAGGCGGCAGGGTTCGGACCGTCGGGCGACAGGGCGAGCGGCGTCCCGTCGTCCCACCGCCCGAGCATCTTCGCCTTGAGCAACGAGCGGGCCTCGGCAGCCGGCAAGGTCGGGGAGAGTGCCGAGGCGGCCGCGCCGAGATAGGTCTCGAAAGCCGCGACATCCTGGTAGATCACCTGCATGACGCCGTAGGTGCCGTTGCGGACCATCGTCGCCCAGGGCTCGACATTGGGGTGCGAGAAGAGCGGGTCACGAGAGTAGCCCAGGAGCACGTGCCTGAGGTCGATCAGTCCCGAGGCGCTGCCGACGTCCTCCCAGTCGATGGCCGGCTCAGAGATCCCGTCCACCACGTCGAAATGCATGAGGCCACCGCTCAGGGCGCGACCGCCGACGGCACCGTCCGGCGTATCGGCGGCGCGCAGTTCGATCAGCCACGCGCCGGCCAGACGCCGGATCTCTACACTCGCCTGCTCCAGGGCCTGGTCGGTGCGGCAATGGACCTGCACCGCCAGATGAACGTCCGAGGGCCTGAGACGACCATCCCAATCGCCCGGACCGAACGCATCGATAAAGGCATCCGGAAAGGCCGCCACGGCCGAGGCGCGGTTTTCTGGACCGATCGCCCCGATGGCCAGGAGACCGGACCAGGTCAAGCCGGCGTTGAGCAGCGGCTCGGCGTTTCCGCCGATATCGTCGGCACCCGTCGTGATGCGCGGAAGCAGGGATCTCAGAAAACGCCGCGCCCCGGCCGGGTCCACGACCTTGAACAGGAGGTGGCGAGACAGTTGATAGCGATAGGGCCGGCGAACCAGGCCCTGGATGTCGCCTGCGGCCGGCACGGCGATCAGTCGGCCAGGAGCGGCAGGATCTCTTTCACCTCCCGCGCTCCATAGGCGGAGAACAGATAGCCGGCCACGTGACCCTCGCCATCCGGATCGCCGTCCACCGACGTTCCCAGCGACCGGATCTGCAAGCTCTTGGAGAACTTCCAGAACGCCTCGGGGTCGTTGATGGCGCTCTCGGGCGGCGGCGGATCGGCCAGGCTGAACAGCATGCCGAAAACATCCGGCAACTGCTGCAGGAAGAAATCCGTATAGGCACGGTGCTCGCCATCATACTCGGTGATGACCTGAAGATAGAGATTGTCGATCACCAGAACGCGGGCGAAATGAACGATCTGCGATTGTCGCAGGGCCGCGTCGATCTTGGGCTGGATCTGCGAGGGAAACATGGCTGCGATCTTGGCGAGTTTAGCCTGGGTCGCGCTATCCTGGCGGATCTTCATCGTCAAATTGAGGGCGTGAGCCACAGGCGTCTCCCTGAAAATCGGATTGCGTCAGTATCGGATTGCGTCAAACGTCGGATTGAGAGTCGATGGCGCGATGGAGCGACGAGCGACCGGAAATCAAATCATGGAAACCGGCGGGTACGAAATGGACCCTGCCGCAGTCGGACGGTCTTGAACGCCCGTGTCTTACGCTCCAGCGATTTGTGCGTCGACCGACAGCAATCTGCTCCCAAACGCTCGACGAGCAAAGGACTTTCTGGAGCGAAACGCCACCGGAGCGAGCCATTGTCGGCGATGGCCGTCGGGCTTGGCGGCCCTACAGCAAGCCGCCGCGGCGGGCCGCCCGCCAGAGACGCCACTGGCGGCGCCAGCCCGGCAGGTCGGGCAGAGGCGCGAAAGGGGCCGAGCCGGCGAGTTGCGGCTCGACCAGAGCGACCGTGAGGAAGGCCGGGGCCGCGGCGCCGAGCCTGCCTCGCCGGTCTCGCAACCCGGCGAGCGCCGAGCCTGCCCGGGTCCGCAACTCCGCCACCGCCGCCGTCACGGCCGGCGTGGCAC
>CAZZZM010000178.1:0-6546 GCA_964658465.1 uncultured Nakamurella sp.
ATAATTCCTAGTTATGCCGCTCTGCAATTCAACGCGTCACTACCCTCCCAACCACATTGGCGTTGAAAATTGCCTCCCGTAAGGCTCTGTCGCTGACGTGCGTATAGATCTGAGTTGTCGCGATAGTCTGATGTCCAAGCAGGCGTTGGACGATCCGGATGTCGACACCTGCCTCTATGAGGGCAGTCGCAGCGGTATGCCTCAACATGTGCGGCGTCACCTTCCGAGCGAGGCCTCCAAGGTTCGCAAGAGTTTTGATGCGCCTCCTTATGCAGCTCGAAATCGCGGGCAGCCCTAGTGTGTTGACGAACAGCTTATCGGCGGGCCGGCCCGAGGGATGCTTCGCTGCGATGTAGCGCTGCAACATGTCGGTCATTCCGTTGTCGGCGAGGAAGACCTGCCGTTCGCGACTGCCTTTCCCAAAAATCCGGATGGCGCGCTGCTCAATGTCGATATCGCCAAGTCGGATCGCGGTGAGTTCGCTTACGCGCAATCCCGTCGCGAGAAGCAGAAGAGTGGCAAGCCGGGTGGTGGAGCACGCCATCTCGGCGGCGCGCAGCATTGCACGGACTTCGCCGGCGCCAAGGCAACGAGGGAGACGCGTCGGCAAGCGGATCCGAAGTTCGACGCTGGCGAAGGGATTCGCCGGTACGCGACCTCGCCGGAGAAGGCGGGAGAACATCGCGCGGATGCAGGCGAGGCGTCGCTTGACTGTCGCGGGAGCAAGGTTGCGCTCCTCGGCTAGGTGCTGGGCGTAAGAGACCAGCTCGTCGCCGGTGATTGCGTCGATCGCGCGACCGTTGAAGAATCGGCAGAACTCCGCCAGGTCCTGGCGATATGCGGCAAGGGTGTGCGGCGCCAGATGCCGCTCGCGGTCGCAGGAGTCGAGGTAGTCAGCGCAAACAGCCAGAACGTTCATGGGAGCCCTCGTTGTGCAGAGAGGGTCGTGCGATGAACGATGCGAGCTTTCAAGCTTCGCTCATCAAGAGTCTGCGGCCCGCGCCCGCTCGTTGCCGTAGGCGGGGCCCGCTAGGCGGGATCGCGGCGTCGCCTCAGGACGTGATCTCGACGGACCAGGTCGAGGATTTGATGAGCGGCAGGCGCTCCAGGGCCGCGACCACCGCGTCGAGCTCGCTGACCTCGACGGTCGTCGGCACCAGGGTGGCGGCGAGCTCGATATGATCGTCGGACTCCGACAGCGTTTCCACGTCGCGGACCGGGAGGCCGGCTTCGCTCAGCTCGGCGTCGAGCAGATCGCGGACGTCCGATACCGCGGCAGGGGCGCAGGTGGCATGCACGCGATATTCGGCCTCCGTGGTGCTCGACGAGATCGGCCGCCGGTTGATCCAGTCGACCAGCGGGCGCAGCAGCGTGTTGCCGGCCAGGACGAAGAACGTGACCGCCGCGGCCTCGGCGGGCATCCCCGACCCCGCGAACGCGCCGACGGCGGCCGAGCACCACAGCGTGGCCGCCGTGTTCAGCCCGAGGATGTTGGTCCCGTCCTTCAGGATGACGCCGGCGCCGAGGAAGCCGATGCCGGACACGACGTAGGCGACGATGCGGGTCGCCCCGTCGGCGCCGAGCAGGCGCAAGCCGAGGTCGGAGAACGCCGCGGCGCCGACCGCGACGAGGACGTTGGTGCGCAGACCCGCATTGCGCTGGCGCCACTGGCGCTCGACGCCGATCGTCGTGCCGAGCACGAAGGCGGTGAGGAGCGCGACCAGCGTGTGACCGAACGGGCTCGCGAGCCCGGCCGACAGGATCGTTTGAAGGGGCGTCACGTCGGATGGGCTTCCACGATGCCGATCAGCTCCTCAGCGGCATCCGCGGCCTTGGTCTCGCGTCGATGTATGAGATCGCCGTGCTCCGCGCCGGCGACCGCTGCAGGATATCACGGCGTGCGCGACAGCGGCGTTACAGCCCGAGCTCCGTCAGGCCCGGAAAGTCGTCCGGCCGCCTGTCCCCGTCCCATGTGAACTTGCGGTCGCTCTCCTCGATCGGCACGTCGTTGATCGAGGCTTGGCGGCGCCGCATCAGGCCGTTGTCGGCGAACTCCCATTGCTCGTTGCCGTAGGAGCGGTACCACTGGCCGGCCGCGTCGTGCCACTCGTAGCAGAAGCGCGCGGCGATGTGGTTGCCCTCGAAGGCCCAGACCTCCTTGATGAGCTTGTAGTCCGTCTCCTTGGCCCATTTGCGGGTGAGGAACTCCACGATCGCGGCGCGGCCCCGGAAGAATTCGGAGCGGTTGCGCCACTCGGAATCCTCCGTGTAGGCGAGCGACACTTTCACGGGGTCGCGCGAGTTCCAGGCGTCCTCGGCGCCGCGCGCCTTCTTGGCCGCCGTCTCCTTGGTGAAGGGCGGGAAAGGGGGGCGGCTCTCGCTCATGCTTCGGCTCCTCGATCGTTTGAAGATGTAGCAAAGCTTACGCCGACGCTGCAAACGCAAGACGCCTGTTCCGCTTTGGCACAGCGGCCGGAAACCTCGCGTAAGGCTCCCCTAAGCTTGCGGCGCGATAAGCCGAGCATGTGTCCGTCAGGACTCGGGGACCGTGGGGTAATGCGGCGTTCGCGGATGCGTTGGGCGATGAGCGTCATCGCACCCTGGTGCCTCGGCATGGGTGTGTTGATCTCCATCACCGCCGATGCCGGCCAGAACGGCTCGCTCGGCGGCTCGCTGGCGGCCATCTCGGCGCGTGCGGCGGCCCAGCCCGACGATCTCGTCCCCGCCCAGACGCTCGCGCTTACCGGCAATCTCGGCGACTACGGCATGCGCGACGCGCCGCGCGCGATCCCGATCAGCTTCGATCCCGGCCAGGCCGAGGATTTCAAGGACGTGGCCGACGAGGTCGAGCCGCGCACCGACCTGAAGCCGCATTCCGGCGCCGTCCCGATCGTCGACCGGACCCATAAGGGCGACCCGGCGATCGGCCTTCGCCCGACCTTCGACAGCGAACTGCGCCGTTCCGGCGATATCGCGCGGCTCGAGCGGCGGCTGCTGATCGGGCCGCACGACGATGCGATGCCGGCGGCCGGCTTCTCCCTGCAGGACAACGGCGATCCGCTCGACGGCTCCGCCGCCTTCGAGGCATGGGGCGAGGGCGAGACCCCGCAACAGGCGGTGGATGCCGACGACACGCCGCATGCCGGGCAGATCATCGCCATGCAGCCGTCGGCCCTCAAGGAGCGGCTCGCGCAGGGGGCGACCCCGCCGGTCTCGCGCGCCGAGGCGCTGTCGTCCACGACGCCGGCGCCCGCCGACGGCACGCCGATCGTCGCGACCTTCGCGCCGGGTCGCGTGAGGGCGATGGAGAACGCCTCGATCGTCCCGCGCGTGGCGCCGGGGCACCCGAACTATGCCGCTCTGCTCGTCGGCGAGCATGGCGCGCGCGAGCGCAAGTGCCTCGCCGAAGCCGTCTATTTCGAAGCGCGCAGCGAGCCCGACGCGGGGCAGGCGGCGGTGGCGCAGGTGGTCCTGAACCGCGCGACCTCGGGCCTCTACCCGGCGTCGATCTGCGGCGTCGTCTACCAGAACCGCACCCACTACAAGGCGTGCCAGTTCTCGTTCGCCTGCGAGGGCAAGTCGCTGCGGATCACCGAGCCCGACTCGTGGCACAAGGCGGTCAGCATCGCCGATGCCGTGGTGGAGGGCCGCACCTACCTCTCGGACGTCGGCGGCGCGACGCACTACCACGCCAACTACGTGCGGCCGGGCTGGGCGCGGCGACTCGTGAAGATGGACGTCATCGGCCACCACATCTTCTACAAGCTGAGGGCCGGGCAGACCTGACGGTTCACGACCGCCAGGCGAGCGCCCACAGGTCGTCCGGATCGATGAGGCAGATCGGGGCACCGGCTCGCTCGGCGGCCCGCATCGCGCGGACGACGGCGACCGAAGCGATCGTCCGGGCCGATTTCGGCAAATACGGGATGTCGAAACGGCCGGATACGCTCGAGATCGGCCCGATGTACCAGCCGCAGGCGCCCTCGTCGGAGCGGTACAGCGTCAGCTTGACGGCGTTGTCGTCGGCGGCGGCCTCGCTCGCGACCTTGCGTAGGGTCACATGACCGTCGCGCGACAGGGCGGCATCGGGGGACCGCGAGATCATGAAATTTCCTCACACAAGCGGCCACGGCCCCCGCCACAGGGGAGCGTCGCTCTTGTTATTTTCTGAAGAAATTTCGCGCAATACGCTTGGCGGCTAATGCCGTGTCACGACTCAGTGCGATCGGTCGATGCAGAAGCCGACCACGTCGACGAGCGCTCGCTTCCACCGCGAATCGGGAAACGCGTCGAGCGCCTCGCAGGCCTTCGCCCCATAGGCGCGGGCGCGTTCCACCGTCTCCTGCAGGGCGTCGTGGCGGCGCAACGCAGCGACCGCCGTCTCGAGGTCCCCATCGGCCCGCGAGCCTTCCTCGAGCACGCGGCGCCAGAAGGCGCGCTCGCTGTCCGAGCCGCGACGGAAGGCGAGGACCACGGGCAGGGTGATCTTGCCCTCGCGGAAATCGTCGCCGACGTTCTTGCCGAGCGTCGCGGCGGTGCCGCCGTAGTCGAGCGCGTCGTCGATCAGCTGGAACGCGATGCCGAGGTTCACGCCGTAGGCGCGGCAGGCCGTCGCCTCCTCGGTCGCCCGGCCGCCGAGGATCGCGCCGACCTCGCAGGCCGCGCCGAACAGCGCGGCGGTCTTGGCGCTGATGACGGCGAGGTAGTCGTCCTCGGTGGTCTGCGTGTCCTTGGCGGCGGAGAGCTGCATGACCTCGCCCTCGGCGATGACCACGGCGGCCGAGGACAGGACGTCGAGGCAGGCCAGGGACCCGACCTCGACCATCATCTTGAAGGCCTGGCCGAGGAGGAAGTCGCCGACGAGGACGCTGGCCTCGTTGCCCCACAGCATCCGCGCCGCCAGCTTGCCGCGCCGCATGTCGCTCTCGTCGACGACGTCGTCGTGCAGCAGGGTCGCGGTGTGCATGAACTCGACGGCGGCGGCGAGCCGGACATGCCCGTCGCCCGAGTAGGCGCAGAGATGGGCGGTCGCCAGCGTCAGCATGGGACGCAGCCGCTTGCCGCCGGAGGCGATCAGGTGGCGGGCGACGTCGGGGATCATCGAGACGTGCGAGGCGGCACGCGAGAGGATCGTCTGATCGACGCGCGACATGTCGGCTGCGACGAGGTCGGTGAGCGCGCGTATCCCGGAGTCGGCCGTCTTCTCTTCGAGGGGAACCACCAGGCCCAAAGGCTTACTCCGCGTATAGCTCGCTACTTAGAACGCGCCGCCCGGATCGGCAACCGCACGCCTTGCGAGGGGCCGGACCGCGTGCAAGATGCCGCGGTCCGGCAAGCGGGCGTGGAACGGGCAGATATGATCGAGCTTCTGCGCACCAACGACATCGTGCTCATCTCGCGGATCGAGGCGCTGATGGCCGAGCACGAGATCGGTCTCCTCGTCGCCGACCAGCACATGAGCGTTCTGGAGGGCTCGTCCGGCTTCCTGCCGCGCCGCATGCTCATCGACGCCGACGACCTGCCGCGCGCCCGCATGGCGCTGCACGGCGCCGGTCTGCTCGGCGAGCTGAAGCGTGGCTGACACCGCCGCGGGCGGGGTCGAGACGACGCTCGATGCTTTCCTGGACGGCCGTCTCAAACTCCGGCAGCCGGCGCGCGGGCATCGTGCCGGCACGGATGCCGTGCTGCTCGCCGCCTGCGTGCCATCGAGCTTCGCCGGCTTGGTCGAGGACGTCGGCGCCGGGGTCGGGACGGCCGGCCTCGCGCTGGCCTGCCGCTGCCCGGCGGCGCACGTCCGGCTGATCGAGAACGACCCGGCGAGTGCCGCCTATGCGGCCGAGAATATCGCGACCAACGACGCGTCGCGCGTCAGCCTGCTCGAGATTGATGTCCTGGCGCCGGCAGCGCGGCGTGCGGCGCTCGGCGCAGGCGGCGCGGAGCTCGTGATCACCAACCCGCCGTTCCTCGACCCGGCCGCGGTGCGCCAGTCGCCGGATCCAGGGCGCCGCGCGGCCCATGTGATGGGCGAAGGCGGTCTTGCCGCCTGGATCGCGGCCTGTCTCGATCTGCTGGCGCCGAAGGGCAGCCTCGTCGTCGTCCACCGCGCGGATGCGGCGATGACGCTCGTCGAGGCGCTCGGCCGCGCGTCGGGCGTGACCCTGCTGCCGATCTATCCCCGCGCGCAGGGCGATGCGAGCCGGGTGCTGCTGCGCGCGATCAAGGGCAGCCGCGCCCCCTTCCGTCTCGCACCGGCGCTGGTCCTGCACGAGGCCGACGGGCGCTTCACGCCGGACGCCGAGCGCCTGCATCGTGGGGCCGCGGCGCTGAGCTGGTGACGTCTGCGGCCTAGGACACGGTGTCGGCAGCCGTCGCGCCGCGCCGGCCGAGCGGCCGCGGAGCCCCCGTCGTCGTATCGTGCGCGGTCTGCGTCTCGATCTCGGCGTTGAGCTGGGCGCCGACGAGAAGCACGGTGGTCGACAGCCAGATCCAGGTCATGAAGCCGATCACCGCGCCGAGCGAACCGTAGGTCTTGTTGTACGAGCCGAA
>CAZZZM010000179.1:0-6516 GCA_964658465.1 uncultured Nakamurella sp.
TGCTGGTGCTGCGAGAGAGGATTGAACTCTCGACCTCTCCATTACCAATGGAGTGCTCTACCACTGAGCTACCGCAGCGCACCCGGCGGTCGGGCGCGGTCCTTCTGCCATAGGGGCGCGGGGGTGACAAGGCGGCCGACCGGGAGCGGGCGATGACACACAAGATCCTGTTCGTCTGCCTCGGCAACATCTGCCGCTCGCCGCTCGCCGAGGCGGCGTTCGCCGCGGCGGCGCGGGAGGCGGGCCTCGCGGTCGAGGTCGATTCGGCGGGCACCGGCGGCTGGCATGTCGGCGAGCCGCCCGATCCGCGCGCCATCGCCGTCGCGCGGCGGCACGGGGCCGACATCGCCGGCCAGCGCGGGCGGCAGGTCGACGCCGCCGACTTCCGCCGCTTCGACCTGATCTTCGCGCTCGATCGCGACAACCTCGCCGCGCTGCGGCGGCTGGCGCCGGCGGACGCGACGGCGGAGGTGGCGCTGCTGCTCGACCTCGTGCCGGGCCGGGCGGGCGAGGGCGTGCACGATCCCTACTACGGCCCCGACGCCGGGTTTGAGGAGACCTGGCGCGACGTCGCGGCAGCGGCGAAGGCCCTCGTCGCGCGTCTCGCCCGGTGAGCGACGTCGCGGCGCGCGCGGCGGCGCTGATCGGCGGCCGCGTGGCCGCGGCGCGGCTGCTCGCCGGCGGCAGCCTGTCCGAGGTCACGCGCGTCGCGCTCGACGACGGGCGCGTGGTGGTGGCTAAGCCCGGTGCCGCCGCCAGGGCCGAGGCCGAGATGCTGGAGGCGATCCGCGCCACCGGCGCGCCGGCGCCCGCCGTGCTGGGCGCGGCCGACGATCTGCTCGTGCTCGCGTGCGTGACCGACGACGCTCGGCTCGGCGGCGCCGCGTGGCAGGCCCTGGCCGCGGCGCTGGCGCTGCTGCATCGGCCGACGACGCAGCCCTACGGCTGGCCGCGCGACCACGCCTTCGCCGACGTGGCGATCGTCAACACGCGTAGCGACGACTGGCCGTCCTTCTGGGGCGCGCAGCGCATCGCCGTCCACGCCCCGTACGTGGCGCCCGATCTCGGCCGCCGGCTGGAGCGCCTGGCCGCGCGCCTTCCCGACCTGCTGCCGGCGCGGCCGCCGCCGGTGCTGCTGCATGGCGACCTGTGGGGCGGCAACGTGCTGGTCGGCGGCGACGGCGCCGTCACGCTGATCGACCCAGCCTGCTACTACGGGCACCGCGAGGTCGACGTCGCCATGCTCACCCTGTTCGATGCGCCGCCGCCGGCCTTCTTCGACGCGCTCGCTCTCGAGGCCGGCTGGCGCGAGCGGCTGCCGGTCTACCGGCTGTGGCCGCTGCTGGTGCATCTGCGGCTGTTCGGGGACGGCTATCGCGGTCGGGTCGAGGCGGCGCTGGCGGCCGGCGGGGTCTGATCGCGCCGCGCCGACGGGCCCGTCGCCCGGGCTCGAGCCGCGCGCGTCGCTCCCGGCATCGCCGCGATCATACTTTCGCCAGAGGAATCAACGCCCGGGCGCCCGCCGACGGGTGGGCTTGCCGCGCCGTCTCGCGAGCCTGTATAGGGCGATAGGTACGGCGGACGTGGCGGACCGGCCCTGGACGCGCCCACCCGTGCGGGTCGCTCGAACGCGAGACCGCACAGCTCTATGACGGTGACAGGATAGGGCCATGCAGGCGGCACACGGCGGACCGCGTCTGCTGCTGCGCAGGCTCCGCGAAGTCATGGCGGAGCCGGTCAGCGCGCAGACCCGACTCGATCGCATCGTCGTGCACATCGCCGCCAACATGGTGGCCGAGGTCTGCTCGGTCTACGTGTTGCGCGCCGATGGCCGGCTCGAGCTGTACGCCACGGAAGGCCTCAACCACGAGGCCGTCCACCTCACCACCATGCGCGCCGACGAAGGCCTCGTCGGCCTGATCGCGCAATCGGCGGAGAGCCTGGCGCTCGCCGACGCGCAGAACCACCCCTCCTTCTCCTACCGCCCCGAGACGGGCGAGGAGGTCTATTCGTCGTTCCTCGGCGTGCCGGTGCTGCGCGGCGGCAACACGCTCGGCGTGCTCGTCGTGCAGAACAAGGCCCGCCGCCTCTACAACGACGAAGAGGTCGAGGTCCTCCAGACGACGGCGATGCTGCTCGCCGAGATGATCGCCTCGGGCGAGCTGCAGTCGCTCGCCGCGACGACCGACGAGCTCGCCGCGCGCCGCCCGCTGTCGCTCGCCGGCACGCCGATCACCGAGGGCATCGGGCTCGGGCGCGCGGTGCTGCACGAGCCGCGCATCGTCGTGCAGCGGATCGTCGCCGAGGACGTGCAGGCCGAGCTGTCGCGCCTCGACGTCGCCATCGGCAACCTGCGCGCCGCCATCGACCGCCTCGTCGACACCGGCGAGGAGACGCCCGGCGAGACGCGCGACATCCTCGACGCCTTCCGCAACATCGCCAACGACCGCGGCTGGCTGCGCCGGCTGCGCGAGGCGGTGTCGACGGGCCTCACCGCCGAGGCGGCGGTCGAGCGCGTGCAGAGCGACGTGCGCGCCAAGATGCAGCGCCAGACCGACCCCTACCTCCGCGAGCGCCTGCACGACCTCGACGATCTCGCCAACCGGCTGCTGCACGAGCTCGTCGGCCGCTCGTTCGTCGCCGACCACGGCACGCTGCCGGAGAACGCGATCATCGTCGCCCGCGCGATGGGCCCGGCCGCGCTGCTCGACTACGAGCGCGCCCGCATCCGCGGCCTGGTGCTCGAGGACGGCGGCGCGCAGAGCCACGTCGCGATCGTCGCCCGCTCGCTCGGCATTCCTGCCGTCGGCAACGTCGCCAACATCATCAACCTCGCCGATCAGGGCGACGCGATCATCGTCGACGGCTCGTCGGGCGACGTCTACGTGCGCCCGACCCCCGACGTCGAGAACGCCTACGGCGAGAAGGCGCGGCTGCGGGCCAAGCGCCAGGCGCAGTACCGCACGCTGCGCGACAAGCCGAGCGTCACCCGCGACGGCGTCGCGATCGACCTGCACATGAATGCCGGCCTCGTCGTCGACCTGCAGCACGTCGAGGAGACGGGCGCGGTGTCGATCGGCCTGTTTCGGACCGAGATCCAGTTCATGGTCGCGCATCGCTTCCCGCGCATGCGCGAGCAGGAGCTGCTCTATCGCTCGATCTTCGAGGCGGTCGAGGGGCGCGCGGTGACGTTCCGCACGCTCGACATCGGCTCGGACAAGATCCTCCCGTACATGGACAAGGTCTCGGAGGAGAACCCGGCGCTGGGCTGGCGGGCGATCCGCATCGGGCTGGACCGGCCGGCGCTGCTGCGCTCCCAGGTGCGCGCGATGCTGCGCGCCGGCGGCGGCCGCGAGCTTCGCATCATGTTTCCGATGATCGCCGCAATCGAGGAATTCCGCCAGGCCAAGGAAGTCGTCGACCAGGAGATCGCCTATCTCGCGCGCTACGCGCACCCGCTGCCGGCCAAGCTCGAGCTCGGCATCATGCTCGAGGTGCCGAGCCTGCTGTGGCAGCTCGACGAGGTGTTCCGCACGGTCGATTTCGTCTCCGTCGGCTCGAACGACCTCCTGCAATATCTCTTCGCCGCCGATCGCGACAACACGCGCGTCGCCTCGCGCTTCGATACGCTCTCGCCGCCGTCGCTGCGGGCCTTGAAGCTCGTGGCGGACAAGGCGCGCGAGAGCCACACGCCGTTGACCTTGTGCGGCGAGATGGGCGGCCGCCCGCTCGAGGCCATCGTGCTCATGGCACTCGGCTTCCGCGCGCTGTCGATGTCGCCGGCGGCGATCGGTCCCGTCAAGGCGGCGCTGATGGCGATGGACCTTGGCGAGTTCGAGTCCTTCGTCGTCGATCAGATCACCCGCATCGACGGCGGTCGCTCGTTGCGCGAGCCGCTCCGCGCCTTCGCCGAGCAGCAGGGTATCCCGCTGGGCTGAGGCCGTCGCCGCCGGCCCGAACACCCACACAATGGCGGCGCACGGCCCTCATCCGCTTGCGAACACGTGGCCCGGAATCCCCGAACCGGCATTTCGTTCCATTCAATTCGCCTGCTGCCCAAAAAACGGCCCGTCTCTTGCTTTTTGGCCCCGGTGCCCACGGGCACTCCCGTATCCGCCTTGGCGGCCGTGGATTTATTGACCTGCGTTCAGTGGCGGGAGGGGTTCGACACAATGAAACTCGTGATGGCGATCATCAAGCCGTTCAAGCTGGAGGAGGTGCGCGACGCCCTCACCAACGTCGGCGTGCACGGCATGACCGTGACGGAAGTGAAAGGCTATGGCCGCCAGAAGGGCCATACCGAAATCTACCGCGGCGCCGAATACGCGGTCAGCTTCCTCCCCAAGCTCAAGATCGAGGTCGGCGTCTCGCCGGACCTGCTCACCGCGGTGATGGACGCGATCACCACTGCCGCCCGCACCGGCCAGATCGGCGACGGCAAGATCTTCGTCAGCGACGTCGAGCAAGCCGTGCGGATCCGCACCGGCGAACGCGACCTCGACGCCCTTTGAGGCCCCGAAGCCTCTCTACTTTTCAATCGGAGTCCCGAAACATGAAGCGTACCCTTTCTCTAGCCGGCTTCGGCCCAGCGCTGGCGTTCGCCGCGCTGCTGTTCGCGAGCGGTCCAAGCCACGCGCGCACGGTCGACGAGGCGATTTCCACGACGCCCGCAGTGCACGCCGCCGTCACCGCCCCGGTCGTGCTCGCCCAGGCCACCACGCCCGCTCCGGCCCCGGCTGCTCCGGCCGCCACGCCCGCTCCTGCCGCCGCGGCGCCCGCCGCTCCGGCGACGCCGCCGGCCTGCTCCTCGACCGTCACGACGAAGTGCACGGTCAACTCGGGCGACACGGCGTGGATGCTGACCTCCGTCGCGCTCGTCCTCATGATGACCATCCCCGGTCTCGGCCTCTTCTACGGCGGCATGGTCCGCAAGAAGAACGTCGGCGACACGGTGATGACCAGCTTCGCCATCACCGCCCTGGTGACGGTGATCTTCGCGGTCTGCACCTACAGCCTCGCGTTCACCTCGGGCTCGCCGTATCTCGGCGGAACCAGTCGATTGTTCCTTCAGGGCATCCTGAGCGACATCTCGAACCAGACCGGCAATCCGAACAGCCTCGCGCCGACGATTCCGGAGACCGTCTACATCTGCTTCCAGATGACCTTCGCGATCATCACGCCCGCCCTCATCGCCGGCGCCTTCGCCGAGCGCATGAAGTTCTCGGCGATGCTGATCTTCATCACGCTGTGGGCCATCGTCGTCTACGCTCCGGTCGCCCATGTGGTCTGGGGTCCGGACGGTGCGTTCTCGGCGGCCAACGTCGACTCGAAGGGCAACTTCGCCGGCTTCGTGAAGGTGCTCGACTTCGCCGGCGGTACGGTCGTCCACATCAACGCCGGTGTCGCCGGCCTGATGTGCGCCCTGCTGCTCGGGCCGCGCAAGGACACCGGCCCGGCGCATAACATGGTGCTCACCTTCATCGGCACCGGCCTGCTCTGGGTCGGCTGGTTCGGCTTCAACGCCGGTTCGGCCGTCACCGCCAACATGCAGGCCGGCATGGCCATGCTCGTCACGCAGATCGCCACCGGCGTCGCCGCGCTGACCTGGATGTTCGTCGAGTGGGCGCACCGCGGCAAGCCGACCGTCATCGGCGTCTGCTCGGGTGCCGTCGCCGGTCTCGTCGCCATCACGCCCGCCTCGGGCTTCGTCGGCCCGGCCGGGTCGATGGCGATCGGCGTCGCCTGCGGCATCGGCTGCTACCTCGGTGCCACCAGCCTGAAGCATGCCTTCGGCTACGACGACGCGCTCGACTGCTTCGGCGTCCACGCCGTCGGCGGCATCATCGGCGCGATCCTGACCGGCGTCTTCGCGATCAGCGAGTACGGCGGCACGGCGGGCGCCATCGAGGGCAATTACGGCCAGGTGATCAACCAGTGCATCGGCGTCGGCACGGTCGTCGTGTTCGATGCCATCGTCTCGCTGATCATCCTTAAGGTGATCGACATGACGATCGGTCTGCGCGTCTCCCCGGAGATCGAGCAGGAAGGCCTCGACCTCGCCCTGCACGGCGAGATGGTGCACTAAGCTCGAAGACCCTCTCGCGGCCCCGGCCGCCGGCAAACGAAGCCCCGTCATCGTCACCGATGGCGGGGCTTTCTCGTTGGGCCGTTAACCGCCCGGCACGAAGGTTAAACCGACATTAACCGCATCTCTCTAGCTTGAGCCACGGGGTGGGCCTGCGATGGCGGCGCCGGCCGGGACAGGGTCAGATGCGAACGACGACGAGCGCCTCCGTTTTCGACCACATCCCCGAATCGGTGCGCGTCTTCGTCTCCCGGCGCTGCGCGGAAGCCTGCGGCGCGGCGCTGCTCTTCGGGCTCGTCGCCCTCGGCATCGCTTTGATGACCTGGTCGATCCAGGATCCGAGCCTCAATCACGCGACCGCCACGCCCGTGCACAATTGGCTGCGCGGTCCGGGCGCCGTCGCGTCGGACCTCGTCATGCAGCTGTTCGGC
>CAZZZM010000180.1:0-6449 GCA_964658465.1 uncultured Nakamurella sp.
CCACCTTCTCCCGCAGGCGGGAGAAGGATAGGCCGAGCATGACTCCCCTCACCGCCTTCGTTGGCAAGACGCTCGCCCTTTTCGGGCTCGGCGCGTCGGGGCTCGATGCCGCCCGCGCCCTCCTCGCCGGCGGCGCAGAGGTCGCCGCCTGGGACGACAAGCAGGCCTCGCGCGACAGGGCCGCGGCGGCCGGGATCGCCATCGTCGACCTCCATTACGCCGACTGGTCGCGCTTCGCCGCGCTGGTGCTCGCGCCCGGCGTGCCGCTCACCCACCCGACCCCGCACTGGACCGTGCCGCTGGCGCAGGCCGCGGGCGTCGAGATTATCGGCGACATCGAGCTGTTCGGCCGCGAGCGCGCGGCGATCGCCCCCGCCGCACCCTTCGTCGCGATCACCGGCACCAACGGCAAGTCGACGACCACGGCGCTGACCGCGCATCTCTTCCGCTGCTTCGGCCACGAGGTGGCGATGGGCGGCAACATCGGGACGCCGATCCTGCAGCTGCCGCCGCCGTCGCCGGACCGCGTGCACGTCGTCGAGTGCTCGTCGTTCCAGATCGACCTGTCGCCGACGATCCATCCGTCGGTCGGCATCCTGATGAACCTGACGCCGGATCATCTCGACAGGCACGGGACGATGGCCGCCTACGCGGCGATCAAGGCGCGCCTCGTCGCCGGCGCCGACCGCGCCATCGTCTCGGTCGACGACCCCGACTGCCGCGCCATCGCGATGCATCTCATCGGCCAGGGGCACGACGTGGCGACCATCTCCGTCGCCGGGAACCCGGTCGAGAACGGCATCACGCGCGACGGCACGCGGCTCGTCCGTCACCGCGACGGCGCGACGACGGTCGTCGCCGACCTCGACGGCATCGCCTCGCTGCGCGGCGCGCACAACGCGCAGAACGCCGCCGCCGCGATCCTCGCGCTCGGCGACGAAGCGGACGACTTGGCAAAGCTTCAGGCCGCGCTCGCGAGCTTCCCCGGCCTCGCACATCGCATGGAGCAGGTCGGGCGGCGCGACGGCGTGCTGTTCATCAACGATTCGAAGGCGACCAACGCGGACGCCGCCGAGAAGGCGCTGCTCGCCTTCCCGCGCGTGCACTGGATCATCGGCGGCCGCGCCAAGGAGGGCGGCATCGAGCCGCTGCGCCCGCTCTTCGGTCGCGTCGCCAAGGCCTATTGCATCGGCGAGGCCGGGCCGGCCTTCGCCAGCACGCTGCACGCCGGCGAGGTGGCGTTCGAGATGTGCGGTACGCTCGACGTGGCGGTGAAGGCCGCCGCCGCCGACGCTCGCGCCGCGCACGAGGCGTCGGGCGAAGACGAGGTCGTCCTGCTCTCGCCCGCCTGCGCCTCCTACGACCAGTTCCCCGACTTCGAGAAGCGCGGCGACGCGTTTCGCCACCTGACGGAGATCCTGCTAAAGGCGGGTCCGTGAAAGGCATGGTTAATCGTTCTTTGCGATGATCCCGAGGAGGAATGCCGGGTTGCCCCGGCGGTGAGGTCACGCCCTATGGTTTCGCGCGCGCAACGGACGGCCCTGGCCAACTGGTGGTGGACCGTCGACCGCTGGCTCCTCGCCGCGCTCGCGATCCTCGTCGTCGCCGGCATGATCCTCACCATGGCCGCCTCGCCCGCCGTCGCCGAGCGAATCAACCTGCCGACCTTCCATTTCGTCGACCGTCAGGCGATCGCCCTGGTTCCGGCCATCGCCGTGCTGATCGCCGTCTCCTTCCTGACGCCGCGCCAGGTCCGGCGCATGGCGGTCATCGTCTTCCTCGTGTCGATGGGGCTCATCCTGGTCGCGCTGCTGTTCGGCCACGAGGTCAAGGGCTCGCGCCGCTGGATCTTCGGCATCCAGCCGTCGGAATTCCTCAAGCCCGCCTTCGTGATCCTCGTCGCCTGGGCCTTCTCTGAGGGCGGCAAGCGGCGCGACGTGCCGGGCACGCTGATCGCCATCCTGTTATGGCCGGCCACCGTCATCCCGCTCATGCTGCAGCCCGACTTCGGACAGACGATGCTGGTCTCTCTGGTCTGGATGGCCTTGTTCTTCATGGCCGGGCTGCACTGGTTCTGGGTGTTCGGCCTCGGCGGCTTCGGCGTCTCGGGCGTCTTTCTCGCCTACAAGTTCGTGCCGCACGTGCGGGCGCGCATCCTGAAGTTCATGGACCCGTCCTCGGGCAACGGCGTCACCGACACGTTCCAGGTCGACACCGCGCTCGAGACGATCAAGGCCGGCCGCTGGCTCGGCAAGGGCCCGGGCGAGGGCACGGTGAAGCGCATCCTGCCCGACGCCCACACCGACTTCATCTTCGCCGTCACCGGCGAGGAGTTCGGCCTCATCTCCTGCATCGCGCTCTGCGGGCTCTACGGCTTCATCGTCGTGCGCGGCCTCGTGAAGGCCGGCAAGAGCGAGGACCCGTTCTGCGCCTTCGCCGGCGCCGGCCTCGTCATGCTGTTCGGCATCCAGGCGGCCATCAATATGGCGGTGAACCTGCACCTGATGCCGGCCAAGGGCATGACGCTGCCGTTCATCTCCTACGGCGGCTCGTCGCTGGTCTCGGTGGCGCTCGGCATGGGCTTCCTCGTCGCGGTGACGCGCAAGCGTCCCCGTTCGGAGATCCTCTACGACCGCCAGGTGCCCAAGGAGGCCATGACCAAAGGCGCCGAGCGCGCCATCGAGCCGGGTTACGCCCTGTGACGCAACGCCCCGTCCTCGTCGCCGCCGGTGGGACCGGCGGTCATCTGTTTCCGGCCCAGGCGCTCTCCGAGGTGCTCGCGAAGCGCAACATCCCCGTCGAGCTCGTCACCGACGACCGCGCGATCCGCTACGGCGCCGAATTTCCCGCCCGCATCGTCCATCATGTCGCCTCCGCGACGCCGACCGGGGGCGGTCCGCTCGGCCGAGCGAAGGCGATCCTCACGCTGCTGCGCGGCACCCACGCGGCGCGGCGCATCATCCGCCGTGTCAAGCCGCGCTGCGTCGTCGGCTTCGGCGGCTACCCGACGGTGCCGCCGGTCCTGGCCGGCACGCAACTGAAGGTGCCGACCATCCTGCACGAGCAGAACGCCGTGATGGGCCGCGCCAACAAGTTCCTCGCCGGCCGCGTCCAGGCGCTCGCCAAGGGCTTCGACAATCTCCAGATCACCAATCCCAAGGTCGCCGCCAAGGCCAAGCTGATCGGCAACCCGGTGCGGCCGACGGTGCTCGCCGCAGCGCGCGAGCCCTACCCGGCCTTCGGCGGCCAGCTGCGTCTGCTCGTCACCGGCGGCTCGCAGGGGGCGCGCGTCATGTCGGACGTCGTGCCGGCGGCGATCGCGCTGCTCGATCCGCTGGAGCGCGCCCGTCTCGTCATCGTGCAGCAGGCGCGCGGCGAGGACGAGGCGCGCGTCCGCGCGGCCTACGAGGGGATGGGCCTCGTCACCGAGGTGAATCCGTTCTTCGCCGACCTGCCGATGCGGATCGCCCAGGCGCATCTCGTGATCGCGCGGGCCGGCGCCTCGACCGTCTCCGAGCTCGCCGTCATCGGCCGTCCGTCGATCCTCGTGCCCTTCCCGCACGCGCTCGACCAGGACCAGGCGGCGAACGCCGCGCTGCTGGAGAAGTCCGGGGCGGCGCTCGTCGTGAAACAGGCGAATTTCACCCCCGAATGGCTCGCCGACATGATCCGCCTGGCGCTCGCCGATCCGGCCGGCCTCGAGGCGCGCGCCAACGCCGCCCGCGCCGCCGGCATCTCGGATGCCGCCGAGCGGCTGGCCGACCTCGTCGAGACGCTGATGCTGCCGGAGGAGGCGTGACGAGCCTCACGCACGACCCTGCTCCCGCTTGCGCGAGAAGGTGGTCCGACGAGGCCGGGTCGGATGAGGGGTCGCGCCGCTCGGGCCTGCATCGTAGGAGTGGCGGCAACGCCCCCCGTCCGACCCCGCTTCGCGGGGCCGCCGTCTCCTCCCAGCGGGAGACGGAGAAGCTGGAGATCACGTCATGAAGCTGCCGACCGAGCTCGGGCCCATCCATTTCGTCGGCATCGGCGGCATCGGCATGTCGGGCATCGCCGAAGTGCTGCTGAACCTCGGCTACACGGTGCAGGGCTCCGACGCCTCTGAGAACGCCAACGTCCAGCGCCTGCGCGACAAGGGCGCGACCATCCACATCGGCCAGGACCCGAAGAACCTCGGCGAGGCCGAGGTCGTCGTCGTCTCGACCGCGATCCGCCGCGACAACCCGGAGCTCGCAGCCGCGCGCGTCGCCCGGCTGCCGGTCGTGCGCCGCGCGGAGATGCTCGCCGAGCTGATGCGCCTCAAGCATTGCGTGGCGATCGCCGGCACGCACGGCAAGACCACGACGACGTCGCTTGTCGCCACGCTGCTCGACGCTGGCAAGTTCGACCCGACCGTCATCAACGGCGGCATCATCAACGCCTACGGCACCAACGCCCGCCTCGGCGGCGGCGACTGGATGGTGGTCGAGGCCGACGAGTCCGACGGCACCTTCCTCAAGCTCCCGGCCGACGTCACCGTCGTCACCAACATCGACCCCGAGCACCTCGACCACTTCGGCACGTTCGACGCGATCAAGGACGCCTTCCGCGCCTTCGTCGAGAACATCCCCTTCTACGGCTTCGCGGTCATGTGTCTCGACCATCCGACCGTTCAGGAGCTGGTCGGCCGCATCGAGGACCGCCGCGTGATCACCTACGGGGAGACGCCGCAGGCGGACGTGCGGCTCGTCGACGTCGACCTGACCGGCGGCCAGTCGAAGTTCTCGGTGATCATCGCCAACCGCAAGGCGCGCGACGAGACGCGCATCGACAATCTCGTGGTGCCGATGCCGGGCCTGCACAACGCGCTCAACGCCACCGCCGCCATCGCCGTCGCGCACGAGCTCGGCATGAGCGCCGACGCGATCCGCGACGGCCTCTCGAAGTTCGGCGGCGTCAAGCGCCGCTTCACCAAGACCGGCGAGTGGAACGGCGTCACGATCTTCGACGACTACGGCCACCACCCCGTCGAGATCGCCGCGGTGCTGCGTGCCGCGCGCGCGTCGACCAAGGCGAAAGTCATCGCTGTCGTGCAGCCGCACCGCTACACGCGCCTCCAGTCGCTGTTCAACGAGTTCGCGACCTGCTTCAACGACGCCGACGCGGTGCTCGTCGCCGACGTCTACGCCGCGGGCGAGCAGCCGATCGCCGACGTCAACCGCGACGCGCTCGTCACGGCCCTGAAAGCCCACGGCCACCGCCGCCCGCTGGCGCTCGCGAGCCCCGACGACCTGCCCTACATCATCCGCTCGCTCGCCAAGCCCGGCGATTACGTCGTGCTGCTGGGCGCCGGCAACATCACGCAATGGGCCTACGCGCTGCCGGGCCAGCTCGCCTCGACGAACGGCAAGTGAGCCTCGCCGAAGACATCGAGAGCACGATGCCGCGGCTGCGCGGCGAGTTGCGCGCGCACGTGCCGCTGGCGCCGCTGACCTGGTTCAAGACCGGCGGCCCGGCGGAAGCGTTCTTCCAGCCCGCCGACGAGGACGACCTCGCCTACTTCCTGTCGCGCTGCGACGCGAGCATCCCCGTTCTGGTCGTCGGTCTGGGCTCCAACCTCCTGGTGCGCGACGGCGGCATCGACGGCGTCGTCATCCAGCTCGGCAAGCCCTTCTCGGCGATTGCGGTCGACGGCGAGACGGTGGCGGCCGGCGCCGGCGTGCCCGACGTCAAGCTCGCCTCCGCCGCGGCGCAGGCCGGCATCGCCGGCCTCGCCTTCCTGCGCGGCATCCCGGGCGCCATCGGCGGCGCGCTGCGCATGAACGGCGGCGCCTACGGCGCGGAAACGGCCGACGTGCTGATCGAGGCGCGCGGCGTCGCGCGCGACGGTTCGATCCGCACCTATTCGCGCGACGACATGGGCTTCACCTATCGCCATTGCGGCGTGCCGGAGGACGTGGTCTTCACCCAGGCCCGCTTCGCCGGCCGCGCCGGGGATCCGGAGACGATCCGCAGGGAGATGGCCGAGATCACCGCGGCGCGCGCCGCGACGCAGCCCGTCAACACCCGCACCGGCGGCTCGACCTTCAAGAACCCGCCCGGCCGCAAGGCCTGGCAGCTCGTCCACGACGCCGGCTGCCGCGGGCTCGCGCACGGCGACGCGCAAGTCTCCGAGCTGCACACCAATTTTTTGATCAACCGCGGCGCCGCGACGGCTGCCGACCTCGAAGATCTCGGCGAGCTCGTCCGGGCGCGCGTGCTCGAGACGAGCGGCGTCACGCTGGAGTGGGAAATCGCCAGGGTGGGGAGGCGCGCTTGACGAGCCTCGCGCCCACCCCTTCTCCCGCTGGCGGGAGGAGGTGGCCCCGTAAAGCGGGGTCGGATGATGGAACGCGCCGTTTCGGCCCCGACAGGAGCCCTAGCGGCACCACCCCTCATCCGACCCGACGTCGTCGGGCCACCTTCTCCCG